>JAAGZL010000086.1 GCA_024206335.1 Gammaproteobacteria bacterium
CACTCTGGGACAGGCTAAATGACCTCGAAGACCGACTGAATCAAAACAGTCGTAACTCGTCGCGCCCGCCATCGTCTAATGGGCCGGGGGCGTCCTCTTCTGCGCCAGCTAAAAAGCCGACAGGCCGTAAGCGCGGTGCGCAATCCGGCCATAAAGGTAGTAAGCGGATGCTGGCCGATACCGTTGATGAGACGCGCACCTATTATCCCGACGATACTTGTGCTTGCGGTGGTGACATTGCTATCAATGATTCCCCTTATCGTCGGCATCAGGTATTTGATATTCCCAGCCAAGCATTCTCTGTAGTCGAACATCAGTTGCATCAGGGCCAGTGTTGTCAGTGCAGTAAAACGGTAAAAGCCACACTACCCGACAACGTGAATCAAGGGCAGATGGGCAATAACCTGCTGGCGTATGTGGCGATGCAGTCGGGTCAGTTTCACCAGAGTATCAGTAAAATCCAGCAACAGCTCGAGCAAAACTTTGGTTTATCGTTCAGTCGCGGTGCTATCTCTGAAGCACAAGGCCGCGTCAGTGCGGTGCTGACGCCTGCCTATCAGGATATTAAAGAGACTATGCATAATGAGGCAGTGGTTCATTGTGATGAAACCCGTCATCAGCGGGGCAATGAAAACCGCTGGATGTGGCAGGTATGCACAGCAGAATTATCATGCTTTATGACGCACTTCTCACGTGGCGCCTGGGCGGCAAAGAAACTACTCGGCGATAATCCGGAAAACATTGTTGTGACTGACCAGTATGCCGGTTATCACTACATCGATTCAGACCACCGTCAATTGTGCTGGGCGCATATCTTAAGAAACATGAATGCGCTGGCGGAAAGCTGGGGTACGAATAAAACCTATGGAACAACGTTAGTCAGGCTCATTCGCATACTGTTCCGGCTGCAACACCGGTATGAGAGTAACGAACTAAGTGAAAAGCGATACCGGGACCGAATGGAAAAACTGCGTATCGCCTGGCGAGAACAACTTGAACTGGCATCAAGACGCTGTGTGACTCCCCGCTATCAGAACCGGTGTAAGCTACTGCTAAAACACGATGACATGTGCTGGGTATTCCTCAGTCACGATGGCGTCCCTCTCACTAACAATGAAGCCGAGCGTTCATTACGAAGCTATGTGCTGTGGCGAAAAGGCAGCTATGGCGTGTGGTCACATCGGGGCGAACTGTTCAGACAACGTATACTCACCATCGTAGAAACCTGCCGAAAACAAAAGTTGAATCCTCTGAAATGGATCCGGGCAATACTTGCTGCGACGCTGAATAAAACCACCTATCCTCTGCTCAACGACTTTAAAGCTGCCTGTCAATAGGGCCCTGGTGAACGGTTACGTCTACAACGGAGGCTCCTCTAACGTCTGCTATTCGCTCATAGCTGCCATTAGAACCTCAATGCCTCAACGACCGCTTTACGTACATTTGAGCCGCACAGTATGTGTTTTTTTGTTAAACAACACATACTAATTATGAACCTCTTTAAGCTAATGACTAAAGCGTGCTTATTGATTTGCACCAGCAACCGCTTCTTTAGCCAATTGCGTAATACGTGCCCAATCACCCGCTTCAATGGC
>JAAGZL010000087.1 GCA_024206335.1 Gammaproteobacteria bacterium
ATCAGCAGCCACGGCTTCAATTTCAACCAGTGGAAGAAACGCCCGTTCAGAAACCCGCACCACACTGCATCCGGCGTGGCCCTGGTGGGGGGCGGCAGTAACCCGCGACCGGGAGAGATATCCCTGGCCCATCAGGGTGTGATGTTTTTGGATGAGCTGCCGGAGTTCGACCGGCGTGTACTCGAGGTTCTGCGCGAACCCATGGAGTCGGGCAGCATCACCATATCCCGGGCCGCCCGGCAGGCGGAATTTCCGGCCCGCTTTCAGCTGATCACCGCCATGAACCCATGCCCCTGCGGCCACCTGGGCGATAACAGCGGCCACTCATGCAGCTGTACATCTGAACAGGTAGGCCGTTACCGCCAGCGCATCTCCGGCCCCCTGCTGGATCGCATCGATATCCATATCGAGGTGCCACGGGTCCCGCCTCGGCAGTTGCAGCATACGACGGCAAACAACTGTGAACAGAGCCAGACGGTGCGTGACCGTGTGGAGTCCGCCCGCACCATACAGTTACAGCGATGCGGTGTTGCCAATAGCACCATGGGCAGTAGAGAGGTGGAGAAGTTCTGTCAACTGGATATGGCATCGATGCAACTGGTGCACCGGGCCATGGAACAGTTGGGGCTGTCGGCCCGCGCCTACCATCGTATCCTGAAGCTGGCCCGCACCATTGCCGACCTGGACCGGCAAGAACAGATCAACACCAGCCACCTGGGTGAGGCCATCGGCTATCGACGTCTGGACCGCAGCTGAACAGAGCGCCAATTGCCCCATCGGACTCAATCATACAATTCCACTCTATACAGGCTAGAATGGTTCCTGTTACCGAACAACCCCTGGCAGAGAGTATCAATAATGCAAAACTTGTTCTTAAGCAAATTCCGCACTATGGGTGAAAGAGTGGGCAAATCACCAGTTCTAAAAACTGCGATAATTCTGTTTCTATCAGCGGTAGCTGCATTGCTGGGTCTCTATACAGACCATGACTACATCAAGGCTACAGTGGTATTGGTGCTGGCGCTGGCAACAGCCCATCTGATTGAGTTGATAGTGGAAAGTGTGATCCACAGACTGGTAGAAAAAACCAACAACGCCCTGGATAATAAGTTGGTTGGAGAGATGCAGCGCCCCCTGTTCTGGACTGTGATACTTCTTGGGCTGGTAATTGCCCTATCTACGGCAGGTGTCTCTCCAGGCCTGGAACAGGTAGTGAGATCCGTAGTATTCAGTATCCTGGTATTTCTCTGGATGCTGTTCGCCCTGCATGTGTCCAGGATAGTGTTACATAGTATCAGCCGCCGCAGGGGCAGAACCAAGCTGGTCAGCTCCCAAACCCTGCCCCTGTTCACCAACCTCGCCGCAGTGATCATTGTTGCCCTGGGGGTATATTTTATCTTCCAGGCCTGGAAGATCGATATGACCGCCTGGCTGGCCTCGGCCGGTATCATCGGTATCGCCGTGGGTTTTGCAGCCAAAGACACCCTGGCCAACCTGTTCTCCGGCGTGTTCATCATGGCCGACTCACCCTACAAGCTGGGTGACTATGTGGTGATCGATAACGAGGTACGCGGCAAGATCACCCACATGGGGATTCGCAGCACCCGACTGCTGACCAGGGATGATGTGGAGGTAACCATTCCTAACTCCCTGATGGGCAATAGCAAGGTGGTAAATGAATCCGGCGGACCTCATGAAAAATTTCGTATCCGCATCAAGCTCAGCGTGGCCTACGGCACGGACCTGGATCAGGTAACTGCGATACTGATGGAGATAGCAGAGGCCGAACCGGAGGTGTGCGCCAGACCGGAACCCAGGGTACGCTTTCGCACCTTTGGTGGCTCGGGCATCGACCTGGAATTGCTGGCCTGGGTAGAGGAGCCGGAACTGCGAGGCAAGGTGGTGCACCTGCTGGTCATGGCCATCTACAAACGCTTCCAGCAGGATGGCATAGAGATCCCGTACAACAAGCAGGAGCTATTTATCAAGGAGTTGCCGGTGGCGGCAAAACCCTAGTAGTTTACCGGCTAGTCAGCCGTATGGATGCATAGTTTCCCAAGGCCTCACGCATATCGGCCATGGTTGGCTCCTTGGCTTCGTGTGGGAAATCCTGCCAGCTGCGACAGGTAAGCCTGTACACATTTGGTTGCTGTACTGACTTAAGCTGCATATGGACTACATGGATGATTAAAGACTGCCCCCCGTCATCATAATTAACCTGGTTTAATGTGGCCAGCTGCAGCGGCTTGAACTGCACCATAAAATCTATATCACGCACTGTTCTGGCAACGGAGAACCTGCCGGGCCGGATGGTGGTGGGTCTTTGTCGCAGCTTCCACACCTCAAGGTTACAGCTTGGATAGTAACGATCCAGGTTGTGCTTACTTACCACTTGGCCGTGTTGTAGGTATACCCTGGTCTGTCCTGCAGGTACTACCAGCGATCGCTTGATCTTTATCACACTACCAGCGGTGGGAATGACGTAGGCAGGATCTGTGGTGGCTGCTGTGGTACAACCTGTCGTTAACAGAAACGTTAACACCAGCAAATAGTATCTATTCATCGTTCTAATATGTTTCATTGATTGTAGCCACAAGAGATGTTCATGATTTCATTCTATCTTGATGGGTAGGCAACGCAATGTTCTTGTACATAACAGGTTAAGGATAGATCATGCCGTATAGCTATAGTTTAGAGCGGCACTGCCACTTCAAGTCGTTGTCAGCAACTCGAATTCCGAGCCCTCTATGATCATTCTGCCGCTTATTACAAGCGGTTAAACTGATTTCTCTCAACATATTCACTTCCTCGCCAATTTGGTGG
>JAAGZL010000088.1 GCA_024206335.1 Gammaproteobacteria bacterium
ACTGTAGTCAACAATAGAGAGTAGTTGCTCCCTTGTTGGTATTAGCCAATTGGTTGCACCACACAAGCCCACTGCATTTACAGTGGCAGCATACTTTTCAGTATCGCAATTTTCGGAATCATTGCAGCTGCCTCCATTAGCTGTACCTGCACCTCCACCATCATTGCTGCCAGTACTATTGTACCAACTGTAGCTGTGGCTTACGTCTTGCAAACCATCATCAGTAGTCTTTACCTCCCAAATTAGCCCTGTGACATTATCTTTGACACAACTCCAACTAAGGGCTGACTGAGCTAATGGATCTCCAAACTCATCAAGCTTAGTATAGCTAAACCCAGCGCTGCCATCACTATCATCATTGGCAGTTGTATCTGCATCTCGACCATAATCAGCATCCTGACCTTCGGGGATTGGGTCGCCATCTGCATCTATACGGTCAGGATCGGCGCAATCCTCAGTATTACTAGAGTTGTTACTATTATCGGCGTAATCACCACATAAAGTAATTCCAGTATCATTGATTAGTTCGTTAATCACAGGGACTATGGCGATACTAACGGTTGCAGTACCAGAAAAACCAACTGTATCCGTTACTGTCACTTCAAAAGTGACTGTTTCTGCTGCGGTTAATATTGGCGCTGTAAACGTTGGCTGTTGAGCTGTATTATCATTTAAAGTAATAGCAACCTCTGTACTGTCGGTTTGGCTCCAGCTGTAAGTACTGCACTCCACATTCAATGAGCCACTAGCATCCAACATTACCGCCTCTCCAGAGACTACAAATTGAGAAGCACCTGCATCCGCAACAGTATCTTCTGGGTTATCAACGTCGGTTACAGTGACTGATGTTTCGTTACTATGGGTTTCACCTTCGTTATCAGTCACTATTAACTGGAAAGTAAGTATTTCACCACAACTTACATCTGGTGTAGTGAAAGTAGCAGTTGCTGTATCAGCATCAGTTAACACAACTGTTGTTCCTGATATTTGCGACCACAAGTAACTAGTAATGCTGCCATTATCAAGATCGTCATTACTGCCTGTACCATCGAGTGTAACTATTGTTTGCTCGTCCACAATTTGGTCGTCACCAGCATCAGCTGTTGGTATGGCATCAACTGGCTGAACCAACATGACTTGATAGGTGTTGCTCTTAAGGCTGCCGTTATCATCGCGATCTTCGAAATCGACATCCCACGCGCCGTTACCACCATAGGCATAGGGCGACGACGACCAATACTTAGTTCCAGACGTATTAGGAAAATAGCTTGTATCTATAGTTGGTCCAGGTTGAGCAATACTGTAGTCAACAATAGAGAGTAGTTGCTCCCTTGTTGGTATTAGCCAATTGGTTGCACCACACAAGCCCACTGCATTTACAGTGGCAGCATACTTTTCAGTATCGCAATTTTCGGAATCATTGCAGCTGCCTCC
>JAAGZL010000010.1 GCA_024206335.1 Gammaproteobacteria bacterium
GATGCTTACTTAGGCGGGGAGCACGAGGGCAAGCCTGGGCGCGGCTCAGAAAACAAAGTACCCTTTGTAGCAGCGGTGCAAACAAATGCTAAAGGAAACCCAATTGCAGTGCGCTTGGATCGTGTTAAAGCATTTACCAGCTAAGAGATTGGGGCTTGGTCTAAGGAGGCTCTGGATACAAGCGTGGCTGTTATTTCGGACGGTCTTGGGTGCTTCATGGCCGTAACAAAAACTGCAGAATCTCATGAAAGTATTATCACTGGCTCGGGCAGGAAAGCAGTGAAGAAGCCTGAATTCCATTGGGTGAATACTGTACTGGGGGATCTAAAAACAGCACTTTCTGGCACCTATCATGGCTTCAAGTTCAAAAAATATGGAGGGCGGTATTTGGCCGAGTTCCAATATCGTTTCAATCGGCGTTTTGATTTGAAGGCTATGATGCCACGTATTTTACGTGCATCAGTACTTACGCTACCTCAGCCCTCCCATATATTGCGGCTTTCTGAGGTTGGTAACTAATCAGGTATTGTTTTGCCTTTATCGTTTCTTGCAAGGCGTCAGTCTATTAGTTAGACTAACTAACAAATACTGTGTGCGGAAGTATGTCGATATGCCGGTCAATGCAGCGGATTACAGCAGCCTTTTTATTTCGCTAGTGGGCAGGCTTTCCCGCAATGGGGGGAAAATGTTGGAATCCCACCTCGATAAAGAGGGGCTGACCCTGCAGCAGTTTAAGATAGTCGGCTTGATGATTGGGGAAGAAGGCATAAGTCAAAAAGAGCTGGCCAGCCGCTTGGCGGTTAAGCCGGCCACCCTGTCGGTAGCAATCAATAAACTTGAGGAAAAAGCGCTTGTGCTGCGCAGGGTATGCGGCGAAGACCGGCGTGTTAATCTCTTATACCTGAGCGATGATATTGACCTTATAGAGATTAACAGTTTGTTGTTTGGCATGGAGGAATCCCTGTCAGCGGGAGTTTCAAAAAAAGACCTGGCTGTAACCAAACGGGTATTGGCAAAGATGATCGCCAACCTGGAAGCGGATACTGGTTTACGCTAAACCTTAAATAAAAATCTGGGGGTGAAATAATGGCACTATTAATATTGGGGCTGGTATTGTTTTTTTCGATCCACGCCGTGACGGGGTTCGCCCTGCGGGACAGGCTTATTGAGTCCCTCGGGGAGATTGGCTACAAAATTGCTTTCGCGCTGATAGCGGTGTTGGGGATGGTAATGATTGTCTATGGTTTTGGGCAGGCCGATTATCTCAGCGTTTGGGTGCCGCCACACTGGTTGCGATATCCGACTATGCTCTGCGTAACCCTGGCTATTTTATTATTGCTTGTTTCAATGCTGCCCAATAATTTCAAGCGACTGATTCGCCACCCGATGTTAATGGCATTCCTGATTAGTTACCAACCTCAGAAAGCCGCAATATATGGGAGGGCTGAGGTAGCGTAAGTACTGACGCACGTAAAATACGTGGCATCATAGCCTTCAAATCAAAACGCCGATTGAAACGATATTGGAACTCGGCCA
>JAAGZL010000089.1 GCA_024206335.1 Gammaproteobacteria bacterium
GCCTGACGTATCCATCAACGTGCTAGAACTGCCTGTAACACTATCCACCCCATAGCCTCCTGTTATTACCAAAGGCACCTCAGGACTGCTTGTGTTTTTGATTGTGAAATTTGTTACTATGTAATTGGCTGTATCGGGTGCTGTTATAAAAATTAAATCATCCCGTATGCCTTCTTCTGTGTTCGTCCACCAAACAAAATAGGCGTAAATTGCAGCCCACGATACAGAACCGCCTGCTATATTCATGCTGATTTTGTCTGTGGAATCATCTATTGTAATTCCTGTGACTGTAGATCCGTCAATTGCATTAGTATTATAAGTATCATCATCTTTTTGCTCGACTAAGAACACACCGCCCGACTCTGAGGCAATTAGATTCATTTCTACAGGTATTTTAGCTGTCGCACCATCAACGTAAGTTACTCTTAATCTTACTGTATCACCTGCTGCAATTTCGCTATTTGTATCTTCATAGCTCCAATTGCTATCATAAATATCATTTGTTTTTTCGTCTGTCTCGAATAGCTGAACCCTTGAATTATCTGTGACATTTAATGCTGTAAAGGTTAATGGTGTTTCAACTATATATATTTGACCTGCCCCAGTGCCTGGGTTATCTGCTGTTAGTTCACAATTTGCATCAGCGAGTATCTCTATATTGTAGCTAGATGTATTATACA
>JAAGZL010000090.1 GCA_024206335.1 Gammaproteobacteria bacterium
AGAAGAAGAAGAAGAAGAAGAAGAAGAAGAAGAAGAAGAAGAAGAAGAAGAAGAAGAAGAAGAAGAAGAAGAAGAAGAAGAAGAAGAAGAAGAAGAAGAAGAAGAAGAAAAAGAAGAAGAAGAAGAAGAAGAAGAAGAAGACGAAGAAGAAGAAGAAGAAGAAGTTATGAAATGTAAAATTCACCGATCGTGAAGAGGTGGCTTGACCGCTGTACCAAAACGAATACACCGATAACTACGGATAGCTATCCATATATCCGAAAGCACCATTGAGAGGGAGCGGGGGATGGGGGGCGGTCCACGCCATGTGACGTGAGCGACGTCATGAAACGAATATTAGTATTATCATCCATACTAATAAGATACAACTATTACTATTACAACAACAAATATTAATACTATACAACATATATAATTTTAAACTCCGCGCACAATAGCCGCGATACAGTGTGTATCGAGGTCCAATGCCAGATATATAACCTCGTAAACGAGCCTATAGAAATACAGGCCTTTCTGCCCAAACGATCACCTTACGGACATAGTCCGCGTAACAGCGAACTATGACCAAAAGTCATAACCCACAGCTAAGTGTCTGGAGACATATTGTGCAAAAGATGCACAATATGAAGCCTAAAACTTAAATACTGAAAATACTAATACTACTATACATACTAACCGAAGAAAAGGGGTACATGGAACTAACCGAAAATACGACTAACTATTGTGTTTACAACAAATACAAGACATACGACAGATAGATACAGAGAGAGAGAGAGAGAGAGAGATAGAGAGTGATGACAAATACAAGACATACGACAGATATATACACAGCGAGAGAGAGAGTGA
>JAAGZL010000091.1 GCA_024206335.1 Gammaproteobacteria bacterium
ACAGACGACCCATACAGCGGCCTGGAGGCGGTGCTGGATGTTCTGGAGGAGTTAAAGGATATCACCCTGAGCCCGGAGAGATTTGAGGCCCGGGAGGACATATTCCACAAGCGGCATATCGCCACTGACATCCCTTCGGTCTATGGTCGTTACCAGGAGAAGAAGTTTGATGCCCTGAGCCTCTCCTTCCGCCTGGAGAACATGGCCAACGTCTACCTGGAACAGCTCACCGCCAAGGCTGGCGACACCCTGCTGACCCAGGCCACCTTCTATCGGGTGGTCAAGGCCCTGCGTCTGTTTATCCGCGCCCTGGCCATAGACGGCATCGCCTCAAAACGCCTGGAGAACCAGGTAGACGTACTGGAAAAATCCCTCCTGGTAAAACGCTTCTCATATCTTCAGTACCTGGACATTTTTCGCGGCCTGTCCGAGGCGATTTCGGACATCCGTTACACCTACTACACCAACCATCACAGGGACACCCTGGCCGTCATCGTTCCCCAAATAACACAAGACGCCATGCTACCGGCCTATCGCAACCACGTGGATGGCGACACCGCCGGCACCCTGAGCCGCATCTCCGAAAGTTTCGAAAGAGACCTCATCGCCGAGACTATCGGCATCCAGTCACTGGATAATTTCATCACCCGGGTCTACCAGGTTCTAAATGAGCAGGAGGCGCATCTTAGCAGCGACTACCTGGATCAGCTCATGACCTATGATCCAAAGAAGCTATTCTGCCAACTGCACTCTGAAAACGAGCACACCCATGACTTGATCCATCTAGGCAACAAGGGTTACAACCTGGTGCAGCTGATCAAGCTTGGAGTAAAGGTGCCCACAGGCAGCGTCCTCACCTCTGAGTTCTTCCGCTGCCAGGAGATAATCCGCCGTTTTCCTCCCGCCTGGCAGGATTTCACCCGACGCTTGGACCATGAGATTACCTACATCGAACAGGCCACCGGGCGCCGTTTTGGCAGCCACAACAACCCGCTTCTGGTCTCAGTACGCAGCTGCCCCATCATCTCCATGCCGGGAATGATGTCCACCATCCACAATCTTGGCCTCAACGAAGAGATCGTGCAGGAGTTGGCACAAAAGACCGGAAAACCCTATTTTGCCTGGGACACCTATCGCCGTTTCATCCAGTCCTGGTGCATGAGTGGCGGCATGGGGCGAGAGGAGTTCAGCACCATCATGCGCGAGGCCAAGGAGCGCCACGGGGTAGATAAGAAACAGCAGTTCAATGCCGAGCAGATGCGAGAACTGACCATGACCTATAAACAGGCGGCTCGGGACCACGGTCTGGCTATACCGGATGACCCCTGGATGCAGCTGCATGAGTCCATCAATATGGTAATTGGCTCCTGGAATGCAACCGAGGCGGTGAAATACCGCAGCCTGATGGACATCTCCAATGAGTGGGGCACCGCCGTGCTGATCCAGGGCATGGTGTTTGGCAACTTGAATCAAGACTCCGGAACCGGCGTGCTATTCACCGCCCACCCCTACCGCAAACTGAGCCAGGTTACCCTGTGGGGCGACTACACCCCCGGCAACCAGGGCGAGGATATTGTGGGCGGCTTGGTGGCCACCATGCCCATCTCCATCGAACAGGCCGAGCTGGATGACCGCCCGGTGGAACAGAGCATGGAAGTGATGTTCCCGGAGATATATAACTCCCTGCTCAAGTTGTCACGGGAGCTGGTGTATAACGAGAACTGGAACAAGCAGGAGATGGAGTTCACCTTCGAGGGCC
>JAAGZL010000092.1 GCA_024206335.1 Gammaproteobacteria bacterium
CCTTGGTTCAAGCGGCTTACTAGGCAGATTGGGATCACCCTAAGCTCTGCTCCATGTGCTTCATCCGTATTGATTGATCTGGCGCTACAAGTACCATACGCGGGTTGGTTAGTTGGTCCTGAGTTTTTATAATCCAGATATATATCTTGCGAATCCCCCCCTAAGCTGGGTGATGGTGCGGATGTCAGTTTCCCTTGTATCTTAACAAAACTATTGTTATTAGAGAACCTAAGACCCCCATTACCTGCAAAAAAAGATTGTAGCGATCTCTCGTTGATTAAAGTGTCTTCCCAACTCCCCTCCAAACCACGAATAACCCGAGCACGAGCACGAACCTGAATTAACTCACCGTTGTCAGAGTAAATGTTATTGAGTGGGTCTTGAATGAACTTGGCTTGGTTTGCGTCACTGAGTGTTGACCAGAGTACACCCCGCCCCGTTGTCGCTGTATCACCTTCAAATTTCGCTGAGTATCCCTGAACCACATTACCTGTTGTTAGACCTATCCCTTCCCAAGAG
>JAAGZL010000093.1 GCA_024206335.1 Gammaproteobacteria bacterium
AAATGAGATAGCCAGACACGGGATAACTGAAGGTATCCTGCGCTCTTTTTATTTGATTAAAGGAGCCAGAATGTCCGCCAAGAGGTTGTCCATGAGAAAGATAAAAGAAGTACTGCGGCTAAAAACCAGTGGCGTGAGTAATCGCAAGATTGCCCAAAGCTGTGGTGTCAGCCGTCCCACCGTTGGGGAGTATTTACAACGGGCGACATCATCAACTAACAGGGCTGCACTTTCGGCCATGCGTCTGGCGCCGCAGCTGGGAAAGAAACCGCGTCGCTAGCCTAAAGCGCCTACTGTTGGTACAGCTGAAGCTGAACGCGACCAGCCTTTCCTTGTGGCAAGTGCTGCATTGCACGCGAAGAAATCCATGTTCCAATCGACCACATTTCAGGAACTCATCAAATTCTTTTTTTATATGGAGGGGTAAAGGCCTGCCCTGGTCAGCCATACAAGCAAGAAACTCGGGGTAGTGGTTCTCCCGCCGCCAGGGCCGGATTGCAAATTGGTGATCAAATT
>JAAGZL010000094.1 GCA_024206335.1 Gammaproteobacteria bacterium
ACTACTTGATTACCTAGTGCCCGCATAGCAATAACTTTGCCTAACTCGGGTATTAAGATAAACCCACCATCGGCGTCTACTTGGTCACTAATCATCTCAGCACTGGGGTCTGCTTCTGTGTAGCAATTACCTAGTTGTTCGTCGCGCTCAATAATCTGCGTGTATAAAATCATTGAAGATGCGTTAGGAGACTTGGCATCTGCTTCGAGGCTCTCTGATTCACTACGCGCCCAGAGGGCTCTGCCAAAGTTGCTGGCAGCAGCACTGAACATGCCTGTTTCTTGGTCCAATGTGTTTAATGAAACACTGGACTGTGCCTCGCGGTCGGTGCCTCTGTTAAAGAAGTCCAGTATGTACCTACCTTTTGGGGCAGGCGAGTTACCCAAGAAGCTCTCTCTCAAGGTTTCCTTAGACCATTCTCCTGTAGCATCCTTACCCATATACATAACATCTGCATTAGTGGGAGAAGGAACACCCCATGTGTTTATGTTAGCATCCGTCCACCCTTGGTTCCTTAGGTTGTATCTATGAGCGACACTGAGCGGATCTTCTGGTTCGTCTACCTCCACGCCGTCAGCCACTCCCCATAGCCCACACCCCTCCATTA
>JAAGZL010000095.1 GCA_024206335.1 Gammaproteobacteria bacterium
ACCTGCCCTGCCTCGTTAGTTGCTTTCCTTGGTGTAGCCAGATGATCCGTATGCAGATAGGTAATGCTTGTGTTATCCACCTGAGCGATGGGCTCACCCGCAAGATAGACATACTCTTTGATGGGCTGGCCGCTTTCATCATATTCACCCAGTAACTGACCAGCTGTATCATACAGATAGTAGGTGGTGCCAGTTGTGGTGGTTTTGATCACCCGCTGACCCTCGGCATTATAGGTGTAGCTTGCTAGAAGTGTGGTGTTTTCATGGATCTCGGCTATGCGGCCTGCCTTGTTGTAGGTAAATACTCGAGTACCGTTGCGATCAGTTTTGGTATTGCCGATGCTGTCATAGGTACGTGGATCGGTGCCTACCTGATCGAGCCGGTTGCTATTGGCGTCGATCTGGTAGATCGTAGTGCTACCATCTCTGAAATGATAGGACACCCATCTCTTTGACGATCTGGAACTTCACAGGTAAATGGGTATCTTACGTTTTTGTCTATATTTAAGAGATGGGTGTCCTGTGTTTACTCTCTACTAACTTAATTGAAATGGGTTGGATTTTAAAGAGATGGGTGTCCTGTGTTTACTGCCTATGAATACTTGCAAAGCCCTTACGTTCGGTACGCTACACTATTCCAATTGGTCTGGCTTCAGTTCGGGGTGTTCATCGAATATTGGATTCATAACATCCAATAACATAGCACCCATTAGCTTGCCCACTGCACGGCGATAGGAAACCAGTTCATCTTCTGAACAATTATCCTGAACCAGTGCAACCGATTGGTTAAGTCGGCCGCCGAATTCCATCATTAGATCAACAATTTCAGTAGCTACTTCTTTTTTCATATCATTCACAGTCGTCAGGTTTTTCCATACAGTCATTTAAGCATTTAAAGAAAGTAACACCATAATCAGTGGTTGGTAATGTAGAATCGGAACATAGTTCGATACAATGGTCCTTCTTGGATTTCTGGCTATCGTCACGGCTGTCATCAGTCGCATCATCATTGATAATATCATAAATGTCAGAACCAATAGTATTGTCAAAGATCCACTCATATCCATTATTAATTACCATCCCTCCACCGACGCCAATTGCAGCACCACCTACCACAGCTGCTCCAGGGCCTGTTAGCACCCAAGCTGGAATGGTTGGTAGCCTTGGGACTGGGACTGGGACTGGGCCTTGGACACAAAGCCCATACACGCAAAAAAGCCCACTCGGATCACTATACCCAATCGGATTTCCACCAACATACCCATAAGTATTGAGCCCACCAGCAAGCCCAATCGGGTCACTGGTAATGTACCTGCCAGTCCCCGGATCATAATACCTAAACCAGTTATA
>JAAGZL010000096.1 GCA_024206335.1 Gammaproteobacteria bacterium
GAATGGAGGAATTTCCTTTTGAATCTACTTATTTCTCCATTGATGGTCGCAGTAAAGTCAAAACCCATGGCGACGAGCAAATGCCAATTTGGGGTGACGCCTTTGGTGGAAAGAGGGCTATCTTGATAAATGAGTTGATCAATTACCTGGAAACCTTGCAAAAGAATCCCTAATACAATACTTCTCAACCTACACGTAATGTTGGTGTCGGAGTAGTGCGAGCAAGCAAGAATCGCCCATATTGAGTAAAGTGGGTTTGGAAGGCCAAGAGCCGTCATGGAGGACGATTAAGTTAAGATAGCATCGGTATATAGAGCCAGGCTATAAACAATGTTCGTATAGAAATAGTAGGCAAAGGCAAAAACCGTGCAAGGGAATGCACGTCAGCTCTTATGGATTATTCATCAGGTTGTATCAACCAGGCTGCACCAAGGTTATCATCAACCAAACAACTGTCCCGGACAAAACTAGGATACCCAAGGCCATCCATGGGCTTACCATTCTTGGGACAACGACACGACTCCCCTGAAGGACCTTCTTTCCGGTTACCAATGACCAGATCAGATTCTGGCGCTTGATTATTAGATAAAAGAATGCCGCCATGACATGCAGCACAACCAATACCAGTATAATATTGGAGCAAACATGATGGATAAAGGTAAGAAGATCACTGGTCTGAATAGTCACTAGATAACCCATAGGGGCCAAGGTAATACATCCATCATCTGCAAAAAGACCGGTTACCGCAGTTATGGTCAATAGCGTAATTATAGAAACCACCATCAAACCACCAACCGGATTATGCCCGGCATATTGAGTACCACCTTTGCCAAGCAAATTTTTGAGGTAATCGAACACCTCAGCCGGCCCTCTGATAAAGCCAACAAACCGCGAAGAGTCACTTCCAATAAAATCCCAAACAGATACGAAACAGAAGAAGTGTCAGGGCAGCAAACCCCAGATATCGGTGGATTATGGCATTTCCAGTAGTGTCGGCGCTGATAAATAAGGCTGCGACCAGTGAGACTAGTGTCCAGTGGAAAAGCCTGGTAGCCAGATCCCAAATCTTATAGTCACTGACTTTGGAAGGTGCTTCATCCGCTTCCAGCCAAGGAGAGCGAAGCGAAGGCTGGTAGAGCCCGGTAGCCGTGAGGCCGCACTGCTTACCCGGCGTGCGTAGCGCCAGAGGGGAAGCAAAGTAGGCATCTGAACACGGCGTCAAGTCATCTCGGGAGCTGGC
>JAAGZL010000011.1 GCA_024206335.1 Gammaproteobacteria bacterium
ATTTTTTGTACTTAGGGTGATTTTGAAGGGTTCCCCCTTTTATTTAAATTTAATCAAGGTTTGGGGCTTCCTCCGAGGGGAGGAAGCCCAAATGAAACGCAAGGGGGATTTTGTGGCGGATTTTTGGTACGGCTCCAATTGCAAGGCAGCCCATGGGGATCGGGGCCGCCTCTAGGAATTGGTGCCGCACGTGCCGTGGACAATTTTTGAAAAACTGTCCACGGCAGTCGCCAGACCCAGAGGGTGCGTATGGTGCAGGGGGCGGCCGTGGACAGTTTTTAAAAAATTGTCCACGGCTCACCCGGCTCCAATTGCAAGGCAGCTCATGGGGATCGGGGCCGCCTCTAGGAATTGGTGCCGCGCGTGCCGTGGACAAGTTTTGAAAACCTGTCCACGGCAGTCGCCAGACCCAGACGGTGCGTATGGTGCAGGGGGCGGCCGTGGACAGGTTTTCGGAATTTGTCCACGGCTCACCCAGGGGTTTGTCCTGGCGATTTTTTGTACTTAGGGTGATTTTGAAGGGTTCCCCCTTTTATTTAAATTTAATCAAGGTTTGGGGCTTCCTCCGAGGGGAGGAAGCCCAAATGAAACGCAAGGGGGATTTTGTGGCGGATTTTTGGTACGGCTCCAATTG
>JAAGZL010000097.1 GCA_024206335.1 Gammaproteobacteria bacterium
TCTGCCAGGCAGTGACCTCGTCCATGACTGCATTGGTAACTTGGGAAATGAAGGTAGCCGATACCTCAACCCCGTAGACATCTTCAAAATGGGCCTGAATATCCCGTGTGGTCATGCCCTTGGCGTAAAGGGATACAGTACAATCACAGAAACGACTATGCGGACGGTATAAAACTCTTTTGCTTGCAGGCAAACGGAAAAAACAGGTTACCACCGCAGTAGGCCGTGAGTTAGTGGGATTTATCTGAGCAATTGCCTGTGAGGTCATGGGCAAACAGCATGGCAGCAAGGCGCTTTTATGAGTACTCATCAGTGGCTTCTGTTCAGGGTGTGGAAGGCCGGTAAGGAGAACCCCTGGGCCCAATATGTGGCATTCTCATGATGAGGCAGCTACACGACGCAGTGATGTCAGGTCGGTAACCAACCCACGCATATCAGAGAGATCCACCGTCGTTGAATTGCCTTTCATACCCAGAACAGAAGCCATTGGTAGAACAGTAAAATGAAGAAAACTGGTGCTAAATATTGACAGGTCAATCCATATCAGTGGGCCATGCGCGCATGCGGGTAATTTTGTAGGCCGTAGGCAGAAGTGGACCCCGGATTTGAGACAGTGGCTTAAGTGACATTCCTGAGGTAATTTAAACACCACAGGAGATGAAAATGAGACGAAAAAGACGCAACCATTTACCGGGGTTCAAGGCCAAGGTCGCCTTAGCTGCTATCAA
>JAAGZL010000012.1 GCA_024206335.1 Gammaproteobacteria bacterium
ATTACTCGATAATCTTAGAAACCACGCCGGCGCCAACAGTACGGCCACCTTCACGGATTGCAAAACGCAGACCATCTTCCATGGCGATCGGCGCATGCAGCTTTACTACCATCTTTACGTTGTCACCAGGCATTACCATCTCTACGCCCTCAGGCAGATCGCATGCTCCGGTTACGTCTGTAGTACGGAAATAAAACTGTGGACGATAACCATTAAAGAATGGAGTATGACGTCCACCTTCATCTTTACTCAGCACATACACCTCTGCTTCAAAGTGAGTGTGCGGGGTGATACTTCCTGGCTTGGCCAGTACCTGACCACGCTCAACCTCTTCACGCTTGGTACCACGCAGTAGAACACCAACATTGTCTCCCGCCTCGCCCTGATCCAGCAGCTTACGGAACATCTCAACACCGGTACAGGTGGTCTTGGTGGTATCTTTGATACCTACAATCTCAATCTCTTCGCCAACCTTAACTACTCCGCGCTCGATACGCCCGGTTACCACGGTACCACGACCAGAGATGGAGAATACATCCTCAATCGGCATCAGGAAGGCCTGATCAACATCACGCTCCGGCTGCGGAATATAGCTATCCATTGCCTCTACCAGCTTCAGTACTGATGGCACACCAATGTCACTAGCATCGCCCTCCAGCGCCTTCAGGGCAGATCCGGCAATGATCGGGGTGTCGTCGCCCGGAAACTCGTACATGTCCAGAAGCTCGCGGATCTCCATCTCCACCAGCTCCAGAAGCTCCTCGTCATCCACCATGTCGGCCTTGTTCATGTACACAACAATGAACGGTACGCCTACCTGACGTGACAGCAGGATATGCTCACGGGTCTGGGGCATGGGGCCGTCTGCGGCTGATACTACCAGGATCGCTCCGTCCATCTGCGCTGCACCTGTGATCATGTTCTTTACATAATCAGCATGGCCTGGGCAGTCTACGTGGGCGTAGTGACGACCCTCTGACTCATACTCTACGTGGGCGGTCGCAATGGTAATACCACGCTCGCGCTCTTCCGGGGCATTGTCGATCTGATCGAAGGCCTTTACCTCACCACCAATCGCCTCTGCCATAACCTTGGTCAGTGCCGCGGTAAGCGTGGTCTTACCATGGTCTACGTGACCAATCGTACCAACATTTACATGCGGTTTTGTACGTTCGAATTTTTCCTTGGACA
>JAAGZL010000098.1 GCA_024206335.1 Gammaproteobacteria bacterium
CAGACCATTCAACGCCGTAGTACTTAGCTGTGTTTATCTGGGCTGACGGCCAGTGAGCCTCTCCGTCGGCATCTTTATAACTGATGATAGCCATTATAGGCTGGCCGAATAAGTGAATGATGATATTTGCACTGTATCACCCGCGCTGATGCTGAGGCTTGATAAGCTCAGGCCTTCGCCAGAAGTGCCAACACTGCCCCTGAAAACCTCAGCATTTCCCGAGGTTTGAAATTTTAGCAGTGCCGCTTCTCGGCCTGTTGCTGATGCTTCTTCATCGATAGCGTTTGCTGTTGCTGTACCGGCTACAGCGTCACCAAATGCTGGTGTCGCCAGGGGACAAGTAGCGATCTCGACATCTCCATCTGTCATAATAACCAGATTTCCTGAGTCCAGCTGATCGACAACTAAATCCGCCAGTGCGTTTCGTGTTGCTGTTACATGACTTAATGACATTTCTCTAATTCCTCTTTTTCTTGTGGGGTAAGTAGTGCTTTTATCTCGTCAGGACAATTATTGTAATC
>JAAGZL010000099.1 GCA_024206335.1 Gammaproteobacteria bacterium
CATTTGGGAAATATAACCATAAGCCGGTGTTTAAGTTCCATCATTACAGCGACGACGATTAATAATTACGCCTTTCACAATCTTACCTCACACGGGCAATGTAAAATGGATGCTTGTGCGGCGCGGTCTGTTGGGACAAGTACGGGGAGCAAAGGACTTTACCTACAGTCTTATAACGCCGCGAAAGCGCCGGAGGTGCGCGGATTTACGACAATCGGATTCGGGCATGGTGTGGAAATATCTGGCAATACAACCCCAAAGGTTATGAAAAACATCGTGGCGTACAACAGCATAACTACCGGGTTTTTCGACAACAATACTATTGGATGGGGCGATGCATCGAATAACGCGTCTGATGATGGCACGCACCCCGGCACCGATGGCGTCTTAATCACTGCTGATCCATTTGAGGCTGATGGTTATACACCGTCACAGGGCGGGCAACTAGATGCTGCGGGTATTGACGTTGGTGTTATTCTTGGTGCAGACGGTCAGCCTTTTGCCCTCTTCCCTGCAATCGGTGCTTATCCCACCTACATTCCATCGGATAGCGTTGCTCCAATCCTGACCAATCCTACCTCAGAGGGAGACTTTCAAGGGTTGCTCTGCAAAGTAGATACTGACGAGGCATATGGTGTTCTCTTTGCAGTTGCTACAGACACTGCAACTAAACCGGAACCTGAGCAGGTTGAGGCAGGGCAAGATCATCTGGGCGCAACTGCAAATGACTCTAACCTCAGTACTGTAACGACAGCGGGATCACAATCGTTGCTTATGGGTAATGTCGAGGTGGGTTCTACGCAATACGTGCACTTCGTGCACAAGGATGCATCAGGTAATTACAGCCTTGTCGTCACAGCAGCATCAATTGTCGTGCCTACCTATTACGCTCAAGTCATTTACGATGGGATGGTTATACCACCGGACTCGATACTGCACTTGTATGACGGTACGCACACAGGCGCTGACGCCTCTACAACGCTCACCACAGCATTGGACCTGACACTCGACGCGGTTGTAGGGCGAGTGTGTAAGAACACTGCTGACGGTTCCGAGGGCATTATCACAGGCAATACAGCAGGCCCGAACAGTGTTATTACTGTAACCCTGGCGGGTGGGACGGATAACCTATTCGATACCGGGGACACTTACGAAATCCAGATTGATGCCGATAACCCTGACGTAATTTGGTACGATAGAACAACCATCTTTGTGGGGGATTCTGCGAGCTTCAGTTGGTATTTGGAAGACGTGAGTGAGGATCAATTAAGCACCGAATACACTGCTATCTATACTCTCTCTGGTCAGCCTGATGGCACGTACAACATCACGATCAATGACAAGGGGGTTGTGTCTTTTGACTACATCGGTAATTTCACTCTTAACCTAACTGATGACCTGATCAATGGCGATGTACTCAGTAACATTCAGGGTGACGGTATTATAAATGGACATAATCTAGTAATAACAGGATCGATTGAAAATATAACTTCATTATACAAGTTGACTATTTACCTCACAGGAACTAACTCGATAGGCACTGTTATTAATCCGGGAACAGGTTACGGGCAAGTTAATATTCTATACCCCGTGCCGATCACCGTGACAGTGACCGATAGTGATACCAAGCTCCCCATCGAGCTTGCGGCGGTACAACTTTACTTAACTTCTGACTATAGTACAGAAGTTATAAGCGGACTCACAGACGCAATGGGCGTGATTACTACTACTTACAATTATATACCTTCCGTGGG
This sequence comes from Gammaproteobacteria bacterium, assembly GCA_024206335.1. Taxonomy (GTDB): domain Bacteria; phylum Pseudomonadota; class Gammaproteobacteria; order Chromatiales; family Chromatiaceae; genus JAAGZL01. Next base: position 1,755 of record JAAGZL010000099.1, read on the forward strand.
TGACGTGGGCGTAGAGGGTTGGGTCCGCCAAATGGACCTGCTTAATGATGATTATACGCCGAAGGATATAAGCGGCGAAATAACGGAAAATGGTTTAGCGATCGCTGTCAGTTTAACTAAACTTTAATGGGGATTTATTTATGACAATTTACACTAGAGATTCAGATGCCTTAACCGCTGTTACGGCATTTCGAAGTCAGTACAGTATGGCGGCAAACGGAGACATTCGCTTTTCTGCCGGAACCGACACTTTCCATGTATA
>JAAGZL010000100.1 GCA_024206335.1 Gammaproteobacteria bacterium
GGTATCCTCTGCGGCAACCAGGGTTACTTTTGACAAGGTCTCCACAGCGCGGACAGACATATCATCGAGATTACCTATTGGAGTTGCTACCACGTAAAGAACACCGTTTTTAATTGACACAACACACCCCAGAAAAGATACTTAGCTGTACATACCAGCCCGAACACCGTTGGTAATTAGTCTGCTACCAGTCTCTGTAGCACCACAAACAAGGACCATACAACAGACAGGATGGTTACAATCGTGCCTGCCTCTATCTGACCATGCAACAAAATCGTCACCTTCTACTCCCACTTATACTGCTGGCAGCCATACTTACCGGCTGTGTTTCTGACCCATCTATAAAATGGGTCCAGTCAGGTGTGCCAGACACCCTGCGAAACGACCAGACTTTTTCCCACGCACTGGATCTGGAGGCGGAAGGTAATAATGCTGAGGCAGCAGTAATGCTCGAGCGACTGGCAAAGACCAGCAAACCACCAATAAAACAGGAAGCCATGCTCAGGGCGGTGGAAAACTACCTACAGATAGATGACAACGCCTCCGCCTTCCGCCTGTTGCAACTCATCGGCACCGACACTCTGCCACAACTTAGCCTGAAACGCCGCGTACTACTCGCAGAGGTGGCCATAAAAGGCAATCGCCCAGATGAGGCCTTACAACTGCTGGAACAGCTGCCGGAAAGAGGAATGCCCTCGCAGCTGCTCCGACGCTACCACAAGAACCGCGCCGAAGCATTTCGCCTTACCGGGAACATGCTTGAGAGCGCACGCCATATGGCCGAGCTAGACCTACTGACCCAGGACCCAGCAGCCCGCCTGGATAACCAGCTCAATATCGTTCGCACCCTCAGCACCTATACTAACTCGGCCCTGGAGTTGCTGAGACCGAATCCGCCAGGTATTTTTGGCGGCTGGGTCGAACTGACCAGGGCGATCAAGATAAACACCAACAATCCATCCATGGGACATGCTGCCATACAAAAATGGCGCGAGGAGTTCTCCAGCCATCCAGCCCTACCCCAGCTATTGGAAAGCCAGATACAGAGCATATCCACCGAATACTCCAGATCCAGACAACTGGCCGTGCTCCTGCCAAAACGGGGACCATATGCCAAAGCTGCCCGCGCACTCTATGATGGCATAATGGCCGCCCACAGCAATCAGCCTCAACATGAACGCCCTGAAATCCGTATCTACGACAGCAGCAGTAGTGCACAGATAATCCCCATCTACAAACAGGCTATCAGAGACGGTGCGGATAGAGTGATCGGCCCCCTGGTGAAAGAGTCAGTTGCCCAGATGGCACAACAGCAGTCACTTGAGGTACCAGTTCTGGCACTCAACCAGGTTCAAGCCCGGGGCTCAACCCCAAAAGATCTGTATCAGTTCGGCCTAGCACCTGAGGACGAAGCCAGACAGGCGGCAGAGCGTGCCTGGGTCGACGGACACACCCGCGCCATCGTACTAACCCCTCAAGGAAGCTGGGGTGAGAGAATTTTCAACAGTTTTCACGACCGCTGGACCGGCCTGGGTGGAAAGGTAGTGGAACGCCAGGCATATAACACCAAGGAGAATGACTTCTCTGTCACCCTGCGGGCACTGCTGAATATAGATGAAAGCTACCAACGCCAGCGCTCCATGCGTAACGCTTTAGGCAGAAAAATCGAATTCGTGCCACGCCGCCGTCAGGATGCGGATTTTATTTTCCTCCTGGCCAAGACCAGCCTGGCGCGTCAAATCCGTCCTCAGCTACAATTCCATCATGCTGCCAAACTGCCAATCTACACCACCTCACACAGCTACTCTGGCAAGCATGCACCAAAGAAAGATCTGGATTTGGAAAACGTGATATTCCCCGACATTCCCTGGCTTCTAACCGATGAGGGGGATCAGCCCCTCTCCCGCAGCTTGATGGAACCAATCCTGGCCAAAAAAAGTTCCAGCTACGGCCGACTTTACGCCATGGGCATAGACAGCTACCACATAATGCCGCACCTCTCACGTCTGCGCTCATCACCACGTGAAACCCTGGATGGCAAGACCGGCATCCTCCACATAGGACGCAACAACCAGGTCCACCGGCAACTGGTGTGGGCCAAAATGAAGAAAGGCATCCCTGAGATCATCGGCTATGCGCCGCGACTGGAGGATAAGCAATCCGCCTCCTCTCAAGCGCCTAAGCCCAGACCAAGTTCCAGTTCGCGATCCAGCCAGCCCTCAGATTTTTTCTCCTGGTAGCATGTTGGGGCGATTCAAACAGCGGCAGGCGTCCGACCAAACCACCCGCAAGATCGGCACCGAGGCAGAGGATCTGGCGCTGGAGTATCTGAAGCAGCAGGGCCTGACACTGCTAAACCGCAACTATCACTGCCGCCGGGGTGAGATTGACCTGATCATGCAGGATGGAAACTTTCTAGTATTTGTTGAGGTCCGATATCGCA
>JAAGZL010000101.1 GCA_024206335.1 Gammaproteobacteria bacterium
CCGGCAGCGATAGCGATGCCAGTTATGACTTTAGTGCAGTGTTCAATATACCATTAGCAGATAACTTTGCCATTCGTATTGTTGCAGAAAAGGCAGAAGATGGTGGTTTTATTGATAATGTATTTGGTCATACTCCAGATGGTCATTCTATATGGGGTCACCTTTTGGCCAACACTGAATGGGGTACTGCAGATAATGCTCATGTTGCGGAAGAGAACTGGAACTCTATAGAATACACTACAGCACGATTCAGTGCTCGCTGGGAACCTAATGAAAATTGGGCGGTAACTTTCGCCCATGTCAACCAATCAAATGATGCCCATGGGGAAAACTCTTATAACCCATTTGTTGGCGATCTGCAGACCATCGAATTCAACCCCTACATTCGCAAGGATGACTGGAATTTATCTTCTTTAACCATAGAGGCTGATCTTGGCTGGGCACAACTGGTATCATCAACCAGCTTCTTCAAACGAGATATAGATTTGGAGTGGGATACAACTATATACTCCAAATACTATGCTATTGCATGGTACAATTGTTATGTAGGAGGCGCTTACAACCCACGGTATTGTTTGGGACCAAATCTTAGTTCTGATTTCCTGACCAAATCAGTCGGCCCTGAGTATAAAGACAGGTTTGCTCAGGAAATTCGCCTGTCAAACCAGGGAGATGATTTTGACTGGTTAGTTGGGCTTTATTACGAGGATGGTAATGATGAATGGGAAAGCCATTTCGGTATGCCTACCAACTTTGATTATCAGGACTCTATTTCCTTGCAATATTATGAAGAGGAATGGGGAATGGCATTACCTGAAGCATATGCTCCATGGCTCTCAACAGACGCAACCAACTGGAAACAAACAGCAATATTTGGTGAGTTCACCTGGCACATTAATGATAAAACAGACCTGACTATGGGGGGACGCTACTTTAAGCGTGATAATGACA
>JAAGZL010000102.1 GCA_024206335.1 Gammaproteobacteria bacterium
AAATGGAGAAAATTACGCGGTTTCAGTTACCTTGGTAAAGTAATTACTGGGATCAAATTTAAAGATGGTATTGAGGTGATAGCAAACAATCAGGTCGCCGCTTGATTCAACTGGCTAAACACCACTTTTGACAATAACTCTGTGGAACAGCGAAGAACCCTTATAATATTAAGTGTTCTTCTACCAGCGGGGAGCGCCGTAGCAGCGACATGGACACAAATTGATGATACCGGGTATTTTTCGATGGTCGGAAATGAGGTGTCATTTGAACTTGTCAGTGAAGCTGCTGCTTATCATAACAGGAATACCTTTGGTTACTACACCAAGGGATCAAGTACGCTTAATACAGTGTTCAACTGGTCTGATTCTTCTGGGGCTACGGAGAATAGGTCTATTAAGTGGGATATTCGGCTTTTATCTCATATCTCCCGATAAAGGAGGTAGCACCTTCTATAGTGACAGCAATGGATATGACTATTTTAAAGTCTTCCAGAACGATAATGACAGTAGTATGTTCAAGCTGGCCATAGAAGACTTGTATGGCGGTGGAGATAAGGACCATAATGACATGATAGTCCATGTCACAAGCGTGCTCTCTCCTCCAAATGTGAGCACTGTTCCCATTCCAGGCGCAGTGTGGCTGCTGGGTTCCGGCCTAGTCGGTCTTATTGGCATCAGAAGAAAAATCAGAAGTTAATTATTACGACGCGTCCGTTTATACGAATAATCATAGAGCAGGGTCAGAAATGGCCCTGCTCTATTAATTTTCACCCCAGCCAGTCCAGCACAAATCCCATGGATTTGTCTTTAAGAATCAGTTCAAAGGCCTTTCTGACATCCACTTAATGATTATTCAAAGTCAAACATACTGTTGGCTTGCTGTTGTGTAGATACATTTCTATTTTCCTCAACATGTTCCCTAATTGGCTTGCGCGTAATAAAGCTTCCCTGTGGTTGATTGCTGAGCACTGCAACAAACTCAGTGCGATAGTTTGTCTCCTTGCTCAGGGGCTCATCAGAGATGATGATTGAGGATCGTGGCAAAGCGGTTGGTGCAATGCGATCGAATACATCCTTTGGGATGGTGACGCGGTCAAGTGCATCCCTGGCATTTTCTCTGTCATCGACAGTTACCACGGTCCAGCGCAGACCATCATCTTGGTGCTCCATCGCAGTAAACACATGCGTACCAATTGGCTTATAGGGTTCACGGATGGTAATCGGAACCTCGATGCTCGCATCAAACACCTTTCCGCCCCCGTCACGAGCCGGCTTATGCGTGTTGCGTCGCACATAAAGTTTCTGCGTTGCACGGCTAATATAGACAGATACAGGTTCAAGTGTGCGCTTCGCCTCGAGAGCGTCCTTGGCAGTCACTGTCTTCCTGATCTTGGCCGCTTTAACAGCGCCCTTTGCAGCAACAGCGGCAGCGGCCTTCGACTTCAAGGCTAGTTTAGCGTTATTTAGTTGCCTCGCGAGTTCATTGGCTTTGTCAGCAGCCTTTTGCTTATGACCCTCAGCCCGCACCATAGCTTTATCAGCAGCAGATAGCACCTTATCAGCACGCCTTAGTTTAGCGTCTACTTTCTTCTTGCGCCTTTCAAGTTTGCGCAGTGACGCCCTACTGATCTTGGCAACTTTGACAGCATCCTTTGCAGCAACAGCGACGGCATACTTTACCTTCCAGTCTAGTTTTGCAATATCTAGCTGCATCACTAGTTCTTTGACTTCGTCAGCAGCCTTTCTCTGCTGTTCCTCAGCCCGCACCTTGGCTTGATCAGCAGCAGAGAGCGACTTATCAGCGCGTCTGAGTGTTACATCAGCTTTCTTCTTACTCCTTTCAAGTTTGCGTAGTGATGCCTTCCTGGTCTTGGCCACCTTTACCGCATCCTTTGCAGCAACAGCGGCAACAACTTTCACCTTCAGGTCTAGTTTAGCGGTATCGACCTGCATTGCCAGCTCATTGGCTTTGTCGGCGGCCTTTTGCTGCTGCTCCTCAGCCAACACCTTGGCGTGATCAGCAGCAGCAAGTACCTTGTCGGCATGCATGAGTGTGGTATCAGCTTTCTTCTTCTGCCTTTCAAGTTTGCGTAGCAACACCTTCTTGGTCTTAGCCACCTTAACAGCATCCTTTGCAGCAACAGCGGCAGCAATCTTCAGCTTCAGGTCTGGTTTAGCGGTATCAAGTTGCATCGCCAGCTCTTTGGATTGATCAGCTGCCTTTCGCTGCTGTTTTTCAGCACGCGCCTTGGATTGATCAGCAACAGAGAGTGCCTTATCGGCACGTCTGAGTGTTACATCAGCCTTCTTCTTACGCCTTTCAAGTTTACGCCGTGATGCCTTCTGCAATCTTGCCTCACGCACCTTTGATTTAGCTGTTCTCTTTGCTTCTATGACCGTCTTTGCGGCGTCCACAGCCTCGCGCGCGAGCATATCTGCTCGCTCTGGAGCCGCCGCAACAACCTCAGCATTTGGCGAAAACAACTGCGGGTGTGAAAACTCGACCGGGGCCGCATCGTTCGGTGAAATGATCACCCGCATCCCAATCCGTGTCTTGCCAAACAACCTTTCAGCAAAACTGTATGGCATTCGCACGCAACCGTGAGAAGCTGGATATCCTGGCAGCGGGCCTCCATGCAATGCTATGCCATTCCAAGTAATGCGCTGCATGTTTGGCATACTGGCATCGTCATACATGTTAGAGCGGTGCTCTTTCTTTTTCTCGACGACAGCGAAGATGCCAGCCGGCGTCTCACGTCCCCTGGTACCAGTCGACACAGGAGCGTGCAGAATCCGACCATAGGCATCATATAATATGACCTGCTGGGACTTAATCGACACAATCGCCATGATCGGCTCACCGGCCTCATGTGACGTTATCTCTTTGTAGAACGGTGCTTGGTGCGTTTGTCTCGTTGAAGCCTCGACCGTTAGTGCAGTCAATGCAGCCACCGTCACAAGCATCATGGCAGGAAATTTCCGGCGCTCGGCAATCACTTTGGATTGTGTCATTAGTAATCGGTTTTCCATAACATACTAATCCTGAGTGAAATGCATATAATTGGTTGCTTCATACCTTTCCATGTAGACTCTATCATACCATACAGTTCGCAAGGAAGATCTAAACCAGCACTTCGAACTTTTAGTTTATAAAAAATCATATTACCGGATCAACGAATGCTAACAGCAGGATAACCTCTATTTTTTGCACCAACAAAAAAGTAGCCGTTCATCAGGGCCAAAGAAGAAATTAACCAGGAGCAAAATAGAGACACTCCCACGACGAAATCGCCTCTAGTCTTAACTACATAGTGAGAGCAATCACACCAATCAAGTCTCCATCTGAGATCAGAGATGCACCCGTCAAATCACCCACCATGCTTGAAACAACGAAGCCTGAGTTTCGTAGTTCTTTTTCTATCATTAATGGTGTGTAATGTTGGTACCAGTTGTAAATCTGCCATGTCTCACCTGGCTCAACAATAATGTAACGATCAAGGGCAAGATACTGCTCTTCATAGATAAACGATTTTTGAATACCAACATAATCTCCAGAAGCCCAGAAACCGCCCATTAATTTATTTTCGATAAGAGTAAGCTCTTTCCTACTTTTCAGGAGCCCTGTCCCGGCTACATCTATCACGACATGACCCTCAGGCTTGAGCATCTCCCGCATCCTGCCTAGCAATTTGTATCTCTGGCCTGGTGAAAGCACACATAGGTCAGTATAGATGAGTGTGATGACATCGAATCCAGAAGGAAGTTTATCAGCTAGGTAATCAGCATGAATATAGCTAATGGACTGATCCGAATGATCTCTGGCGTAGCCTAGTGTGTATCTGGAAAAATCGACCCCCGTAACTTTGGCTCCCAGCTCAGCAAACCGTTGAGAATAAAGCCCTGGCCCACAACCTAAATCACATAGGCTCTTACCCGATAGATTAAGTTGTGTGTCTATCCATCGTGCAGAATCATCAATTATCTCTATACGTCGTGATGCGAGATCTGTTTGCTGATTCAAATGGAACTCAAGCATTTGACGCGAAAGATGTTGCCTTGTCCAAAGCTCCTTCGCTGTATACTTGGAAAAAGGTTCAGGACGAACTGAAATATCATGAATAAAATCATACATGAAAGAAATCCCTTGAAGCCTCTCGACTTCTAAATAACATAATTAGATCTTGGAATTTTACGGGACTGATGCAACAGAATTTCTGTCTCCTGATAGGAACAGGAGAATATTGCAGACCCGCTAATGTGGACTAGATATTCATGATAGGATAATTGTAGTAGCTAACCTCACCTATAGCAATATTTAAATATATGACACGGCTATTTCATGGAACATCGAAGCCAATTTAAGCATCTTTAACGTGACTTTCAAAAAATGTAATGCCTATTGCTACCAATCAGTTCAAGCTCTTTACCAAACGTATGCGTAAACATAATAATGTTCTGGTAAAAGGTTATATCAACAGGTTACCGCTTAATTCGACTTCACATTATTATGATATTTCGCTTAGACTGAACAATACTCCCATAGTCATAGCTGAAATTTTATATATGTTATCAGATAAGCACGCATTCGACGCTTGCCCCCAAGACGAAGAGGCAGACTCATTTCACAAAAGGATTCTGAACGGATTGCTTGATACATTCTCAGAATTAGCTGAGCGGCACCAACTGATCCAAAAAACTCCAGAAGCCAAACGCAACCATGACGAAAGGGAGTTTTTGTTGATTTATAATCAGGTTAGATTGGACCTGGAGCACCTTATAGAGTCAGAACTTTCCTACGACAAAAAGTATGAACTAGCTCAAGAAATACAACAAGACTTAATGGATATGAATCTCCTGTAATTTTCACAAAAAATAAGGTACAAGAGCAACCATTTTCTATATATTAAATCCCAATTAGATATTCTAGATTAGTAGATCACTTCAGTTCAAACCCGACTCGCAAACTGTGTTTATAAGTCTATAATCAAATTGTTTAGACAATATTTTTTATGCACAGATCATTTTAGTACTCATTATGGGCTAGAAGACTTTATGAAAAAAATCCTCTCATTTGTGTTTCTAGGCATTTTTATGGCAAGCATGGCCAGCATCAGTATGTTTAATCACTTCTATGCAAAACGTGCAATGGAGCGTGATACAGAACAACTGCTCTATGAGTTCCATGACGCACTCACATCAGCACATAATATTTTGGCAAACCTCCCAGACCCAGAAAATATTCAGTGTTCAAAGGAGACTGTAAGTCGCCTGGTTATGCACACATTTGAACACCCATCTATTAGGTTATTGGGAGTATTGCATGGTAAAGATCAAATATGCAGCAGCAGTGAAATTCAAGAAGATATTTCTTCTTACAAACCCCACCGCTTATCCTCTGATTATACCTTGGCGACCGCTACGCATGGTGATAGACACAAGGATCTCTTGTTAATTCGCGAGCATAACGGTAGCCGCTATTTTGCAAATATTGACCCATTTTTGGTTAACCATTTGACTGAAAAAGCCTGTAGCGATTGCTTGTCTTATCAGATATCAATTGAAGGTGATCCAGCTATATTTTTTCTGGCAAAAAGTTAACAAAACCAAGTTATATTGAATTATATTCAACCAAACAAGAGGGCTTGATTGATGTAAGCTTAACACTAAAGGCAAATTATGATTTCTTCTCATACTATAAAGAAATCAGCTTATTTAGCTCATCCATTGCAGCATTATTGATTGCGTCATCAATCACATTCTTAACCTTCAAATTAATTACCGTCAGGCAATCGCTAGGACGTATCATTCATGATGCAATAAAATACTCCGAGTTTGTTCCTTTTTATCAACCAGTCGTGGATAGCCGCGATGGATCTTTACTTGGCGCAGAGGTACTTGTTCGCTGGCAGAAAGCAGGTGGGAAA
>JAAGZL010000103.1 GCA_024206335.1 Gammaproteobacteria bacterium
ATCCCGTTTGAGCTTGCTCATTACGGGTATTAGGGAGATTTCTGCTCCAGTGACTTGATAGACGTAGCATAGCATAGACTGTCAAGTCGCAGGAGCAGGCTTGCTGCTCAGCTTCGCCGATAGGCGTGGTCGCGAAGCGGCTACGCCTATCGCCTTATGCTCACAGGAGAGCGAGCGTAGCGAGTGAATCCTGTGCAGCATTTTGTTATGCAACAAGTTCTAAAGCCTCTGCTGTTTTAATAATATCGCAAAACTCACCATTTAAACTTGCCAGATTGACCTCATGCATCTGCTCCGAAGTGAAATGTTTCCCGTCATAACTTTGCCGCTCAAATGTTGCCGTAGCATCTTCTACTAACCAAACTCTAAACCCTAGATTAGAGGCCATACGTACGGTTGTAGACACACAGTGATCTGTTGTTAACCCAACAATCACCAAATTCTTTATTTCATTACTAGTTAGGTAATATTCTAACTCAGTGCCAATGAACGCACTATTTTCGGTCTTCTCAAAAAGTATTTCATCGGAAAATGGTTTAACGCAATCTTTAATTTCATTACCAGGAAGCTCGGGACGTAATGTGGAGTTTGGCTCGGTCGAATTGCGCTTAACATGCACAACCGGCGCCGATCTTTTTCGCCACTCTGCCAAAAGCAAGGCCATGTTTGATTCCGCATTAGGATTGTTCCTTCTACCCAGAACCTGAGTATCTAGCCCTTTTTGCACATCAACTATTACGAGTC
>JAAGZL010000104.1 GCA_024206335.1 Gammaproteobacteria bacterium
AAATGGAGAAAATTACGCGGTTTCAGTTACCTTGGTAAAGTAATTACTGGGATCAAATTTAAAGATGGTATTGAGGTGATAGCAAACAATCAGGTCGCCGCTTGATTCAACTGGCTAAACACCACTTTTGACAATAACTCATCTATAACAACATACCACTCTAGTTGCATCGTCATTGGATGATTAGTGGAAAAACAGAATGAGCCACAGTGACAAACTACGCAGTATTGTTGGGCTCTCATCTATAGACTCAGCCATAATTAAACAACATAGCCATGAGCTTCGGGAAGCCCTGAAGGAGCATCAGGACGCCTTTGAGGAGTGGTTCTACTGCAAGATCGAGTGGCCACAAGATGCCCCATCGCCACTGCTTCCTGGAATCCTTGAAAGTTATCTACAGGGCCGCTACGGGGACCGGTTCTGCGCCACCCAATATGAGCAGGGCATCCACTGGTGTCGTTATGGGATGGAGGCAGAACACGCCTTAACCGCACAGGGTAAACTACGGCAACTATTTATTGGGCTGGCCCAGTCCTGGGAGGACAAATCTCTGGCCGGGGCCCTGTGCCGGGTTATCGATCTCTCCCAGGCGGTGCAAGCCATTGCCTTCCATGTGGCTCACACCCTGCAACGCTTCCGCGCAACCGCAGAACACGAGTTGGCCCGCATACGCAGGTCGGCTAAAGAACTGGATAATATCCAACGCTCTGGCATGGTGCGCGCCTACGCTGACCACTACACATGGAAGATTCGCGCCTACTCCCTGGCCCTTGGGGAACCGATGAACCATGGAGATCTGCCGTTATCACCTGATGCATGTGCCCTGGGGGTATGGCTGAACCATGGTGGAATAGATCTGGTTCCAACAAAAGAGGTAGAGGGATTCAATGCCGCACACACCCGCCTGCATCAACTTGGCACCAGAATTCTGGAGGAGGCAAAAGCAGGCACGCCGTTCAATATCGTTGACTACCTCATAGATATGGAGGCCGCATCAGATGAGATCACTGCCGTCCTCAGCCACATTATCGATCATGAACTGCATCACCTGATTACCGAAGACAATCTCACCCATCTCGGCAACCGTCGCCTATTTGAAACCGACATCATCAGGCGGGTTGCCCTGGCAAAACGCAGTGGCAACGGGCTCGGCCTGCTATTTATTGATATTGACCATTTTAAATCTGTTAATGACAGATTCGGGCACCGGGTGGGTGATGAAATCCTACGCAGCACAACCGGTCGTATTGTTGAGATACTGCGAATGGCAGACAACATTTATCGCTGGGGCGGTGAGGAGTTTGCCACCCTGGTTTTTGTTGACAGCACAGCAGAGCTGGAAGCCACCGCAGAGCGCCTCCGTACCGGGTTCACCGAGGCACCACTACTTTCCAGTGCGGGGATGATAGACATCACCATCAGTGTCGGCGGCGCCTTTTATGACAATAACTTCAATATAGAAAATGTGGCAACAAAACTGTTCCATCTGGCCGATAACAATCTGCATCAAGCCAAGAAAGCCGGACGCAACAGGGTTATTAGCAGCGAAATAGACTACGCACCCAACTAATTCTGCGACAACCTCAAAAAATTATCCCGGTAGTGGGCCAGTTCACTGATAGAGTCGCGAATATCATCCAGCGCCAAGTGCTTGCCCTGCTTCACCACACCCTTAGCTACTTCAGGCGCCCAGCGTTTGGCCAACTCCTTGAGAGTACTCACATCCAGATTTCGGTAGTGGAAGAACTCCTCCAGCTCAGGCATCAAACGCGCCATGAAACGCCGATCCTGACAGATGCTATTACCACACATGGGTGAGCTGCCCTTGGGAACATATCTCTCCAGAAACTCAATGGTCGCCCGCTCTGCCATCGCTGCATCATAGCCACTCTGCTTTACCCGCTCTGTCAGACCAGACCCTGCATGCTGCCTAGTATTCCATTCGTCCATGCCGCTCATTATCTCATCCGGCTGATGGATCGCCAGCATGGGTCCCTCCGCCAGGATGTTCAGTTTTGCATCTGTGACAATGGTGGCGATCTCAATGATCCTGTCATTTATGGTATCCAGACCGGTCATTTCCAGGTCGATCCAGATCAAGTTTGTCGCATCTTGAGCCATTCGGTATTCCTTATTTTGGATATGTGAATCGAAATGATTCTAGCAGAGCATGCCAGACGAATGTATCCTTATACCCTATGAACTGGTTTACATATATATTTTTGAGTGCACTCGGTAGCGGGCTACTTCTACAACTCTGGTTACTACTCCGCCACCGCAACCATATAATCGCCCATCGTAGCGAGGTTCCAGAGGCTTTTACCAATCACATCTCCCTTAGCCAGCACCATACCGCCGCTGATTATAGTGTGGCGAAGATCAAGCTTGGTATTAAGGAGATAATTTTTGGATCAGCCCTGCTTCTAGCCTGGACCCTAGGCGGTGGCCTCCAACTTATTCAAGAGACATGGAATGCAATGGCACTGGACTACAACCCCCTAATCTTGGGTACTGGGTTTATCCTCTCTGTATTCCTGATCTCTGGAATCTTAGACCTACCCTTCTCCATCTACCGCACCTTTGTGCTTGAAAATAAATATGGTTTCAACCGCACCACACCTGCCCGCTTTTTGGGCGACCTGCTGTTAACACTTGCGCTCACTCTGCTGCTGGGCGTTCCAATCATCTGGGTCATCCTTTGGCTGATGCAAACGGCTGGTGATCTCTGGTGGCTAGCGGCATGGGCATTCTGGACCGGTTTTACCCTACTGATGAGCTGGGCCTATCCAACCCTTATCGCACCACTCTTCAACAAATTCAACCCGCTGGAAGACGAAGAGCTGCGTATGCGCATTCAACAACTACTGGACCGTTGTGGCTTTACCAGCAACGGCATCTTTGTCATGGACGGTTCCAGACGCTCCAGCCACGGCAATGCCTACTTCACCGGTCTGGGAAAGAACAAACGCATCGTCTTCTTCGACACGCTTCTTGAGCACCTGGAGGCAGAAGAGATGGAGGCAGTGCTGGCCCATGAGCTTGGGCATTTCAAGCGTAAACATATCCTCAAGGGATTGGTGATAATGGTGATCAGTTCTCTGCTCGGGCTGGCCCTTTTGGGCTGGTTGATAACACAATCATGGTTCTTTAATGGACTAGGAGTGACAACAGAATCGAACGCTATAGCCTTGCTGCTATTTCTAATGGCGGCCCCGGTATTCAGCCAGTTCCTACAACCATTGATGGCGAAACTACAGCGCAAACATGAGTTTGAGGCAGATGACTATGCAGCAGACCAGACCGGTGCAGAGCACATGATCAGCGCCTTGGTCAAACTCTACAAGGAAAATGCAAGCACCCTGACGCCGGACCAACTCTACTCAGCATTTCATGATAGCCACCCGCCGGCACCGGTGCGAATCGCATATCTTTCATCCAAGCTCAAAATGGAGACGCCAGTATGAATAGACTTATGATCGCTGTAGCCAGCATCTGCATTGGACTACCCTCCGCAAATGCAGATAATTCAGTGATAACAGACGGCAAGGCACTAAACGACGAAAACTGTGTTCGATGCCACGGATCTGAACTTTATACCAGACCAGACAAGCGTGTGGCTTCCAGAAAGAAATTATCTACCCAGGTACGTTTCTGCAAGGACCAATTGCAACTGCCATGGTTTGATGAAGAGGTAGAAAGTGTTGCAGAATATCTCAACAAAGAGCACTACCACTTTAAATAGCAAACAGTTTTATTTAGCAGGCCAGGATAAGGCACGTTCCGGGCATGATTTACCGGTAACACAAGCTTCGCCCTACTCCATTTTTGGCTAGCTAAATATCTACATCGTCAACCATATTAAGTGATAGTAATATAATCTCCTTAAGTGCCATTAAGGCCGGACAGGAAATTTGCATTGTTCTGGACGCTAACTACTGAACAGGCAATAATCCCATCAGCATTCGATTCCTTTAATCTATACGAGACCACATGGCCCAACGCAAACTCACGCAAAAGCAAAAAGAACATATAAAGCGAATCCAGGAAAAGCGACGTGAGCGTCTTGCTAAACGTGCGGATAAATCTCTCGAGCAACATGACGGAGATGCACCACTCGAAGGCAGGGTGATTGCCAGACATGGTCAGAACCTTGCTGTGGCTGACAATGAGGGAAACATACATCACTGTCTTTCACGCCAGAACATAGGACATATTGTATGTGGAGACAGGGTAGTCTGGCAGGCCACAGAACCCGGCAATGGAGTGGTTACGGCCTGCCTGGAAAGAAGCTCTGTTCTAGCCAGACCTGATTATAGCGGTAGAGAAAAACCTTTGGCCGCTAACATCACCCTTCTGGTAATTGTTATTGCCCCGGAACCGGAACCAAGCGAGTATCTGCTGGACCAGTATCTGGTTACCGCTGAGACCATCGGGGTGCCGGCACTGATAGCGATCAATAAGGCCGATCTGATCTCCGGCACCAGTGGCGACGCCTTCAACCAGCGCATTTGGCTCTACCAGGATATCGGTTACCCTACAATTCAGGTCAGCGCCCACACCCGACACGGACTAGACCCGATGTTTAAGCGTCTAAAGGGTGAGACCTCCATCCTGGTGGGGCAATCCGGTGTGGGAAAATCATCCATCATCAACGCCCTTCTACCCAACCTGGATCTTCAGGTTGGACAACTGTCGGACGCCACCGGACTGGGTCGGCATACCACATCCGCCAGCACCTGCTACTCACTGCCATCCGGTGGCGAGTTGATCGACTCACCCGGGGTGCGCAGTTTTCGTCTGTTAAAGCTATCACGCAGTGAGTTGGAAAACGGCTTCAGGGATTTTCATCCCTTTCTTGGCCACTGTCAGTTCAACGATTGCAAACATCTGCAAGAACCGGACTGCGCCATCAAACAGGCGGTGGAACGGGGGGAGATATCGCAGCAACGACTGGATAACTTCCTCCATCTGACCGACGGCATGTCAAAAGGAACAGGTTAACGGCCAGAATGACACCTGCTTAAGCCGATTATTTATAAAAAAACCTTCAGTTACATGTTTATTGAAGGCCCGGGTAAGGCACGTTCCGGACATGAATTTGCCGGGAACGCAAGCTTATCCCAGCCTACTTCACAGCTGGCTTGCCCCACGCCCACGCCATCAATAATCTCCTTAAGTAACGGCCAGTTAGTGAATAATCCAGTTATTTCTATTCCACTGAAGGAGCAGCAAGAGGCCGCCTCACAGAGCGAAGATCAGCCAATATGCTGTAGACCACCGGCACCAACAGCAGCACCAGCAGCGTGGCCACAGCCAACCCAAAGACAATGGTAATGGCCATGGGCAGCAGGAACTGCGCCTGAATCGATGTCTCAAACATCAACGGGGTAAGGCCGCCAATGGTAGTCAACGAGGTAAGCAGCACTGCTCGTAGACGATCCCGTGCCGCACCCGAGGCCGCCTGCCGCATGGTTTCTCCCGCATCCATCCGTTCATCTGCACGGGAGACCAGGATAATGGAGTCGTTGACGATAATCCCCGACAGACCAAGCAGGCCGACCAGACTGAGCATGGTCAGGCTCTGCCCCATGAGCAGGTGACCCAATACCATCCCGATCATACCGAAGGGGATTACAATCATGACAATAAGCGGCCGTGAGTAACCGGCGAAGACCCAGGCCAGAATAATGTAGATCAAGGCAAATGCGATCAACGATCCACGCTGCAGATCAGAGAACCCTGCGCGCTGCTCCTCGAGACCGCCAGCCAATTTCAGCTCCACCCCATGTCGCTGGGCAATAACCTCAAGCCCAACCCTCTCCAGTTCACGTTGCGCCTCAACCAGCGTCAGCACCGTGCTATCCAGATCGGCACCGACGGTAATATTGGTCTTGCCGTCCCGTCGCATGATCATGGAAAACGCCGACTTCTCCTCCAGATCTGCAATGTCACGCAGAGGCACATAGACACCACTCGGTGCAACAATACGCATCTCACGCAAGGCCTGCATACCAAGCATGTCACCCTCACGCAAAAGGCGCACAATCACCTCTTCAGAGCGGCGTGCAAACCTGCGCACTATCTCTCCCTCCAGCGCATGTTGCACCTGCATGCTCACATCATCAATGGCAAAACCCAACATCCTTCCACGCTGGGTAAGACGGATGGCCACATCACGCTTGCCCCAGGGAAGGTTGTCATTGACAGACTGCACACCAGGTATATCCAAAAGCAGATCCTGAATCTCCAGGGCTGCAGTTTTTAGGCTACAGGCATCATCCCCATGCAGATGGATCTCCAGATCCTGCGGTGCCCCGCCGTGACGCCGCACACCAACAGAAAAGCGTTCCAGCCCGGGAATGGCCGGTACCATACCCTTCCATTGACGCAAGATCTCACGGGTACGAATGGTTCGCTCCTCCGAAGGCGCAAGCTGAACATCCAACTGGGCCAGGTGATCACCTGAGGAGAAGCCCAGCATACCCAGCCAGGCAAAGGTGACACTAACCAGCTCCTGCTTACCGTCCAGCTTCATATCCGCACGGTATAGGCTCTCCTCAATCAGCTCCAATGCCTTCAGCGTATCTTCGCGCGAGGTACCTGCCTGCATGGTAATGCCAGCGGAGATATATTCAGCCTCTGGCGAAGGAAAGAAATTGAAGCGCAGCTTTCCACTCATAACCACCGAGGTTGAGATCAACAACAACGCCACAACCAGCGCCAGCGTGGCGTAGCGCCAGGCAATTACAAACTCGACCACCGGCCCAAAGATGCGATCCCTGAAACGGCCGAACCCCCGATCAAAAAAACTGCGATAACGACCAGGATTGCCTGTATATGAAAGCGCGTGGCGCAGATGCGCCGGCAGGATAAAGAAACACTCGATGAGGCTTGCAGCAAGAGCGGCGGTAACCACCAATGGCAGGGCCTGCAACATATCACCAACCCGGCCAGTCATAAAGAAGGTGGGCAGAAAGGCAACGATGGTGGTAAAGGTGGCCGCCATCACTGGCGCCGACATACGCAAGGCACCCTGTTCCACCGCTCGCCCGGCTGGCAGACCACCCTTATTTAGCGTAGCAGTATGTTCACCGACAACAATGGCATCATCAACAATAATGCCAAGGGCCAGCATCAGCGCAAACAGGGAAAACATATTGATACTCTGGCCGGTCATCCACATGACGGCAAAGGTTGCCATCAGGGCCACTGGTATACCAAAGGCAACCCAGAAGGCGATACGGGCACTGAGAAAAACAAACAGAACCGCCATCACAATGGCAAGCCCTTGCAGACCATTCTTGAACAGCAGGTTGATACGTTCCTTCAGATAGTCGGCACGCACATCAAACAACTCAACTGAGAGTTCCTTGGGCAAAGTCTTGCGGGCTGTTTCAATATAACTATGGAGAATACGATTGGTTTCCAGGGTATCGGCCGACGGTGTGCGCTGAATCTCCAGCCGGATGGCCGGCGCTCCCCGATGCAGACCACGAATCTGATCAGGGTCGAATATATCCTCCACCCGCGCCACATCCTGCAGCGCCAGATGCTCACCCCTCTTTCCAGCGCGCAGCACAATTGCACCAATATCATCCGCCGTATCTGTGCGCCCAACTCCATGTACAGATCGATCCAGCCCGCCCCGCAGGCTACCCGCAGGCCGATCCTGAGTCTCACGCTTGATGGCGGCAGCGATATCATCCATGGTCAGGCGATGGCGGGCCAGACTACGTTCTGGAACGTTTACACGAATCTCCTCATCACGGGTTCCAGTCATTGTGACCCGGTCGATACCAGCATCCAGCAGACCATCACGGATACGTACCGCATGGCCCTTCAACTCACCCTCTGAAAGTGCCCCCGTAATCAGGATCTTGGCTACACGCTCAAAGCCACGCACTGCATGAACCTCAGGCCGTTCCGCACCATCTGGCAGGGTGGTGACACTATCAACCGCCTTTTGTACCTCCACTGTCAACTGATCTACATCCATACCGCGCCGAAACTGAACCGCCATATAGGCGCTGCCTTCACGGGCCTGGCCCATAAAGTTATCGACCCCATCCAGGTAACGCAGGGCCGGCTCAAGATTACGGATGACCGATCTATCCATGTCTGAAGCGCTCGCTCCAGGCCATGCAACACGTACCGAAACCCGTGGGTTCTCCCGCGTTGGCAACAGTTGCGTATTGAGCATATCCAGGGCGATGTAGCCGGCAATCAGCAACATGGCCATCAGCAGATTGGCCGCCGTGCGGTGTTGGGCAAAAAAGCGAATGGGGGCCGATAGGGCCGGGAAACGAGGGGCGTCCCCAGCCTGGTTCATCTCTGCTTTACCTGCACCTGCATGCCGGGTTTGGCATTGGGAAGATGGTTGGCAAGAATTCGTTCCCCCTCATCCAGGCCGTTGGCAATGAGCACTTCACCATTTTCCCAGGCCAGTGGTTGCACCTGGCGGGCTACCAGTCCGCCATCCTCTATGAGGAACAGATGATTCTGGTCATATACAGCACTTTCCGGCACCCGCGCCACACGCTCAACACTCTGTCCGGAAAGAACCACATCAACAAAGGAACCAATGGGCAGCTTACCTGTGGTTACCGTCTTGTCATCAAATCCGGCAAATAGGGTAATGGAACCGCTACCACCAGCAACCTCTGGTGACACCCGTGTCACCATGCCGGCAAAGGTCAGGTGGGTTTGACCAGAACGCCAGGTAACCTGCACCGGCAAACCTGTAACACTGCCCCCGGCAGCCAACAGATCACCATATTGATCCACCGACATGGTGAATTGCACCTCAAGATGTCCATCAGAGACCACGGTCGCCAGCTTGTTAGAAGCGGTTATATATTGACCACTCTCTGCATTGGCAGCCAGCACATACCCGTCAAAAGGTGCAATAAGACGCGCATCTTTCAGTGCCCGCTGCGCCTTCTGAACCACCCATGACTGGCGTTTCTCTACTGCATCTTGTTGTTGTAGGCGGGCAGTGCTGATTTCAATATTGCTCTCCCTCTGCTGTACCGCCTGCTCCCGTTGAGAGATAAGCAGTACGGCATCGTCCAGCATCTTTTTCGATACATTGCCCTGCTTCAACAACTTCTGCATATATTCAAGCTCATCCCGTGCCAGCTTAAGCTGTCGTTGAGACTGTTTCAGCCCTCTCTGTTCCAGTGTGATCTGAGCACCTATCTCCTTCTGTTTGGCATGCACCTCCAACAGTGTTGCCTGTGCCTCTTCCAACGCCGAGCGATAGGGAAACTCATCAACCACGGCCAGCAGATCACCCTGTTTGAGACGCGCCCCTACCCGTAATTTTGGTCCAACGTGGGTCAGCCGCCCAGGTACAGGTATGTGCATTGCCACCCTGTCTCTGGCGATAACCTGTCCATAGAGTTTCCATTGCGGTCGATAGGTGTCAAGGCGAATGGTCCGCGCCGCAACCACAGGTCGTTTGAGACGACCGGCGCTATTTTTTGGTGGAGCACTACGGCCATAACGCGGACCCCATGGTCCCTTTTGATTGGAGGTGCGCACAGCCGATGGCTTACCCTTATGTGACTGCCCTGCCTTCTCCTCTGTCATGACCCATTGATAACCGGCCAAGCCAAAAAGGAGAAACAAAACCGGCACAACCGCCACGGCATATTTCCGCAGACTGGAGCCTCTCACACCCGAATTTTTATCAGTCTCATTCAATGTGGTTTCTTGACCCCGCTCACCCAATTAGCCCACCCATGAACAGCAAGCGTATCCCGAAGAGTGCCAGAATCACGCCGCTGATAATTCGTAGCAGGCTGTCGTAGCGTGGGATTTCATTGCGGATCTTCTTAGAGAGCCAGCCCGCCGCACCTCCGATATAGTAGAGGGGCGAAGCAGAGGTGCCGATACCAAACATCAGGGCCAACAAACAACCTGTGACAAATGACTGGGTGGTGGCGGCATAGAACAGCACGGCGGTCAGGGGAAGACATGGCACCAGGCTGGTGGAAAAACCCAGGGCCACCATATGTAGCCAGGTACGCTGCACCGGCCCTTGTACCTGACCCTGCTTCTTACAGGCGGCGGCCTTGGGTTTGAATATAACCACAGCGCCTATCAACAAGACCAAGCTA
>JAAGZL010000105.1 GCA_024206335.1 Gammaproteobacteria bacterium
AAATGGAGAAAATTACGCGGTTTCAGTTACCTTGGTAAAGTAATTACTGGGATCAAATTTAAAGATGGTATTGAGGTGATAGCAAACAATCAGGTCGCCGCTTGATTCAACTGGCTAAACACCACTTTTGACAATAACTCACGTTGCCGACCTCATAATGATATTGCTGGATCATGATTCCTTAAGGCTAAAAACCTAATCAGGTGTTTTTGGTATCAATCCATCTATTGCACATGTCAGTTGAATCTGCGGCACCATCACTATTGTCCCAATATGGAAAGGTGCGGTGTTTATTTGCAACCGTGAATCTAGCGGTTTTTAAATATTAGCAGGATGTAAAATATGGAGACAATTAGAGGTATTACGTAAAAAGCCTGTGGTTTCTACTTAGTTTGTTAAGTAATTAGTCATTAACCTAGGGAGAAAAGGGAGGGAGAAAAGGGGACGCATTTATTTACTGCGTTAATAATCACTAACGGCCATTTTGTGCCGTTTTTTACCGGTACAACAGGCCTTGCATACCGTCTTCTTTTGAAAGAAGGTCCATGACCTGCATTGCCTGGGAGTGGTCCCAGCCTCTATCGGTACTGCTTTGTTTGCCAAAAACAACTGGCTTTAGCCCTGATATATGGGAAGCACTGGTTAGTACAGTTGATGAGTTTAGTTGCTAAGCCTTACACACCACCGCTGTGCACCACCTCATAGTAGAGTTTCTCCAGCTCAGTTTTGTGCTGGGTCTCTTCGTCGGCCAGGAAGTTGAACAGATCCCTGATTGGGCCGGGTGGGGTGGACTCTGCCAGTGAACGGTACTGCTCCATGGCGGCTTGTTCCCGTCCCAGTGCGTATTGCAGTACCTCCTGGTCGTCTGGGGTTTCTCCCAATTGCGGGAGTTGGATGGCATCAGAAAATTTGCTGTCGCTGGCCGGGGTCTCCACCATCATCTGCAGTTGCTCTTCAATATCTGTGCGGGCACGCAGTTGTGTGAAAAGCTCAAAATGGCGCTGCTCCTCCTCTGCCAACTATTGCACCAGGTAGCGAATCTGCTTGCCTACCTGGGGGGCAAGGGTGGCATAGAAGTCACGTGCGCTGCGTTCAAACTGGATGGCAACATCGAGGATCTCGGCCAGGGTTTTCC
This sequence comes from Gammaproteobacteria bacterium, assembly GCA_024206335.1. Lineage (GTDB taxonomy): Bacteria > Pseudomonadota > Gammaproteobacteria > Chromatiales > Chromatiaceae > JAAGZL01. Next base: position 1,136 of record JAAGZL010000105.1, read on the forward strand.
TGGATTGCAGTTGCTCATAACCGCTGGATTTCTCTTTGCTCATACCGTTTTCTCTTTAAGATAACTGTCGATGCTGTTGGCGGCCCGGTGTCCATCCGCCACCGCGTGCACCACATCTGGACCCTTGACACAGTCACCGGCTGCCCACAGCCAGGACTCAGAGGTGCGTCCGTCGACGTCAACCGCAAGTCGTCCCCGGTTCCACTCCAGTTTCTCTGTCAGCTCTTCACTTAGCAGGCTGACATCGGTCATTTGGCCGATGGCCTCGATCACCATATCGCCCTGGTGGATCTGTTCATCCGATTCATCATAGCTGGGGGCAAATCTGCCTTGCTCGTCGAATATTGAGACGACGTGCCAGGTCTTGAGTCCGATCAGGTTTTCGTTCTCATCCAGCATGATTCCCTGGGGCCCGCGGGCATCCAGGATCTCGATACCCTCTTCTCCACACTCCTTTACCTCTTCCGGATCGGCCAGGAAGTGGGCAAAATCCTCCAGTGCGGTAACGGTTAGATTTACCTCGCCATGTTGCTGTTTCTGCAACCGGGCCATGCTACGGGCGATATCCATGGCCACGTTGCCGCCGCCAATCACTACCACCTGACGTGGTGCCTCGATCTCTTCTCCATCGGTGATGGCGCGCAGCAGGTCCACCGCCTTGGTGACCTGCTGGTGCTCAGAACCGGGTATCCGGGTAGAGCGTCCCAGGTGCAGGCCGATGGATAGCAGCACCGCATCGTACTCTTGCTGCAGCTGGTCCATGGTGACATCCGTACCTACCCGACTGTTGCAGTGGATCTTTACCCCCAGTGAGCGGATCAGATCAACATCGCGGTCGATCATGTCGTAGGGCAGGCGGTATTCTGGGATGCCGTAGCGTGGCATGCCGCCCGGATTCTCCCTCTCCTCGTGGACTACAACCTCATGGCCTTTTCTGGCCAGATCATAGGCAGTGGTCAGGCCGGCAGGTCCGGCGCCGATGATCGCGACCCGCTTGCCGGTGGCCGGTGCCGGGTCGCCCACGATCTCGCGGTATCTTTCGTAAGGCACCTGGTCGGTGATGTGGCGCTTGAGCCAGCGGATTGCCACCGGCTCGCCCTCGTGTTGCACCGCGCATGCGGTTTCGCACTTGTGGGTACAGACCCGGCCGCACACCTCGGAAAATGGGTTGGTCTCATACAGCAGGGCCAGACCCCGTTCGTAGTCACCATCGCGTACCGCGGCGATGTAGTCCGGGATCGACATATGGGTCGGGCAGGTGGCTACGCACAGGCCGCAGGCGACGCAACGTTCGGCCTCAAGTAGCCCATCTGCCACCGAGTATCCATCCACGATCTCGGCAAACGAGCCGATGCGTGTCTCTGGCTCAAGTTCATGCATCTCCACCCGGCGGGCCGGGGTAAGACGGTGGCCCTCGGGCCGTCTGTAGCCAAGCTCGGCATCGTCCCAATGTTTCTTGTCGACACCGGGGATGAAACGGAAGGCATCGGGGTCGCTCTCCACCCACTTGTATTCGTTGGACATGGTGAGTGAGCCGGTCATGCAGATATCCACGCACAGGGCGCACCAGCAGCAGCGACCATAGTCAATGCGCGGGCGCAGCCCCGAATCTCCTGACTCGGTGAGGATCTCTTCCACCGGCACCATGTCGATGGCTGCGTTCTGGCAGATGGTCTCACAGGTGCCACAGCCGATGCAGGCTTGTACATCGTTCTGGTGGAAGCCGCGATAGCGTGCGGCCCCTGGACGCTCATTGAGCGGGTCGGTAATGGTTACCGGATCGCGGAACAGGTATTTCCACGCGGTAAAGGGTGAGAGGACGTCACGTATACTCATCTCTCAATCTCCGGTGGATAGGTGTGTAGTGAGACCATAAGGCCGGCCACATCTGAAATATTTATGTTTACGATCAGCCGCTCCAGCAGGGCCACGGCGTGGGTGTAGGAGGGGCCGCGCACATTGACCCGGCGTGGAAAGCCGCTGCCGTCGGTGACCAGGTAGTATCCGTATTCACCCCGGGAGCATTCGCCGCGAATGTAGGTTTCGCCACGGGGGATCTTCCAGTGCAGGACGTTGGGCAGCTTGGTCATGAGCTTGCCATCGTTGGGCATTTTAGACAGTATCTGTCGCACCAGATCCACGGACATCAGCAGGTCGCGGCGACGCACATCGGCCCGGGCGTAGACGTCTGAATCTGTACCAACCACCGGTTCAAACTCCAGCTCCGGGTAGACCAGATAGGGTTGATCCTTGCGTACGTCCTTGGCCACGCCTGCGGCACGGGCGGTGGGCCCGGTGACACCATAGGGCTCAATCAGCTCCGGGTCTATATAGCCCAGACCTACGGTGCGCTTCTTGAACACGGCGTTGCAGAACATGGTCTCGTAGACATCCTTGAGAACGTTCTCGATCTCGCACAGGGTCTCCTCCATGCGTTTATTGAATCCGTCTGGCAGATCGCCTCGCACCCCGCCGGGCAGGATGAACATGTGGTAGATGCGGGCGCCGGTCAGCTCCTCGAAGCGGTCCAGCATCAGGTCGCGGACGTAGGTGGTCCACTGGCCGATCACCCCCTGGCCCAGGCTGCCAGCCTGGCCGCCCAGGTACATCAGGTAGCTGTTGATGCGTCCCATCTCCAGGATGAGGGTGCGTATCCAATCGGCCCGTTCCGGGGATTGGATGCCGGCGAGCTCCTCTACCGCGGCGGCGTAGCAGTACTCATTGAAGTCCGGCTCTGGTACACAGATACGGCAGACGATGGGGAAGCACTGGATAAAGCTGCGCCGCTCCATCAGCTTTTCAAAGCCGCGGTGCAGGTAACCCACGTGGGTCTTTCCTTCCACCACCTCATCGCCGCATACTGTCAGCTCCACTGACATGTTGCCGGTGATGCCGGGGTGTTGTGGCCCCTGCCACAGCTTCAGGTATTTACCCGATGTCAGGTCGATATCGAGGCTGCCGTCCTCTCTCTGTTGAGGGTATTGACTACGGTCTGGTTGATAGCCCATGTTAGCCCTCGTCCGGGTAGAGTTGTTGTTTCATATGCTGGGCCGGATCTGTGGTCTCCCGGTCTGGGCGATGGCTGTAGTTCTCCTCGGAATACTTCAGGGTGTCGAAGTCACGGCGGTAGGGTGGAATATCGTTCCACCCCTCAAGGATGAACTCATCGTTTACCCCGGGGCTATCGGGAAAACCGATACCAAACATCTCCCGCAGTTCCCGTTGATAGGTGGCGGCTGTGGGCCAGATGTCGTGGATGCTATCCATGGTTGCAGAGTCGCGTGGCAGCATCACCCGCAGACCAATATCCCGTGCACCGGCCCGATCGTTGAGCAGGTAGGTGAGCTGGAACTGCCCCTCTTCCATCCAGTCCACTGCCGTCAGCAGGACCAGGTGGGTGAAACCCTCCCGGTCGCGCAGGTGCAGCAGCAGTGGGCGCAACTGTTCCTGTGCCACGGTGATGAATGCGAGGTCCTGCCGTTGCTCGGTCAGTTCGCCGAGTTTGAATAGCTGTTTCAGTTTTGTATAGAGAGTTTGCATTGTTTTTACTTAAGCCGATTATTTATTAAAAACCTTCAGTCACATGTTTTATTAGTAGGCCCGGATAAGGCACGTTCCGGGCGTGAATCTGCCGGGAACGCAAGCCTGTCCCGGGCTTTAATTTTGCCGGGAACGCAAGCTTATCCCGGCATACTTCTATTTGGTTTTGCTAAAATATCACCTCAATCCAATTTAACTATATGGCTACCAGCTGTGCTCGGGCATATCCCAGTCGTGTATTACCTTCTTCTGGTTTGCCTTGTACCAGTCGAAGTTCTCGGCGTATAGGTTGCCACCCTCGGCCTTGCCGGCCCGGATAATCTTTTTCATCTCCTCAAAACCTGCCAGCAGTGCCTCGGGACGGGGCATGCAACCGGCGATATAGAGATCAACCGGCAGGTAGTCATCTAGCCGCTTTATGGTGTTGTAGGAGTCCCAGTACATGCCTCCGTTGATGGTGCAGGAGCCGAGACCGATCACATATTTCGGGTTCTGCATCTGTTCATAGGAACGGATGGCCCGCTTCAACGTCTTTGTCGACAGGTATCCGGAGATGATAAACAGGTTGGCCTGGCGTGGGGTGGGGCGCCACTGCACGCCGAAACGGTAGGCATCGAAGCGTGGGGTCATCAACGGTCGCATCTCGATGGCGCCACAGCCGGTACCAAAGCCGAGGATCCAGATCGATTCGGATCTGGCCCAGTTGAATATCTTCTCGACGATCTTCTGGTAGGCGGCAGGCTGTACCGTGGGCGGTGCCTCACAGTAGTAGTCCTGTAGCGGGTCTACCTCGAACTCGAACCCGTCTGGGCCCTTGATGACACGTTTCTTCAGTTCTTCTTTCATAACCTCACACCAGTACGATGGCGAGAATGCCCAATGGCATGGCCCAGATCAGAAACCAGCGGATCGACTGCTCCACCCGGAAGCGGGGGAATGCCACGCCGACAAAGACCGACACCATGTAGATCAAAAACACCTTGAGGAAAAACACCGGCCAGCTGGCAGCGCCGCCAAAGAACAGATTCATGTAGATCACGATCTTGGCAACGGGGAAGATCACCCGGTTGGTCTGCATCAGGGCTAGATAGGATGAGTGATACTCGGTGGGCGGGCCGATGGGGATCTCCTGGGGTGCCAATACCACATCGAAGGGTGGTCGCATCATGGAGCCCAGGAAAGAGAACATCGCCGCAGTCACTGCAAAGGGGTTGGTGAACAGGGTCCAGTTCAGTACGCCACCTTGCTGTGCCGCCACAATATCGGTGACAGAGAGGGTCTGATACTGCAGCGCCACTGAAAACACCGCTAGGGCAAAGGGTAGTTCGGCGGCGGTCATCTGTGACAGGCCACGGCTGACGCCAATGGCAGCATGGGGGTGTCCACTCTCGCCTGCACCCAGTGCCATGCCCAGGGCGCCAAAGAAGACGAAATAGAGGGCGAGGATCAGGTCACCGGCAAAGGAGAGATTTGAGAACATCTCCGAGCCGTAGATGGTGGGCACGAACAGCAGCAGGCCGACGCCACCGGAGAGCCGGAACACCGGACCAAGGTAGAACATGAAACCGTGGGTGATGGAGCTGCGTATGGCGTAATTCTTGATCAGGTCGATGTAGTTCTGATAGATGGGGATGCCATGGCGGCGTCCTACCCTAGCCCCGATTTTCTGTATCAGTGCGGTCAGCAGCAGACCGAAGTTGATGACGATGAACAGGGTCAGGAGTGAGTAGGGGATCTTGATCCATTCAAATTCCATGCTTAGAGCCCTACCTTAAGAAGATAAACCACAACAACAAAACCCAGCAGGTGGATGGCGTAGGTCTGGCCATTGCCACAATAGAAGCGCCGCAACAGCTCGGCCAGGCTATGCAGGAGATCGGTCAGTGCCTCCCAGAAACGGGTAACCAGGGGTTGGGTAAGAAAACCGAGCGCCTTGCGGTAGGGCGCGAAGAAGTTCCAGGCATAGTGCGTGGTCTCCGGACGATAGGGACGTTCGGCGGCGAACACCATGTTGAACTGCTTCACTTTCTGCGCCTTGCGGTTTACAAACAGCAGCCAGGCCAGGACCGTGGCGAAGATTGTGCCGATGACCAGCATGATGGATATGGGGCTCCAGTAGCCAAAGCTGCTGGTGATGGTTAGCCCCTCCCAGTTCAGTCCGTGATTGGGAAAGAACTGGTTGAGATAGCTGTCCACATGACGCAGGGCCATACCTGGAACCACAGCGAAGATCAGCAGGCAGGCCACATAGATCATCTGTGGCAGGATCAGCCAGAAGGGGGCCTCTTTCAGACGCCGGTGTTCATCCTTCAACTGCCCCAGGAAGATGGTGTGGATCAGGCGGAACAGGTAGAGGAAGGCGATGGGACCGGCCAGGAAGATGATGATCATGGGTAGGCGGTGGTCAGCGGTCATGATGGCGTTGTAGAAGATCCAGCGCCCGCCAAAGCCAGACAGGGGTGGTACACCGGAAACGGCAATGATGCCGATAAGGACGGCGATAAAAGAGAGCGGCATCAGGGTGATCAGACCACCCATGCGGTACATCTCCCGGGTGCCGGTACGCTTGGCGATGCCGCCCACGGAGAGGAACAGCATTGATTTATAGATATAGTGGTTGATGACAAACATCAGCGCCATCAGCCAGCCCAGGTGGTTCATCATGGCCAGGCCGAACAGGGCGTACCCCATCTGCCCGATGGAGGAGTAGGCCAGCAACCGCTTGGCATCTTCCTGGAAGATCGCCATCAGGTTGCCCAGCAGTGCCGACAGGGCACCGATCCAGAGCATGACATGGGTGAGTTCAATACCGTATAGCTGTTGCTTGCCCATATTCATCAGCAGCATGAACAGTCCGAACAGCCCCGCCTTGAGCAGGATGCCGGATACCATGGGTGAGACATCGGTCTCGGCCTCGGCGTGGGCCCCTGGCAGCCATATATGCACACCGATGGCAGCGGTCTTGGTCATGAAGCCGATGGCCAACAGCATAAACACCCAGGCCGACAGTGGCTCCGTCACCTGACCGAGGGCCTGCAGTTGGAAGTCCATTACCCCCTGGCTGGCGAGGGCAAATCCGGCCAGGATCAGGAAGGCGCCGCCGAGGGAGAAGATGATATAGGAGAGGGCGTGGGGCTCGGAGTGTTTGCCACGCAGGATCAGAAAATAGGAGCCCACCGTCAGTGATTCCCAGGCGGCAAAGAAACTGAAGGAGTCATCGGCGGTGATGAGCATCGCCAGGCCGGCATACATCAGCATGGCCGAGGGGTAGAAGCCAATCCTGCGGCCCTGTACATGGTAGCTGGAGAGCAGGATCAGTGCGCCGCCAATCAGGATTACGGCGGCAAATATCAGCTGCAGCGGGTCATAGTCCGGAAAGCCCAGGATAAACCAGGCGACTAGGCCAATGATGGCAATGGTGTTCTTGATCCACACCGGCAGCCACTCCAGCAATAGAAAACCCAGGGCGAACAGTAACGGCAGGGTGTGGAGCAGATTGCCGTGTGGGGAGAGGTTGCCCCATAGATAGGCGGCGGTCCAACCGGCAATGACGGCACCATATACCACTGCCACCTTATGCGGGGTACAGGCAACGCGCTCCGTGGTCTGCTCCCGCTTGATGACGTAGCCAAACCAGCGAAACAGATAACCGGCCTCGATCAGTGCGCCGAACAGGATCAATGTGAGTAGCATGATGCGGTCCTGGGCCGCCAGGGTATGGATCAGGTCCCACTTGGCGTAGAAGCCGGGGAAGGGTGGCAGGCCGATCAGCAGGGCCAGGAAGGTGACGAAGGCGAAGATCAGCAGGGGGCGGCCACGCAGGGCGGTCCATGCGGTGAGTTCCCGTCCCTCCACCAGGCCGGAGAGCCAGTAGAGTCCGGCCTTGGAGATGGCGTGGGCCAGCAGGATGCCGCCGGCGATGTAGAGGTAGCTGTCACCAAGTATGTCACGTTGCCCCAGAACCGTAAGCACCAGGCCGATCTGGGCAATAGAGGAGTAGCCGAGCGTGCGCCGATCCACGTTCTGCGCCAGCGCAAACAGGTTGGCACCGATAAAGCTGACTATACCGATGGCAGTGGCTACCGGTAGCCACTGGGTGCCACCGATCAGCAGTAGCTTGTCCACGGCAAATAGGGCGGCAGATCCGGCTGCAGCGGAGAGCATGGCGGAAAAGGCTGGATGGGCCGACTCGTAGATGTCCAGGGCCCAGCCGTTGGCCGGGAACGGCTTCAGTTCGGCGACGATGGCGATGAACATGAGGAAGAAGGCCAGGGAGCCGCCCTGCAACAGCTGTGCTGACATGGAGGCCATGCCGTCGATATTCAGGGTGCCAGTGGCGTGGTAGGAGAAGATGATACCTACCAGTAGCAGGATTGATATCACCTGGGATGCTATCAGGTATTTGAAACCGGCCCCCAGCGCCCGCTTGTCCCGGGAGAGCAGGATCAGGCCGCCGGTGGAAATCACCGTCAGCTCGAAGAATACAAACAGGTTGAACAGGTCGCGGGTGAGGATGATACCGCACAGGGCCATGGCGAAGATCAGCAGCACCGCCATGGCGCGCCGTCCCTGTTTGAACATGGTGTCTCTCAGGTAGACCGCCGCCAGCAGGCTGGCCAGGTTTACCAGCAGGGTCAGGACCGCCTCTGGTAGACCCATGCGTAGATTGATGGCGAATGGTGGCTCGGTCCCGGCAGTAAATATATCCACGGTTGCGGCGCCACCCCAGGCCAGGGCCGCTACCCAACTGGCCGCTATCCAGCTCATGAGGGCCAGGGCCGCCAGTGTTATCCCATAGGCTGCGGTCCGCCACTCGTCCTTTAATAGACCCAGCAGGAATGCCGTGCCCAGTCCGGTCGCTATGATAAAAATGGCGTTTACCATTTCAGCTCCGTGTAGTTTGAGATATCCAGGCTGCCTCGGGTCGCATAGAGTTTATAAACGAAGGCAAGCATCAGTGCCGTTACCCCAACACCGATGACGATGGCGGTGAGCACCAGCGCCTGTGGGATCGGGTCGATGATGCGGGCGGCGGCCTCGGTTACCGGGACTGCGGCATCCAGGATCGGTGCGGTGCGGCCGCGCATGTAACCCACTGCCACCAGGACCAGGTTGACCCCGGTGTTGGCAACGGTGAAGGCGATGATCATGCGCAGGATATTGCGGTTGGTAAGGGCACCGTAGAAGCCGATAAGGATCAGGATGAATCCGGTTGTCATTGCGATGTAGGACATCAGGACCCCTCCGTTTCTGACAGGTTGACCAGCATGGAGCTGAACTCGGCACCGACCTTGAGACCGATGAATGAATAGATAATGGGTATGACACCGGCCGAAAACAGCTGGCCCAAGCTGCCGGTTGGCAGGATGCGGTTGTCCAGAAAACCGCCGGCGTAGATGATGCCGAGTACGCCGATGGTGATGAAGATCAGCCCGGAGATCGACTCAAGCACGGAGATCAGCCGGTGGCTGAAGTGGCGCATGGGATCGGTCAACAGCATGAGCAGGATTGCCGATGCGAGGATGGCCCCGCCCTGAAATCCACCGCCCGGGGTGAGGTGGCCGTTGACGAATACGTAGACTCCAAGCAGTAGGATCAGGGGTGTCAGCAGCAGGCTGCCGGTCTGCAACAACTCGCCGGACTCTGGCAGTTTACGTTGTGATCTCTGGCTGTTCTGTTGTCGACCCTGTGCCAACACCAGCCCCACGATGGCTGCGGTCAGGAACAGTACCGTTACCTCGCCCAGGGTATCCAGACCGCGATAGGTTACGATGATGGCGGTGACAATATTGGCTGCACCGATATCCTGTGCTGTATGTTCGGCATAGTAGCGCGCGGTAAGGTTCAATTCGTTATCTGGGGTGTATCCCAGCAGCAGGCTCATGAAGATGGCGCCGATGCCGGCCAGTAGCAGGAGTACCACAAGGCGTTTAATCATTACTACCTCCCCGAACCCGACCTAGCACGAAAAAGAACAGGAAGGTGGTCAGTCCGCTACCGATGGCGGCCTCTGTCATGGCCACGTCTGGTGCGGCCAGCAGCAGAAACTGAACCGAGGCCAGTAGGCTGACCAGCCCTGCGGCGAGTATGGCGATGGGGAGGCTTCTCTTGCCCCAGATGGCCATCAATGCCGCTCCGATCGTGGTGGCCGCCAGCAACAGGCTCATTGTGGTCATAAGATCGGTCATGGTTTCTTCCTCTGGTCTTCCTCCAGCCGGTCAATGCTGGTTTTTTCTGACTTGCCTGCGCCACTGCGATGGGCGGCGCGTGCCAGCACCTGTGAGGAGAGTGGGTTGGTGAAGAGCAGGAATAGTCCGATCAGTAACAGTTTCACTCCCCACGCCGGCTGTAGACAGGTGGCGCCGGCCAGGGTGAGCAGGGTGCCCAGGGTGGTGGCCTTGGTTCCGGCCTGGATGCGGTTGAATACATCCGGCATGCGCACCAGCCCCAGCCCGCCGAACAGCAGGAAGGCGGTGCCTGCCACCAGCAGGAGTCCACCAATGATATCCAGAAGCATTGTCATCAGAAGCCTCCCTCCAGATAGCGGGCGACCACGATCACCCCGAGAAATGAGAGCAGGGCGTACACCAGTGCCACATCCAGGTAGATGCCGCGCCCTTCGGTCAGGGCGGCTAGTACAATGCCGGTAATGGAAATGATGGTCAGGACATCGAATGCCACCACCCGGTCGGCGGCTGATGGCCCCTTGATAAAGCGGGTGAGGGCGAGCAGAAATGCCACTCCTGCAAACAGGGCTGCCAGATGGATCAGCCAATCAACCATACATCACCTCGAGGTAGCGTTCGAAACCGCTAACTATTTTTGCGGTTGCGGCGTCGATATCGGTTGATTCCACCGTTACCCAATGGACATAGAGCCATTCACCATCCAGCTCTACCGTGAGGGTGCCGGGGGTTAGGGTGATGGAGTTGGCCAGCATCAGCCGTCCCATCCTGCTCTTGAGCTTGGTACGTACCTTGACGATGCCGGGTTGGATCGGCAGGTCGCGGGTGAGAACGATGGCGGTTAGTTTGATATTGGACCTTACCAGCTCTTTGAAGAAGTAGCCGTAGTAGCGTACCCCTGCTACAAGGGCCTGGGGTGTGTCCTGGAGTTCTGTGAAAAATGAAAGTCCGTTGGGGAGTAGGAGGGCGATGCTGAGTGAGGCTAGTGCCCCGATCAGCAAGGTGTCGGCTGCTAGCGTACCGTTCAGCATTATCCAGAACAGGAATAGCGTTGTGAACAGTATGACCTGGTTATGTGCGCCACTCTCTGCTTTATCTGATGTTTCCATTTAGCTCCCCCAAGCTATATTTTAGACTAGATATCCTTAGTATTCAGGTGGGTATATAAGCACATTAGGATATTTAGTTTTAATGAAATATAGCACTGATGTGGGGGAATGGAATGACCGGGATCAATCAAAATTGAGTTTGGGGTGGGATGGTGCCGCTGATGACGCTGTCGGTACCTGATTGCTATGACCGGAACGGAATAAAAAGCAGTCAGGTGGGTTGGCCCCACCTGACTGTAGATGCCTCAACTCAGCCGTCTATCTTCCGGTATTTTATCCGGTGTGGTTGATCCGCCTCGGCACCCAGGCGTTTCCTGCGGTCGGCCTCGTAGTCAGCATAGTTTCCTTCGAACCAGACCGCCTTGGAGTCACCCTCGAAGGCCAGGATGTGGGTGGCGATGCGGTCCAGGAACCAGCGATCATGGGAGATGACCACCACGCAGCCGGGGAAGGTGAGCAGGGCCTCTTCCAGGGCGCGCAGGGTCTCCACGTCCAGGTCGTTGGTGGGTTCGTCCAGCAGCAGCAGGTTGCCACCGCTCTTTAGCAGGTTGGCCAGGTGCACCCGGTTGCGCTCGCCACCGGAGAGGTCGCCCACTTTTTTCTGCTGGTCTGATCCCTTGAAGTTGAAGCGGCTGGCGTAGGCGCGGGAGTTCATCTCGTAGTTGCCTACGGCGATCACCTCACTGCCACAGGAGATCTCCTCCCATACGGTCTTGTCGTCATTCAGGGCGTCCCGTGACTGATCCACCATGGCCGCCTTTACCGTATCGCCGATGCGGAACTCGCCGCCGTCTGGCTGTTCGGTCCCGGTGATGATGCGGAACAGGGTGGTCTTACCGGCACCGTTGGGGCCAATGATGCCGACGATGCCGCCCTTGGGCAGGTTGAAGGTGAGGTTTTCATACAGCACGTTATCCCCAAAGGACTTTTTCAGTCCCTTGGCCTCGATCACCAGGTCGCCCAGGCGGTCGCCGGGTGGGATGTAGATCTCGTTGGTCTCGCTGCGTTTCTGGAAGTCCTGACTCTGCAACTCTTCAAAGCGTTGGATGCGGGCCTTGCTCTTGGCGTGTCTGCCCTTGGGGTTACTGCGTACCCACTCCAGCTCATGTTTCATGCTCTTGATGCGGGCGGACTCCTGCTTCTGTTCTATCTCCAGGCGCTCCTCTTTCTGTTGCAGCCAGGAGGAGTAGTTGCCCTCCCAGGGGATGCCGTGACCGCGGTCCAGTTCCAGGATCCAGCCGGCAACGTTGTCCAGGAAGTAACGGTCATGGGTTACCGCCACCACGGTGCCGGGGTAGTCGTGCAGGAAGCGCTCCAGCCAGGCCACGGACTCGGCGTCCAGATGGTTGGTGGGTTCGTCTAGTAACAGCATATCTGGTTTGGACAGCAGTAGTTTGCACAGGGCCACGCGGCGTCTCTCACCACCGGAGATCTTGGTTACGTCGGCATCCCATGGCGGTAGGCGCAGGGCGTCGGCGGCCACCTCCAGGGTGCGTTCCAGGTTGTGTCCATCCTGGGCCTGGATGATGTTCTCCAACTCGGCCTGGCGTTTGGCCAGGGCGTCGAAATCGGCATCCGGTTCGGCGTAGGCGGCGTAGACCTTGTCCAGCTCTTCCAGGGCATCCTTGGCCTCGGACAGGGCCTCTTCCACATTGCCGCGCACATCCTTGTCCGGATCCAGTTGTGGCTCCTGGGGCAGATAGCCAACCTTGATCCCGGCCTGGGGGCGGGCCTCACCCTCGATCTCGGTATCCAGCCCGGCCATGATGCGCAGCAGGGTGGATTTACCGGCGCCATTCAGTCCCAGTACGCCGATCTTGGCGCCGGGAAAAAAGGAGAGGGAGATG
>JAAGZL010000106.1 GCA_024206335.1 Gammaproteobacteria bacterium
AAATGGAGAAAATTACGCGGTTTCAGTTACCTTGGTAAAGTAATTACTGGGATCAAATTTAAAGATGGTATTGAGGTGATAGCAAACAATCAGGTCGCCGCTTGATTCAACTGGCTAAACACCACTTTTGACAATAACTCAAGGTGGACTGATATCGCCCATACTGGCCAACATCTATCTGCACTATGCGCTGGACGTCTGGTTTGAAAAGAGAGTAAAACCGAACCTTAAAGGCGAGGCACTACTGGTGAGATATGCAGATGACTTTGTCTGTGCATTTCGCTACCGAGAGGATGCAGAACGATTCTATCGGACACTGCCGAAGCGATTGGGTAAGTTTGGATTAGAGCTATCACCAGAGAAGACCAGGTTAATGCGATTCAGTCGCTTCCATCCAAGTGGAAAACGGCGAATCAGTTTTCTGGGCTTTGAACTGAACTGGGGACGTGATCGCCAAAAGCGACCGCGTTTACATCGGAGAACGGCAAAGAAGAAGCTGGTGCAGGCAGTCAAAGTAATGGGAGAGTGGATTAAGCTGTTCCGCCATCTTCCGCATAAAGACTTTTGCATAGCGCTGAATCGCCGCCTCCGGGGACACTATCAATATTTTGGATTGATAGGGAACAGTCGGCAGGTATGGCTTTACTACAAGGAAGTGATCGAACGTGTTTATAAGTGGCTGAACAGGCGAAGCCAAAGAAGGAGCTACACTTGGGCAGGGTTAAATGAGATGCTTAGGCAGCAGGGAATCCTGAAGCCGAAGGTAAGGAAGCTTAACCTTCCCAGGACTTATCTGGTAGATGAATAGGGACTCCAGCATTGCGCGGGAGTGAGTATTACTGAGGAGCCGGATGCGGTAGTACCGCACGTCCGGATCTGTATGGGGGCGCTTTGGGGAACCGGGCGTCCTACCATTACGGAATACTATAGCAAAACAGAAAATAATTTGAGGTGCTTATGAAAAATGTACTACTAATCAATGCGCATCAGTTGTATGAAGGTTTTGCTGAAGGAAAACTGAACCAAACTATGCTTGATGTTATAAAAGAGGAAATGGAGAAAGAAGGCCATGAGGTAAAGCAGACATATATTGAAAACGGATATGATATTAACGAAGAGGTTGAAAAACATCTTTGGGCAGATATTATCATTACTCAATCACCAGTTTATTGGTTTGGTGCACCGTGGATTTATAAAAAATATGTCGATGAAGTATTTACGACTGGCCTTGTTCAGCAAAATCTGGTGATTGATGATGGAAGAACACGCAAAGACCCTGGCAGGCAATATGGTACTGGTGGAAAAATGCAAGGTACGAAATATATGCTTTCGTTGACATGGAATGCGCCATTAAAGGCCTTTGGTAATGCAGAGCAAAATCTATTTGCGGGCAAATCGGTTGACGATATATTTATAGGTAACACATCTGCATACAAGTTTTGCGGTACAGAGATACTGCCCTCTTTCTCCTGTTACGATGTAATGAAAGAACCAGATGTGGAAGGAGATATTGAACGACTCAAGCAGCATCTTAGTAAGGTTTGCTAGTTTAAAAAGACCACACAAAAATAAAAGTCCTTGAATTGCAAATGGCAGAGGATGAAAAAGCAGCATTATTTGTCGCCAACGATCTGTAACGTTAAACAAAATGGAAATAAGGAAAAATTGTTAGTAGTGCATTTCAGGATTACAATCCAGATGATTTTGGTCCTTGCTAAGGATGCGGCAAAACAATAAACATGGGCATCATTTGAAGAGCTGTTGGGATGGCGACATCACAGTTGCGTGTTTTACACCTAAAAGCTACCACACAGATGGAGTGCCGGGTAAGGTCTATGGGTGGTTGGTTGCTTTATCGCTCAATTGCCACGGTACTGCTTTAGCTGCTGCATCATATAAGCAGAAGGTCGTGAAATGGGTGCTGAGCCACACACAAGGTTTGTTACTGCCTCGCTTTTGGTGGATTACCTACAGCAACATCGATAGATGTTGAGCTGGAAGTTAGAGGTTAAATTATTGAGGTCAATCCGCGAAAGGTCACCATTGAAATATCTTTGAGGGCAAATGGTAAAGTTTATACAACAGGGCACATGATACCTGTGAAATTGCTAGATGCTTGATGCCATTTTGAAAAATTGAATTACGATGTATCTAAAGTTGTTAAAAAGTGCATGAATTGGGGTAAGTTACCTACAGACGTTTTATACTCGCCAATTATAATGCTTAATACATAGAAGGAGAATAAAGTGGTAGAAAGAAATATTAACAACCTGCCTGATTTAACGGAGCTTGCAGATAAAGGAAAAGGTTTTGCTGTTGTAATTGCTGTTTTACTTGCAGTAACAATTACTATAGTTCAGTCACTATATACAGTGGATGAGGGGCATGTTGGGATAATAAAGCGGTTTGGAGAGGCCACTGAGCAAGTGAACCCTGGGTTGCATATAAAAATACCATTTGTAGATACGGTAGAGGTTCTTGAGATACGTACGAGAAAGAATCTTGAGAAACTGAATGCATCTACTCATGAGCAAATGCCAGTAACAGCAGAGGTGTCTATAAACTGGACAGTAAAGCGAGATCAAGCATTTGAACTGTTTAAGCGTTATGGTGGGCTTAGTCAATTCGAGTCAAGAATTCTCGATCCAAAGCTAAGGTCAGCAGCAAAAGATGCCTTGGCTCGTTACAAGGCAGAAGAAATTATTCAAAATAGAAGTAGGGTAATTTCCCAAATAGAAGAGTTGTTAGTTGAGGAGACGAAAGAGTATCCAGTAAAACTAGATTCTGCTCAGTTAGAGAATCTTGGTCTTCCGCAGAAATATATTCAATCAATCGAAACGAAACAGACGGAAAAGAATCTGGCCGCAGCAGAAAAACATCGCTTAGATCGCCAAAACCTCGAGGCGCAACGTGCGGTTAATACTGCAAATGCCAAAAGAGATGCAGCAAAAGCTACCGCAGATGGAAAAGCATATGCAATCAAGATTGAGGCAGTAGCGGAGGCTGAAGCAATCAAGTTAAGAGGGCTGGCAGAAGCTGAAGCGATTAGCAAAAAGGCAGAGGCTCTAAGCGAATCGTATTTGTTGGTTGAATATGTTCGTGCGCAACAGTGGAATGGACAGATGCCACAAACAATCATGGGTAGTGACCAAAGTATACTCTGGAATATGGGCAGCTCGAGTAAATAGCGTGTATAACTAGGGCTTTCCTGATCTTTCTCAGACTAAGCATGAAAGAACTACTTAATAACAATAGAACCATATTGATGGAGGCGGCAATCGTAGAGCGACTCAGACGCTCTGGTGATTTCAAACTGCATCCGGAGTTGGTTCATGCCCCATTGATCTATGATGAATATGGAAAACAGGCCTTGCTGGAGCTCTACCAGGAGTATGCTGATATTGCCTCAAGTGCAGAAGCACCCATTCTGTTATGTACTCCAACATGGAGGGCTAATTTTTCAAGGGTGAAGACATCTGAGTTGCCAATGTCTATCAACGTCGATGCAGTAAATTTTTTGCTGAATTTCAGGGCTTCGCAAAATAGCGGAATGAGCCAAATTAAGATTGGTGGTTTAATTGGCTGTAAAAATGATTGTTATCAGCCTGGTGAAGGGCTGTTGGTATCTGAATCCCGATCATTTCACTCTTGGCAAATTAAGCAGCTCGCCCGTGGCGGAGTTGACTTTCTAATTGCAGAGACTCTTCCTAATGTCGATGAGGCACACGGTATAGCTAAAGAGATGGAAGCTACTGGTCTTCCCTATATTATTAGCTTTGTGATATCGAGGGATGGCCTTGTACTAGATGGAACAACCCTGCCAGAGGCCATAGGGTTTATAGACAGCAACACGACCATAAATCCAATAGGCTATATGGTTAATTGTGCCTTTCCTTCATTTATATCTCCTGAAAGCCAGCCTAAGGAGTTGTTTAATAGGCTCATTGGTTGCTTGGCTAATGCGTCTTCTTTAGATCATTGTGACCTTGATCAAGCAGATCAATTGGAGGTAGATAGTGTATCAAAATGGGGTTGTTTGATGATCGAGCTAAACCAAAAATATGGTATGAGAATACTTGGTGGTTGTTGTGGAACAGATGGTGATCACTTGCGTTATTTGATTACACACAAAGATGTCTGCAATTGAACAGAAATAATAATGACCTCACATAGGTTAAGGATAGTGCCGTTTAATTAAATTGGGTAAACCCCCAGCTCAGCTGGGGTGACTCGCATAGGTTTTACCGAGACTACGGTAAAGCTTACTTTCAAATCTCTACCAAGAGAAAAGGAAAGTACCTATGCGAGACTACAAGAGTTTGACCCACAC
>JAAGZL010000107.1 GCA_024206335.1 Gammaproteobacteria bacterium
AAATGGAGAAAACTACGCGGCTTCAATTACCTGGCCAAGGTGATCAGCGGAGTCAAATTTAAAGATGGAATCGAAGTCGAATCTGATAGCCAGGTCGCCGCTTGATTCAATGGCTCAAACACCAGATTTGACAATAACTCAGAAATTAGTTAAGAATACCTATCCGATTCGCCTGATGTGTCAGGTATTGGGTGTCTGTCGCTGAAGTTACTATCATTATCGGCAGGCAGTTAATAACAGGGCCACTGATCCTAGACACCAGGAAATGCTGGAATGGGTTAAGGCCGTTGATAAAGCCAGCGATCACAGCTACGACAGTCGACGCATGAAGAAGGCACTGAACTGCCAGGGATATCCTGTCAGCCGAAATAAAGCCCGAAAGTTGATGCGGGAAGCCGGCGTTCAGGTACGCAACTAGAAGAAATATAAAGTAACCACCAACAGCAATCACAAGCAACCGGTGTTTGACAATTTGTTACAACGCCAATTTGATGTGCTTCAACCTGGTCAAGTTTATGCGGCTGATATCACCTATGTTTGGACACAGGAAGGCTGGTTATACCTGGCGGTGGTAATTGATTTGTATTCAAGGAAAGTGGTGGGCTGGAGTATGAATAATCGAATGAAGTCGCAGCTCGTCTGTGATGCTCTGAAGATAGCGATCTGGCAGCGCAGGCCAAAGGCTGGATTAATTCATCATTCGGATCGAGGTTCACAATATGCCAGCCAGGCGTTCAGGAAACTACTCAGGGTCAATGGCTTTCTGGGCAGTATGAGTCGTAAAGGTGATTGCTGGGATAATGCGGTAGTTGAGAATTTCTTTGGCAGCTTGAAACAGGAGCGGGGGCAATGGCGAAATTACCAAACGCGCTTTGAAACACAGCAGGATATATTGCACTACATATCCATGTGGTATAACCCGTACCGGTTACACTCGACTCTGGGGTATGTCAGTCCGATTGACTATGAACAACAAAATGAAGAAATGAAAAAAGCCGCTTAACTGGGTGGTAACAAAAAGCTGGACCACGTCATCAATTTATCTGATACGTATGAGTTCAACATAGAAGCCAAAAGGTGGACTTGGAAGAAATGCTTAGAAATATCCAGATTATTGCTGAAATGTCAGACTTAGGTTAAAGCTTAACTATCCCTATTGGTACTTTTGGAGTCATTTCACGGGTTACCCCTAATTGGAATATATAGATTGCGGTAAGCCTATAGTTTGTGGTATAAAGATTTTCGCCAATTTAAAAGGAGTTATACGGTATGAATAGTTTAGTAGCCAACAATTCAATTAATACAAACTATCCAATGAAAGGAATAGATACTCTTCATTTAGAGTCAATCATTGGGCCAGCCCTTGATACTGATAATCCTAAAGTAGCCTGTATAGGAATAGGGGTGAAAGCCGTTTGTAATTATGATTGTGTGTATTGTTACGCGGGGCATTCGAATAAACGAGGAGATTTATCGACTGAAGAGTATCTAAATCTCATTGATCAGGCAGCTGAACTTGGCGTAAAAACAATAATTATGACTGGGGCTGGTGGAAAGTCAGAGCCGGGGCTTTTTAAAGGGCTGGTTCCGATTTTAGAGGCGGCGACTTCAAAAGGAATATCTACTGCAATTTTTACTAATGGCTCACAATTTGGCAATGATAAGATAGCCAAAATTCATAAATGTAGCTCTAAAGAGCTGGCTAGAAAACTTCGTGAACTGCGTTGTTCTTTATTTTTAGCCTGTGAGACCTTGAAACCAGATCTCTATCTATCAATCACTAAGAAACCATTCGACGCATTCGAATTGGCATTAGAAAATTTGCTTGATGCTGGCTTTTCTGGAACCCCAGGCATAGAGACACCAATTACCATAAGTTCAGTGATTATGCGTGAAAACTTTTCTGAATTACCTGTTCTTAGGGATTTTGCACATAGTAATGGTTGGCAATATGTTTGCAAATTCCCAACTCTTGCCGGTAGTGCATTGGATCATCCAGATTTATTTTTTTCCCCAGAGGAAGCCAGTGAACGTCACGATATAGTTTCTGATATTCGTGATAAACCAGAGACCTTAACTGTTACGTATGAGGGCAATGAGTATTGCCTAGTTAACCAAATCGGCATGTCATTCGATAATTTGGGTGCTCCGCTTAATTGTCTTTCTGGGTGTGAAATTACTGGCCGAAAGGATGTTAACCTAAAAAATATGCCTCTCTCTGACATTATTCTACATAAAAAACAGCTGGCAGATATGGGAATTGGAGGCTGTCCAAAAAAAGCATCATTCTACGAATTTAAACTTTCGGACATCTCTAAAAATAAGTCATTCTGATATAATAATCGACC
Organism: Gammaproteobacteria bacterium; assembly: GCA_024206335.1. GTDB lineage: Bacteria > Pseudomonadota > Gammaproteobacteria > Chromatiales > Chromatiaceae > JAAGZL01. The sequence goes on from JAAGZL010000107.1 coordinate 2,349, forward strand.
AAAAAAGAATACGAGTTCAATAGGTGTCCCTCCCAGCCTGGGCTTTTCGACTTAGACAATCGTTATCAAAAATTGAATGAAAGAGATCCAGTGTTTAGTGACGTGGTTCAATAGAATTGGAGAACTCAGGTATGGGTAATTGATCTAACTGAGGACATTAAAATGCTAGAACGAAAGAAGTATCGAAAAGAATTCAAATTAGACGCTGGGATATGTCAGCCCGAGTCAGTATGAAAAGCAATTAACAGAAATGAAAAAAGCCTCTTAACTGGGTTGTCATAAAATGGTTGGCCACGTTACTCCTGGATGTTATCTAATTATTATACAATCGTTACGTTTTACACAGCCTGTACTCATTTCGCCTGCTATCAGACATCCCGGCCCAATAATGATGTCGTTAAACGAATCCAGTTAATCATCACATACACCAATGACCGCTTATACCTATCAACATATAGACTTTATTGAAACCTTAGCGCATAAGGACATCCCGGCGGCTGTTGTACGCAAGGCTGAATATAGTCTGCTCGACTGTTGCGGCGTCACATTGGCCGGCTCGCGAATGCGGGCGGCTGATATCATGCAAGCTTTTGCTCGTCGAAACCTTAGTCATGATCGTACTGATCCAGGTGCGTTTAAATCCAGATTATTATTCGATGGTAGGGCGGTCAGCCCTGGAGGCGCTGCATTGGCAGCGGGACAGGCTGCCGATAGCATGGATGCGCATGATGGTTTTCATCAGATCAAGGGTTCGCATATTAGCGCCACACTATTTGCTGGTTTATTATCCTTGGTTGATGCTGTTCATGATACCCCAGAACTACCACAGCTAAATGGAAGTGATTTGTTCACTGCTTGGATCATCGGACAGGAGGTGGCTATCAGGTTTGGGTGTGCGTTGCAGTCAACTCGACCCGATACTTATATCCCAAGTGGTCTAATTGGAGCTATCGGCATTGCTGCTATGGGTGGTCGAATATTGAACCTAAATCATGAACAGATAAATCATGCATTCGGTATCGCTGAGTTACACGGTCCTCGTATCCAAACCGAGAACGGTTGGCGCGTCACTATAGTTCCCAGTATGCTTAAGGACACGATTAGTTGGGGCGCGATGGCAGGAGTCAATGCGGTATTATTAGCACGGGACGGTTTTACTGGTGCACCATGCGGCATTATTCAAAATAAATCTCTCCAATCCTATTTTGATGATTTTGTGAAACAATGGTTCAGCCTTAATCTGTATATGAAACCGCTACCGTGTTGCCGTTATTCTGTCCCAGCGGTGCGCGGCATATTGCAATTACTAAGACTACATCACTATGTCGACGGCATCGATCCAAATGATGTGGCTGAGGTTACAGTGACTACTTTTCACGAAGCATGGTTGTTAGGACGAAATATCCAAATACCTGACAGTGCTGAAGTTGCTCAATATCACGTCGCCTGGCCGGTCGCTGCGGCTTTAGTCTCCGGTAGATTGCCGGGTCCCCAGCAGATGTGCGACCATGCTGTCGCTAGCAATACGCATATTCAAAAGATGTGTAGCAAAATTAAAATAGAAACCAACAATGACTATACCTCCGTCTTTCCACAACGCACTCTGGCCGATGTGCGGATTAAACGAACTGATGGAAGTATATTCGAGTTATTGGCAAAAGACGTATGCAATGACGATAAGACTCTAGATGCTGATGAAATGATTACTTTTAACCATGCAGACCCTGATCTAGGGATTTGTTCAGGACAAGATGTACTGGATAAGTTCGATCGATACGCCAGCTGGGCGGTTGGTGTTCCAAGGGCCGAGGAAACCAAACGGGTAATATTCTCATTACGTGGCGGAGGACAGATGGCTGTAAATGAGTTTCTTGCGGTGATGTTGAGCGGGGGAGATGATGGGGGCACTTCTATGTAACTCATCACTGCTCATTGTGACGAATGCTGATCTAACAGCTAACAGCTAGAGGATGTAATCTTTTCTGTGTAACTATCGGGTTTTAAATATAGTCCGTTAGTCTGTCCTCGAACCCGATCATAAACCGATTGAGTGCTGCTTTCCAATAACGTATTGGCATTGTCCATTTCTTAGAGGCTGCCTGTATTGCCAGATAAATAACTTTTCTGGCTGAATCATCGGTTGGAAAGACTTTCCTTTTTTTAGTGGCTTTTCGAATCACGCTGTTCAGCGATTCGATGGCATTGGTAGTGTAGATGGCTTTTCTGATATCCGCTGAATAGTTAAACAGGGTATTCAGATTGTCCCAGTTACGCTGCCAGGATTTACTGATCTGAGGGTACTTCTCATCCCATCTCTGGCCGAAGTCATCCAGTGCCGATAGCGCTGCTTCTTCAGTCGGTGATTGATAAATCGCTTTCAGATCAGCGGTTGTTGCACGATAGTCTTTCCAGGAAACGAATTTCATCGAGTGACGCACCATGTGTACGATACACAGCTGTATCTGTGTTTCTGGAAAAACACTGGCTATCGCATCGGGAAAGCCCTTGAGGCCATCGACACAGGCGATGAGGATGTGCTGCACATCGTGGTTTTGCAGATCCGTTAATACTGACAGTCAGAACTTGGGAGTGTTAGGAATTTTGTGTCAATTCTTTAATCGTGCAGCATAATGCTGTTAGGAGAATTGATAATGAAAGAAAGATTTGATTTTAATGAAGCCCTGAAGGCAATTCAATCTGGGCAATCCATGAGTGGTAAAGATGGTGTGTTAGCACCATTGATTAAGCAGTTGACTGAAGCAGCCCTGGAAGCTGAAATAGACAGTCATCTTGCTGATGATGTGGTGCCCAATCGTAAGAACGGTAAATCCAGTAAGACGATTAAAACCAGCGAGGGCAAGATCGATCTGGATACGCCCCGTGATCGAGCCGGTACCTTCGAGCCTCAATTTATCAAGAAACACCAAACCAGTGTCAGCGATGAGATCGAATCGAAGATACTGTCGATGTATGGACGAGGCCTGAGCTACTCAGACATCAGTGAGCATGTTCAGGAGATTTACGGTATCTCGGTATCTAGCGCTGCGATTAGTGCGATCACCGACAAGATCATTGATACCGTTAAAGCCTGGCAGCAACGCCCCCTGGACTCGCATTACCCCTTTGTCTGGCTCGACGCAATCCACTACAAGGTCAGGGCACAGGGGCACTACCAGAGTCGTGCCATATATACCGTAAGCGCCCCTAAATCAGCATCTATAAATTCGCCCAGGACTTGGTAATAGTAATCCCTGTTTTAATCTACAGGAGATCGACATGCCGAGTTCATCGGAAACCGAAGGGCTTGCCGAGTATTGGCAAGGTCACATCAATT
>JAAGZL010000108.1 GCA_024206335.1 Gammaproteobacteria bacterium
GTGGCCGCAAAACGGGCTGTGCGCAATCTCGGAGGCTACGCGGAATTTCACCGGGTGCTGCAACTCGAGTCAGGGCTGCAGCTAGATCGCGGACTGGTGCAGAAATGGCGCGCGGTTGGCGTAGGTCCAACCTGGGTGCCGTGGGCGGGGCGGATCAGCGGGGCATCGCTGAATAGTTTGAATCCGGAAGCATACCCATCATGGATGCAGATAAAACTCCCGTCACGCAAAACGGCGCTCGACCCGAGCCGGGGGCTGTAATGATTAAACTCGAGCCATTAGATTATTTAGAGCCAGTCCATTCCGATCTATACATGGAAACACTGGAGATGGTTAAGCGGAAAATTGCACACAGGACAGGCAATATTGTTGATATGGGCCGGGGTATGGGACTGCCTGAATGGGAGATCAAGCGACACATACTTGATGATACATTAATCAAAGGATTACAAAACCATTTAGTTAAAGTTATTGGAATGGATATGCCGAAATACATAATTAAAACCCCATCGGAGCACGGAGAATCGTAATGACTGACCCAAGACAAGAGAAATTTATGGCCGACCTGGAAGCGCTGCTGAACAAGCATGATGCAGAACTGGAAGGCCGCTTGATCCGTAGCGATGGCGGGTACATTCTAACATGCGCTATTTCTTTTCCTAGTGACCCTTACCGACCACATTTTGAATTTGAATTGCCGACATATCTAGGCCCTAACGGGGAATAGTGATGACTAAAACTCAGGAATGGATATTTAGGCATTTGATCGGCAAGGATTGGACTAGCCCAACACAAATTGGAAGGGCTTACGGTGATTTTAAGCACGGCACTGTA
>JAAGZL010000109.1 GCA_024206335.1 Gammaproteobacteria bacterium
AGAAGTGGTCAGGCAACCTGTTGTTGTTTGCCGGATCGAAATCTCGACACCAGCTGTAACAGAGCGTGGTCGCCTAAAAAACGCCAAAATAAAATTTCCACCTAAACAAATCGCTCACCATTGACTGCAGAAAACGCCATCAGGACAGCTGGCTTCTTGAGATGGGGTGCTTTATGCTTCCTATACCCGTTAACAATCTTAGGTTTCCGGGGCAGTATTTTGATTTGGAATCTGGGCTGCATTATAACTATTTTCGGTATTATGATTCTGGGGTTGGGGGGTATGTTACTTCAGATCCTATTGGGTTAAGGGGTGGGGTTAATGCGTACAGCTACGCTATTCAAAACCCAGGTAATATGATAGATCCAGTTGGATTGACTACATATGAGTGTAAGCGACCTCTGGGAGGTACGCCAGGTCCAGATTTGAGAAACTATTTAGATATACCAGGCAACCCTTTATATCACCAATATAATTGTGTTACCACGAAAAATGGTATGAAATGTGACAGCACGAGCCCAGCACCGGGTTATGGTGATTCAATATGGCCAAAACCAGCACGAGATCGTGATCCTGGTGTGCCCTCAGACCCGAAAAAGGACTATTATGATCCGAGAGCTTGCGAAGTTCTGGAGGATGATGGGGATGATTGTATTGAGAAATGCCTGGAGAAAAAATGGGGGCAACCACGTCCACCATATGGCGTAGGGATTACTGGTACTGACTGTCAAGAATACTCTGATGATACATACTCAGACTGTTTTACCGAATGTAAATAGGAGTCCTAATGAGACGGTTAATAGTGAATTGTAATATACCCCGCTTTGCTTTCGCACTGTTTTGGGTGATGCTATGTAGTGTAATTTTATGGCGGTTCATAAAGCACCCTATGGTATGGTCGGATCCAGAAATAACAGTGCTGTACATACTAACGATGCTAGTAATTACATTTCCTATTGGGATAGCTTATTGGACAGCGCTCTCAGTGCTAGCATTGATCACGCCAAACCCCAATTTACCCAGAGAAGTTGAACTCGTGTTGGTTTGGTTAGGTTTTGTGATTTTTGGCTATATGCAATGGGCAGTATTTCTTCCATGGTGTTACAGGGAACTAAAAAAAAAGTAAAAACAGGGGTCAGAGTAAAAAAACAGGGGTCAGAGAAAATACTGGGGTCAGAGTAAAGTTTAACCACCACGGCGGGTCACACTACGCTAACCCACCCAACGGGATAGAGGTATAACGAACAAATGGCTAGAGCCGACGTAAGGTTTAAATAATTTAACCAGGGAAGAAAAAATGGCGAGATTGCCACGAGTGA
>JAAGZL010000110.1 GCA_024206335.1 Gammaproteobacteria bacterium
CTTTTCACCCGCCTCCACCGCCGGACGCACCAGCATCACCCGTCGCACCTGATCCCGCTCCAGCGCCTCTACCGCACAGGCCACCGCCAGATAGGTCTTGCCGGTTCCGGCCGGACCGATACCAAAATTGATATCATGGGTGACGATGCGATGCAGGTACTCTTTCTGATTGGGACCACGGGCGCGCACCATGCCGCGCTTGGTCTTGATCACCACATCCGGCACATCCCGTTCCGCCTCTTCCCGTAGCAGCTCTTCGATGCCGGACTCCTGGAGATAGAGATGGACCAGCTCCGGCGTCAGCACCTCTTCATCCGCAGAGTCGTACAGCCCCCTCAACACCTTGGAGCAGGCGCGGGTGGCATCCGGTTCACCAATGAGCCGGAAATGGTTGCCACGGTTATTGATCTCCAGGCCCAGACGCCGTTCGATCTGGCGCAGGTTCTGGTCCAGCTGACCACAGAGATTGGACAACCGATGGTTGTCTTCCGGGGTCAGGTGCAGGTCTATGGATTCGGGATGGTCTGACACGCTAATGGTTATATATATATGTTAACTGCTAGGGAAATCTATGGATTGACCATAGTATTATTGAATAATAGATCATCTACCAGCTCGCCACGCAGGGAGTTGGGCAGGGCCTCGGTGATGGTGAGGTCTACAAACTCCCCGATCAACCCCTGGGGGCCATGAAAATTCACCACCCGGTTGTTCTCGGTGCGCCCCGCAAGCTGATTGCTATCCTTGCGCGAGGGCCGCTCCACCAGCACCCGCTGCACACTACCCACCATGCGGCGGCTGATCTGCTGGGCCATCTCGTTGATACGGCGCTGCAACCGTTCCAGCCTGGCCTGCTTGTCTGCCAGGCTGACATCATCCGGATACTCCGCCGCCGGGGTGCCGGGGCGGGCGCTGTAGATAAAACTAAAGGAGTGATCGAAGCCTATATCCTCGATTAGCTGCATGGTGTGGCTGAAGTCATCTGCGGTTTCACCGGGAAAGCCCACAATAAAATCAGAGGAGATACTGATGTCCGGGCGCAACTCACGCAGACGTCTGATCCGGGCCTTGTATTCGAAGGCGGAGTGACCCCGCTTCATCATGGCCAGTACGCGGTCTGAACCGGACTGCACCGGCAGATGCAGGTGACTCACCAGCTCCGGCACCTCGGCGTAGACCTCAATCAGGCTATCGGAAAACTCCATGGGATGGGAGGTGGTGAAACGGATACGGTCGATACCATCCACGGCGGCCACGGCATGGATCAGAAACGCCAGATCGGCCAGCTCACCATCATCCATCAGCCCTCGGTAGGCGTTCACATTCTGCCCCAGCAGATTCACCTCGCGCACACCCTGTTGCGCCAGCTTGCTCACCTCGGCGATCACATCCTCCAGGGGACGGCTGATCTCCTCGCCACGGGTATAGGGCACCACGCAGTAGGTGCAGTATTTGGAACACCCCTCCATCACCGAGACAAATGCGGAGGGGCCATCGGCCCTGGGTTCGGCCAGGCGGTCAAACTTCTCGATCTCGGGGAAACTGATATCGATAACCGGGGCCTGCTCCTTGCGGGCGGTCTCCAGCATCTCCGGCAGACGGTGCAGGGTCTGGGGACCAAACACCAGGTCCACATAGGGGGCGCGCTCGCGAATGGCACTTCCCTCCTGACTGGCCACACAACCACCGACACCAATCACCAGCCCGGGACGTTGCGCCTTCCAGGGACGCCAGCGCCCCAGTTGGGAGAACACCTTCTCCTGGGCCTTCTCGCGGATGGAACAGGTATTGAGCAGCAGCAGGTCCGCATCTTCCGCCCGCTCGGTCAACTCCAGGCCATGGGACTCCCTGAGCAGATCCGCAATCTTGGCGGAGTCATACTCATTCATCTGACAACCGAAGGTCTTGATAAACAGTTTCCCGGACATGGGTACCACAGAGTTCTGAAAAGGGGCGATAGATTACCCCCAGAAGCATTTTTTTTCCAGTTTACGGGGCAAAAGCACCGCCCATGCCCCAGAAAGATACAACCACTTCTGCCATCAACCCGCCGGTTTAACCGCATATTTGGTCCAGCGCGACCGAGTCTACCGGCAGGAGTCTAACCTCACCTTACAACCCATCTTTCCTTTAGAACTAAGACAAAAATTGTCCTCACTAGATTGTGAACATGATATTGACCAAGCCGAATCAACGGAGTGATTCAATACAGATACCCCCCCCTTACACCAGGACAAAACGGCACCAAGCAACAAAGAATAAAGGGACGGATTTATTTTCTATTGAAACAACCAAAAAAGGGCAGAGAATAATTGTTACCCATATTAGAAAATAATTCCCTCAGACCAAGTTTAATACTTACCTACTACAGCTCCTGGTGATATACTCGCGCCACTTTTAATAGATCTCAGCAGGAGGCGTTTTCATGATTGTAATCCGTTATTCACAGGCCAGTAATCAAGGTTAGTAGCGACACATAACCAGTTCATACCACGAACGCCCTCGCTCTACCCTCCACAATTACCCGGCCTGTATGCCGGGGTTCAGAAGAATCCCAATAGTTTCGGCACACCAATATTTGGCGCGTGCTGCTTCGTTATGCATTTTTTGGGATAACTACAATGCAAATTAACAATCTTATTGACTTGGGATGGAGTAACGTTTTTCAGTCCCAGTTAGA
>JAAGZL010000013.1 GCA_024206335.1 Gammaproteobacteria bacterium
AAGCAGGGCAAGTATGGGCTTCCATGTTGTAGAAAGCCAATCAATAAAATAAGGCGCTTGTGGCATATCGCCCTGCCTTGCCCCTTCGCTCAATTGAGATTAACCGCCTTTTTGAGGGTTGGCGGCAAGCAAATAATGCCATAAACAGCCGCTCAGCGGAGCGTGTAACGTTGCGCTCTTCAAACAAGACTTGTAAGGAAACCAATAAGTTCAGATCAATACGCCCTAGTCTGTCAGGAGGTAACGCCATAGCAATCACTCAAGTGTTATTGGTTGAGTGCATTTTTTATTAAAAATAAATGCATGTCAATCATGTTTGTTTGTGTCAGAAGTTGCCCGATGACGAAGGACTGATTTTTCGTAACAACACCGTTTGTATTTTTTACCGCTACCGCAAGGGCAGGGGTCATTTCGCCCTACTTTAGCCGTATCATTGTTTAGGCTGGACAACGGCGATATTGGATCTTGATGGTTATCGATATATTCTTCACGCACGGTTACGTTATGTTTTCGAAGTAGTATGTCGATAGCCTGATCGATTACTTCAGCATCATTAATTTCAGGGTCATTAATTTCATCGTCATCAGGTTCGTTATCAGGCAACTCAGAAAGTTTAAACCCGCTAGCAGCTAGAATTATTAATGGTGTAAGTAAAAAACCGATCAATAAAACAAGACTAAAAGCCTGTATTGCCGATATTTCAGGCCATTGAAATATCACCGGCATTAACCCGTTCCACAAAAGCCAGAGAGGAATGAACCCTATTATGGCGGATGCGATTACGATAAAAAAAACAGCGAAGGTTAATACTATAAATCGAGCAGCGATGTTTAACACCCTGAGCCCTTTTGGTTATACGCGTTAGCACACCGATACAATGAAGGGTTGCGTTGAATGACCACGTTAACTTAGGCGTTAGTTACCAAGCTGGCGACCTTCGGCTCTTCTTCCGTCTCAGTATCGCTGCCTATCGCTATCAATAGTTCCGGTTTTCCCTTGCAGGCGGCCACGAGCTGGTCTTTATTCTTCGATAGTAGCAATCCAATATTTTCGGCATCCTGCTCACTGATGCCTTCGGCATGTTTTTCCAGAAAAGCAGCAAAGTGCTCGGCTAGCATTAGCATTTTATCGTAGGCATCGGCCTCTTTTTTGTTATCGAACATACTGTCGTCTCGGTCGCATTTCCACATTGCTACAACGGTCATGGATCACCTTTGGGTAATATAATAAGAGCAGGGCAAGTACTGTATATAAAATCAGCTCGCCGGACAAGCCGTTATCTCCCTGCCGGGATGCGGGGAATACCCGATGACAGCATAATGGTCATCGCTATTGATGTGAAACACTATCCCCCATAGGGTTGCAGAATCGGGCGCTAGTCGTCCCATTTATCCGGGTTTTTGAGTGGCCAGCGGGGCTTTTGTGGCGTATTGTGCAACACTATTGAATACGGTTGCACAATAATTATGCCCGACTACGCCAGTGAAATGCGCCTCTTTGATCCCGCCAGCGGCCAGCGCCTGTACATGGATGCGCAAGAGCGGGAGCGTTTTCTCCAGCATGCCAATGATTTACCCAGTCGGCCGCACCGACTTTTTTGTCACCTCCTGCACTGGACCGGCGCGCGCATTACCGAGGCGCTGGCCTTAACCGCTGACCGCATCCACATTGAGCGCCACTCGATCACCCTGCGCACCCTCAAGAAAAACAAGTACACCCGGCAAGGCGAACTGAAAGCCCCTACGTATCGCGAGGTTCCTGTGCCTGCCGAATTGATTGATGCCCTCGACCTGCTGTTTGATTTGCGGGGCATGCATCGCCGCCGCTGTGCGTCTCTTCGATTGCCGCTGTGGCCTCATCAGCAAGACCTCAAGCGGGTCATGCCAATATACGTGTTATAAACACACATAAGCAGTCTTGCTATTTTTGCTGATGATTAGCTAGACGCATTTTCCTTCTTGCTTTTCTTCAAATAATTGTAGAACGACGGTCGGCTAATATCGAAGATCTTACAGATCTCATTCACCGTACTCTTTCCCTCATCATAGAGCTCTATCATCCGGTTGACTTGCCTGCCGCTGAGTAATGGCGGGCGGCCGCCGAGCCTGCCGCGTGCCCTGGCCGCTTTGAGACCCGCTTGAGTTCGCTCCTTGATTAAGTCGCGTTCAAACTCTGCTAACGCACTGAAAATATGGAAGATTAACTTACCACCGCTGGTCGCTGTATCCATGTTTTCTTGCAGGCTTTTAAAGCCTACACCCTGTTCATCGAGGGTTTGTATGGTCTGAATTAAATGCTGAATAGAGCGACCCAGCCGGTCCAGCTTCCAAACCACCAGCGTGTCACCAGGGCGAAGACGCCCCAGGGCATCATCCAGCCCCGGCCGATCGGTTTTGGCACCGCTGGCAATATCTCGATAGATTTCCTCGCAGCCTCCATCCCGGAGCGCATCCTCCTGCATGCGAAGGTGTTGATCTGCTGTTGAGGCGCGGACGTAGCCTATCAGCATACTTTTCTCTTTAAAATGGGCCAAATTTGTATATTAACTCATTATTTAGATTTAGATACTGAATGTTGATAGTTATACGGTTATTTATATACCAATACCGAACGATAACACCGTCCCGGTGTCAGAATCGCGCGTGTCTACAAAACGGTCGTTTTCTAGACGCACAAAAAACAAACAATAAATTGATGCCGTCCTCTCTGGAAATTATTACCTCAGCGCATGACTTTACTCTCCCGCACCGCGTACCCCCGATTTACTACTGTAGACTTTACCGAGGAGGAAATGGCTGCCTTCACCCCAACAGCAGAGGAAAAGCAATTTATTCAGCAGGGGAACCGTGGCCAATTACTACAATTGGGATTTGCTGTTCAATTGAAGGCATTTCAGTGGCTGGGTTACTTTCCTGAGTTGAAAAGTATTCCACCCACGGTAGTCGAACATATAAAAAACGCTCTTCCTTTCATCGATTCAAGTACATCGCTGAATTATAAGCATCAAACAACCTTATACCGGCATCGACATAAAATTCGTAACTACCTGGGTGTTACTCGCTGGGGAAACCCAATCAAATCTGGTGTAGAGGAGAACGTTAACCCAGCGAGACACCAGGCTGTTCGTGTTGCTATAGAGGCGGCTCAAACGCATAATTATCGTAAGCGCCCATAAATCGACGTACTTGCCCTATTGATTTTTTTCAGCTTCTTTTTTTAGGGTCGCTTTGATATTCCATGGCAGTAACGCTTCCATTTTCTCTATCGTATCGGCATAAGGTAGCCGGGATAATACTTC
>JAAGZL010000111.1 GCA_024206335.1 Gammaproteobacteria bacterium
AGCTTGCCCTTCGTTCCCGTCACTATTAAAAGTACCATTGCGAATAGTGGCTGAAAACGAGTTAAACCCTTGTGATGAAAACGGAGTAATAGAGCCTGCCGACCCAGCCATTTCTATATTATTGACATCAATCGTAGTAGGATTAACACAAAACCTGAGAAAGTGCATACTATCGGAAGTATACAGACTATTAAATTCAGTGCCATCTATGTCTACAGCAACGTGTTGATTAATTGTTGCTGATGAAACTGTAGAAGTACCAAAAAAGATATTTGCACCTAAGTCAATTACTCCTCCACGAGTTGTAAAACTTGAGTCATTTAAGCACCACCATGCAGCATTCGAAGTGTTCTGCTTGCCCCCTAAGTCATTAATGACCAGCCCGAGACCCCGCGAATAGTATTCCTTGCCGTTTTTAGTTTTAGATATTCCTATTTGAACTGGGCCACTTTGTATTACTTTTACATGCTCATCTAAAAACAAACACTCGTAATCTGAATCCCAAGTCAAATCCCCATCAAGTTTGAGCTTATCCACAATCGCGTCATCAATTCGGTAGCATTTTTTGGTACCATCAACCCACGATTCAACACCGGTCAACCCACTCAAACCGGACAGCGAAGAATCTGTGCCTGATTGTGTTATCACACTATTTGAATACGAAAAACTCATTAGCCTACTATTAGCCTGACGATCTCTACAATGGCTGCGAGACTACCTCCACCGAGAGCACCTCCAGCAACAAGGATTCCTCTTCGGGTGTTCGCGGTGTTGGTAACTTGCTTCTCCACTGCTATCAAATGTTTCCCCTGTTGCTCTACGCGCTCCGTAAGCATGCCGAGCCTTCCGTTCTTTCCAGAACGTCCGACAGTCTCGACGAGAATATCATTAATGTCCTGCATTTGGTCACGTAGGCCATGTTGATGCGTATCAAGGTCTTCCAACTTCGCCAGCACTACCTTTTGCCAGGCTAGCCAGCTATTTTCATGGTTGTTCATTATCCTATCGTGGTCCATCGTGCGTTCATTAGAAAAGTAGAACTTCCTGCGCCGGTGGTGAATTTCAACGAAACGCCTTCGTTCATAGCACCCCAACCGCTCAGCGCGTGGTCAGCGGCATACCCGGATTTGTAGCCATTAGACCAGAGAGGGGAGAGTTGTTTACTGCTGGGGTCGCCTGGGCCGACGGTCGCCTGGAACGCTGCATCCATGGGGGATATGCTATTTTGTCCAAGTACTGTTTCGACAGTCCCAAAAAACGAAGCGCCCTCGTCCATACGTATGAGATCTATGGCCAGATCCTCCGTGGTTCCGTAGTTGCGTAGAGTAGTGTCTATACGCATGATCCTATGCAGGCCCGAAGCTACAGGACAGTGAGCATATACAACCTCTCCTCCACTGTTGCCAGTAACGAGAACCCCGTACGCGGAGTGCTCACTACCTAAGACACTGGAAAAATCGTTCCCTCTCATGTGATACGTCATGATCTTCCCTATTGGTAGCCTGTAGTCCTCTATATCATCTTCTAGGGGGTTAATGTCCGCCGAATCTGATACGAGAACCGCGCACATTCGTATAAACCCCTCAGGCGTATCCGGTTTAGAAGCACTGTTAACGAGTAGGACCTCCGTCCCCTCCACTACTTGGATGGTGAGCGATGTCCCTCGTGTCTTATCAAACAGCTGGGTACTCAAGGCGCCGGTGGTGGCGTCCTTAAAATCTCTACTCGTCGAATCTGAATCAGAATCATCGTCTATTCGAACGGCTATAATGTCATATCTCTTACTACCGTCGGTAGGTGCTGTGTGTACCGTCTCAAGCTCACCAGCATCCATGTAATAGTTCAGGATTTTTTGGGTGGTACCATCTGGACTGTCCGTGTCTACGATTTGATATAACATGCCCTCCAGGTTGCTCGTGGTCTTCCCCGTGTCGTGATACTGGGCGCAGTCGTTTCCTTGCACGTATGGGAGCACGTCGAGTGACTCCCAACGTTGGCGCAGCGCTATTCCTTCAATCTGATGGATTAGCATGCGGTTCTGCATCTCGTTGAAGTCGACGTGAGAGATCGCTTCTGTATTATTGAATAGGACTTTTTTTGGTAATATATCGGCCATAGTATGAATTACGAGTTCAATCGGCACTCAACGAGTACCTTGATCCCTGCTCCTTTAATGAGTGAAAGCCCATCTAACACAGAATAAACCAGCGTCTGAGTGCATCCGAAAGGCAGTATAACGATTATCACTTGTTCCTGGTCAGTCATGCGATACCCAGCCTGATCTCCCCCTGCGGTCGTGGGGTCGTAGAAAAACCCATCGTGGAACGTGGTGACGTCCTGGCCGTCTAGATCCTTATTAAAGAGGCGCCAAGTCGCTAAGGGGTCTGTTTCTGCCACTCCTGCAGCGTTGTCATAGCTAGGGCCACTTTCATAGGCGCCGTCTACCAAGAAAGTACCGTCATTCGCAGCGCTCGTGGCAGTACTAACGTTCAGATACGTTTCCTTTGGTGTAGGGTTGAGCATGTTAGACAGCGTCACCCCGTCAGTAGGTTCAAAAGCGAACCCGTCTTCCTCGTCCCCTAGGTCTGTGAACTGCCCCCCCGTGCCAGACTGGTCTGAATGAACAAGAGAGAATGTCTTATTCTGCTTTAGCTCTAAAAGGGCCACGTCTCCGGTAAGTCCCGATGCTGTCACGATCCCTTGGATATAATCTAAAAGCGCTTCGTACGATAATACATTAGAGAATGAACGTATTCGCTCACGCAATGACTCGTTGCTCTCACTGCCTTGACGTAACAAGCTAC
>JAAGZL010000112.1 GCA_024206335.1 Gammaproteobacteria bacterium
GTGTGGGTCAAACTCTTGTAGTCTCGCATAGGTACTTTCCTTTTCTCTTGGTAGAGATTTGAAAGTAAGCTTTACCGTAGTCTCGGTAAAACCTATGCGAGTCACCCCAGCTGAGCTGGGGGTTTACCCAATTTAATTATTGGCCAGCGCAAGTTTTTTATCATTTCTCTAATTGCATTCCTGAGCACCACTTTTGTTCTCTACCAGCAACAAGAAGAAACCACAATAAATGAAGCTGAGAAGAAAATGGATATCTTCATGAAAAAATGGAAGGCTCTGTTTAACTATGTTGAAACCGAACAGAAAAAGGCCATCTATACGTTGCAAGAAAAAGGAGTCCTAGATAAGGACTATTTTGACCCCCACGTCTTATCATTCACATATATCGCACGTCAGGTGCAACTCCGGTATGAGAAGATGGAACTGGAGAACAATATAACCCCATACTACTATCGGCTTGCAGCAACCAATCCACGCAATATGGCAAATAGAGCAACCGAGCACGAAGCCAACATACTTAACAAGTTCAGATCTGGTGAGTTAAGTCGGTACACTGAGGTTAAAGAGAGGGACGGTAAACGTTTTTTCGTGAATTACAACCCAATAGACCGAACAGATAAAAGTTGCATGAAATGCCACAGCGATCCTGCTAAAGCACCTAAAGATCTGATAAAAAGGTATGGGGCAGTTGCCGGCTTTGGTGATAAGGTCGGCGGAATCAGGGCAATGGTGATCATGGAGATCCCCATTGATGAGATTGAGAAAGAGGCACTGAATAATTTCGCATCAACATCTGCCGTCATCTTATTCATATTTATTGGCGCTTATATTTTTATAGGTGTCTTAATGAGAAAAGAGCATGAACTACAAAAATTAAATACTGTGCTAGAGGCGAGGTCAAATACAGATGGATTAACCGGAATTTCAAATCGACGACTGTTTGACCGGCACCTTGAGCAACAGTGGAGAGCAATGAAGAGAAAAAAAGGATCTATATCATTAATATTCTGTGATATTGACAACTTTAAAATTTACAATGACACCTATCGGCATATTGCTGGTGACGAGTGTCTGTCTGCAATAGCCAGTGCAGTAACAAAGAAAGCCAATAGGCCCTCAGATCTAGCAGCCAGGTACGGTGGTGAAGAGTTCGCAGTGATACTCCCTGACACGAAACTCAATGCAGCAACTCAGATAGCAGAATCAATGCGACAAGCTGTTGTGGATTTAGATATCCCCCACGAAAAATCAGAAACCAGTAACTGCGTAACAATCAGTATCGGTGTGGCCACAATGAGACCTGAAATAAATACCGACTCCCGAGATAAACTAATAGATACTGCAGACAAATTATTATACTCCGCTAAAAAAAGAGGTAAAAATCAAGTCGCCTATGATTAATACTCTGGTATCAGTATATAAATCTATTTCATCGCCCGTACCACGAAGTAACTGCTCAAGAGAAGCGCCAGTGGAGTCTTTGATATATTCAAAATCTTGATTGTCTGGCTCAGATACCCATGCATAGATACTTGATCTCCATGTACTCTTCAATACCGTACTTGGATCCCTCTCTCCCCACACCTGACTGTTTTACTCCACCAAATGGGGCGATGGCAGTGGAGATAATCCCGGAGTTGATACCCACCATGCCGTACTCCAACTGCTCTGATACCCGCCACACCCGCCCCAGATTCTGACTGAAAAAATATGCGGCCAGACCAAACTCGGTATCATTGGCCATCTCAATAGCCTGCTCTTCGGTTGAGAAGCGAAACAGCGGCGCCAGCGGACCAAAGGTCTCCTCTTGGGCCACCTGCATCTCAGGTGACACATCCACCATAAGGGTAGGTTGAAAAAAGCTTCCGCCCAGCTCATGCCTGGCACCACCGGCAACCACACGCGCCCCCTTGGAGACGGCATCGGAGATATGCTCTTCTACCTTCTGCACCGCATCTTCATTGATCAGAGGGCCCTGGGTTACGCCCTCCTCCATACCGTCACCCACCTTCATTTCCGCAACTGCAACCGCCAGCCTTTCAGCAAACTCATCGTATACCCCTTCCTGCACCAGGAAGCGGTTGGCACAGACACAGGTCTGACCGGCATTACGATATTTTGACTGAATCGCCCCCTCCACCGCCGCATCCAGATCGGCATCGTCAAATACGATAAACGGAGCATTCCCCCCCAACTCCATGGACACCTTCTTCATGGTATTGGCACACTTGGCCATCAACACCCGACCCACCTCGGTAGAACCGGTAAATGACAGCTTACGTACCGTGGGGTTTGAGGTGAGCTCCTCTCCAATCTCTGCGGCACTCCCGGTTATCACATTCAGCACCCCTGGTGGCATACCGGCACGATGCGCCAATTCACATAGGGCCAGGGCGGAGAGCGGTGTATCTCCTGCAGGTTTGATTACCATAGTACAGCCAGCAGCCAGGGCCGCACCCGCTTTGCGGGTGATCATGGCATTGGGGAAATTCCACGGGGTTATGGCGACACAGACCCCTATGGGCTGTTTCAGAACCAGGATACGTTTGTCCGCCTGATGGGTTGGAATGGTATCGCCGTAGACCCGTTTGGCCTCTTCCGCAAACCACTCGATAAAGGACGCACCATAGGCCACCTCCCCCAAAGACTCGGCAAGTGGCTTACCCTGTTCCAGGGTCATGATGGTAGCCAGATCCTGCTTGTGCTCCAACATCAGTTCATACCAGCGCCGCAGGATGCCGGCCCTCTCGGCAGCGGTCTTCTCTCTCCAGTTGAGCCAAGCGGCTTCAGCCAATTCAATGGCCTTCCTGGTCTCAGCACCACCCATATTCGGGACATGCGCCAACACCTCACCATTTGCAGGATTCAGAACATCACGAGTGGCGTCACTATCTGCTGCAACCCACTCCCCATTTATGTAACAGGCTTCGCGTAACAGTTCTTGATCATTCAGCTGCATAGTCATATCTCTGGTTGGTTCATATCGGTGAATTGCCCCTATAATATATTCACTGGTTCCTGCAGCGCATCACATTTTTCAATATACCGCTCTGATAAAGTTATGGACGCGGCCAATATGGATCTGGCGAACAGGGTCTTGTGTTACTTTATGATTTATAGAGCAACCTATTGGAGCAGTAGATGAGAATAAGCCGGTTTATTGGCCCAGACCAAGCCACACACTTTGGAATCATACAGGAGAACGGAACCGCCGAGGTCCTCACAGGTGATATCTTTGAAGGGTTGCAACCCACAGACCGTTACGAGACCGTAACCAGGCTCCTGGCACCATTGGAGCCCAGCAATATCCTGGGGATCGGGCTGAACTACCATGAGCATGCCAAAGAGACCGGAAAAGATGTCTCAGAGAATCCGATCCTGTTCATGAAACCCACTGCGGCACTGAATCACCCGGGCGCTGATATCGTACTACCCGGCTGTTCAGTATGGGGCCCAGAGGTGGATTTTGAGGCAGAGCTGGCGGTGGTCATCGGCAAGCCCGCACTCAATGTTGCCGTAGAATCAGCCCTGGAACATGTACTGGGTTACACCTGCGCCAATGACGTATCCGCCCGGCGCTGGCAGAAACATGGCGGTGGCGGCCAGTGGGGCCGGGGTAAGGGGTTTGACACCTTCTGCCCCCTGGGCCCGGTTCTGGTATCCAGCGATGAAATACCAGATCCGCAGGATCTACGCATCAGTTGTACTCTCAATGGCGAGTTGATGCAGGAGGGACACACTGGAGACATGATCTTTTCGGTAGCCACCCTGATCAGCGAGCTAAGCCGGGACCGTACCCTCTCTCCGGGAACAGTAATACTTACCGGCACCCCCCCGGGTGTAGGGGTGGCACGCAACCCACCACTGTTCCTGTCCAAAGGAGATGTAATAACCGTAGAGATTGAAAGGATAGGACGGCTTACAAATCCTGTAACCGACAGCGACCACTAAACGAGAATAGATCATGCGAAAATCCATAGGTAAATTTAACATCCAAAGACTGATTGGCAAGGGCGCCACCAGCTCTGTTTACCTTGGTATCGACCCCTTTACCGGGCATAAGGTGGCAATCAAGATTGCCCACCAGGCGGTATTCAGCGACCCGGTCAACGGCCCCAAATTTCAGAAGATGTTCATGAATGAGGCCAGCCTGGCCGGCAAACTCAGACACCCGCATATCGTATCGGTATACGATGCAGGACACGAAGATGACCTGCACTATATCGTCATGGAATACGTGCCTGGCCACACCCTGAAACGGCACTGCACCCAAAAAAAACTGCTGCCCTTCGATGATATAATCGGCATTATATTCAAGTGTTGCAGCGCACTGGACTACGCCTATCACCACGGTGTCATCCATAGAGATATCAAACCAGCCAATCTCCTTATCGATGAGTCTGGCGATGTAAAGGTTAGCGACTTTGGCACCGCCCTGATGGAAAACTCAGACCACACCCAGATTCTGGAGGCGGTGGGATCACCGGCATACATGTCGCCAGAACAGATCGACGGTGAAGAGGTAAGCCACAGAACAGACATCTATTCACTTGGGGTGGTGATGTACCAACTATTATGCGGCCGCCTCCCATTTACCGCTAAAAATCAACCAGAGCTGATTCGCATGATCAAGGAAGAGGATGCCACACCCCTGGGGGTGCTGCGCCCTGACATCCCCAAGTGTCTCACCAAAATAGTGGAATGCTGCCTGGAAAAGCCACCCGCCAACAGGTATGCAACCTGGGGGGACCTGGCTCAGGATATTACTGCAGCCCACAACCAGCTGGAACTACCATCCGAGGATGTATCTGATACCGAGCAGTTCAATACCCTTAAGGGCCTAAAGTTCTTCCGCAATTTCAGCGAGGTTGAGCTATGGGAGGTGGTACGCATCAGCAAGTGGCGCAAATTCAAGGCCGAACGCTCACTGATCAAGGAGGGAAAGATAGGCAACTCCCTATTCATCCTGGCCTCTGGCGAGGCACGGATTATGAAGAATAGCTCCTTCCTGGGGTTGGTCGAAACCGGACAGTGCTTTGGTGAAATGGCCTATATCCACGGCAAGAGAAAAACCCGAAGCGCCAGCGTTATCAGCAATACCGACGTAGTGATAATCAAGATCCAGTCCGATGCCATTCAAGCCGCATCGAATCACCTGCAGACCTCGTTCAGCAAGGTGCTGCTAACCATCCTGGCCAATCGATTAGAGCAGACCTCACTACTGGCCTCGCTTATCTGAGTGCAATACCAGGGTCAAAGTCAATGTAGTTATTCACACCTAATCTGACTTGCCCCTGCGTACCTGAAGCCCCACCGGCACTCTTTTGTAGATATGGCCTATACTGCATGCATGATCTGGCCAAATCACTTGATGTGTTAACCAGATTGCGAATAAAAGGACTGAAACTTTCGATTGATGATTTCGGAACTGGTTACTCTTCAATGGTGCAGCTATACCGAGCGCCATTTACTGAAATAAAGATCGACAAATCTTTTGTCATGCAAGCAACAAAAGATGCTGAAGCACAGGCCATTGTGGACATTACCATCCTATTGGGGAATAGGCTTGGCATGACCGTTGTTTCTGAAGGTGTGGAGGACCAGGAGGCATGGGATCTACTGTCTGGTCTTGGCTGTGATACGGCCCAGGGTTACTTTATCGCCAGACCAATGCCTAGTGACCAGTTGCTTGAGTGGGCCAGTAGCCAAAAAGCACCAGCTTCATCCTGTGGTAATAGTCAGGATACATGAGATGCCACTAGCTTATCTGATATCGGAATCTTTCAAGACTAATCATCCCGCACCCGACCTCTGAGGCTTTTCGTTCTGCCCCGTCTGGTCTTGCTGTCCATACGTCGCTTCTGGGAGGCCCTGGTGGGTTTGGAAGGTTTGCGTGTTTTCTGTATCACTCCCGCACTTTTGATCATCTCAACCAACCGATTCAGCGCTTCATCCCGATTCTTCTCCTGAGTTCTGAACTGCTGTGCCTTTATTACAATCACACCATCCTTAGTCAATCTCTGATCACTAAAAGCCAGTAATCGCTGTTTATAAAAATCAGGCAGTGAAGATGCTGTCACATCAAAACGCAGATGCACCGCAGAGGAGACCTTGTTTACATTTTGCCCCCCGGCACCCTGCGCCCGGATAGCGGTTATATCCACCTCATCCAAAGATAGGGATACATTGTTTGAGATCTTTAGCATAGTCTGCAATAGTTTCTGGAGATGTTGTTATTGTGCATGCTGGTTAGCAACTAGTTTAACTATACACCAGCCTACTGCACAGCCTGGAGTTGCACCAGTCAGTAAACCCTGGATACCAACCTATCCCCACAGGGAACAACCACTACCCCAGATTCATCCATATAGTATTTATTGCGATCATGCTCCCTGTCATAACCTATCTTGGTTCCTGCCTCAATAATATTAAAGCGATCGATTATGGCATTACGTAATTTGCAGCCCTGCTCTATCTTCACATAGTCGAGGATAATACAGTTCTCAACTTCAACCCCTTCCTGCATCATCACCTCCAGTCCAATCACGCTATTCTTAATCTTGGCTGCTTCAATCAGACAGCCAGCTCCAAGCAGACTATTATCCATATCCAGGTTGCCAACTTTGGTAGCTGGCCCATCATATCGATAGGTGCGAATTGGCCATTTTGGATTGAACAGATCAAAACGTGGTTCCAACCCTAAAATATCCCTATGGGCAGATCCATAGGATTCAAGTGTACCCACATCACACCAGTAGCCCCTCTCCTCATATGACTTGACCCCAGGCACATCATTCTTGGTCAGATCATAGGCCATAACACGATGCCGCCCAACCAACCATGGCAGTACATCCTTACCAAAATCTGTACCACCTTCGCCATGCACTGCATCCAAAGCCTGCTGCAGAATATCCGCCCGGAAGATATAGTTACCCATAGAGGCAAGCATCATATCTGGAGTATTCTGCAGTGCAACAGGGTGTTGCGGTTTCTCATGAAATGCTGTTATACGAGCAGTATCTCCATCAATCTCAATATTCCCATATCGACTCGCCTCACCAATAGGGGTAGGTTTTGCTGCAACTGTCACATCAGCCTGCTGTGCAAAATGAAAATCCAGCATCTGGCGCACATCCATACGATAGATGTGGTCAGAACCAAATACCGCAACCACATCCGCCTGATGCTGGTCAATGAGGGTACGGTTCTGGTACACCGCATCTGCAGTACCCTGAAACCACTCACTATCACCGTTACACCTCTGGGGTGGCACCTCAGTGATGAACTGCTCCACCAGCATGGGTGACATCTCCCAGGCCTTGTGCAGATGTTCAATCAGGGCCTGGGATTTATACTGCACTAACAGATAGATAGAGAATATCTGGGAGTTCACCAGATTGCTCAGAACAAAATCCACCAAACGATAACGACCGCCAAACGGGATAGCCGGCTTACAGCGCATATCAGTCAGTGGGTAGAGACGGGTTCCCTCACCGCCCGCCAACACAAAAGCCAGAACTTTAGGGTAGACCATATCCTGCCACCTGCAATTGGTTCAAGAAATGAAAAGAAGCCGGATTAGTGGATATACTTAGCACACCGACCGTATATCAATACTAGTACAGTTGGATTAGATATGTGTTACCTAAGGAGTACTTGCTTAAACCTAAAATCCTCAGTTGAACACCGCAAATGGTGTGCTTGGGGTGGTACAAGGCAAGGCACAACGACACAAAATAGTTATTATATCCAAGAAATTGTAAAGCTTGCCGCTCCATGCTTACGCCCCAAATGCACCATTCGTAGTGTAGCGCTCTTCACTCAGCAGGTAAGTATTAAAACTGCTGCTAAAGCTAAATAGAGTTAAGCAGTTTCAGAATAAATAACAGGGCCAACACTATCAGGCCTACAACCCAACCTAGATGTAAAAACGCATGGTTGAGCACCTTTCTCTGTTCTGTTTCTGTAGGCAGATTTTCATAGAACTCAGCCACATCCAATCTATTTTGAACCAGGTAACCAGGATCATCCAGCAGCTGCCTGGCCTCGTCATATTGATCATCGATATAGATCCAGATGGTAGGCTCAAAGGCAAATCGTGGAATCATCATGCTTGCGGTGTTCTTACCCTGTATGGTTGCTGGAATACCCTTTTCCTCCAGCCTCTCTTTTAGTACCAGGAGAAATTCCATATCACCACTTTTGGTCAGCAACTTCATAGCATGAAGGAAAGAGTTTGGCGGTTCACCAGACCCAAGGGCATCACTCTTTGTCCACTCCACTATTACGCTGTTCTGAACGGCGTTTGTTACGTGCATTTAGGTTCTGAGAGAATGCCTCCAGCTCTTTTTGCCCCCACTCCTGGGCCGCAGACTCTGTGGCAAATCCACCCTGGCTTTTTGATACGGTAGTTTTCTTGGAGGTTACCCGCCTGACTATCTCTACGCTCCAATCAGCATCGTTTTGCACCACCCGATAATCGTACTTCCTGCCTTTGCTCATTTAACTATATTTCCTCTTTATTCAATATGTAAGGGGCCTCTGATTTAACCAGAGCCACCTGAATTCAGCGTCTGCCACCCAGCAGCGACCCGAGTATGCCGCGTACAATCTGCCGTCCCAGGGAGCTGCCAACAGAACGAACCACACTTTTCACTATGGCCTCACCCACCCCCTGACGCCGGGAGGTACCGGTCCACATATTCCCCTTGGACTCCTCTTTTTTGGCCGCTTTCTCCTGTTCGATCCTGGCCTGCTCGGCAAGCTCTGCACGTTGCTCCTCTTCCGCACGTTTCTTCAGCAATTCGTGGGCCGACTCGCGATCTACCGCAGTGTCATATCTGCCTTTGAGTGGTGAACGACCCAGTATCTCTTCACGCTCTGGACCGGTGAGTGGACCAATGCGCGACTGCGGTGGCCGGATCAAAACCCTCTCCACCGGGGTGGGACTACCATCCTCTGCCAGTACCGAAACCAGGGCCTCACCGGTTCCCAGTTCCGTTATCACCTTCTCGGTATCCAGCTGCGGATTTTCCCGGAAGGTCTGAGCCACGGTTCGTACCGCCTTCTTATCCTTGGGGGTAAAGGCACGCAGGGCATGCTGGATGCGCGCACCCAGTTGCCCCAGGATGTCGGATGGAATATCCAGCGGACTCTGGCTGATGAAGAACACGCTTACACCTTTGGAGCGAATCAGGCGTACCACCTGTTCAATCTTATCCAGCAGCGGACGTGGTGCGCGGTCAAACAGCAAGTGGGCCTCATCAAAAAACAACACCAGCTTGGGTTTTTCCGGATCACCCACCTCGGGTAGATTCTCAAACAGCTCCGCCAGCAACCAGAGTAAAAAGGTGGCGTAGACCCGCGGTGACTTAGATATCAGTTTAGTTACATCCAGAATACTGACCACGCCACGACCAGAGAAATCGGTGATCATAAGGTCATTCAGATTTAGGGCCGGTTCTCCCAGCAGATATTCCGCCCCCTGCTCTTCCAGCACCAGCAGACGGCGTTGGATGGCCCCGATACTGGCGCTGGTGATATTGCCATACTCAGATGATAGCTCCTTAGAGTTCTCCCCCATCCAGTTGAGCATGCTGCGCAGATCTTTCAGATCCAACAGTAGCAGGCCGCTATCATCGGCAATACTGAAGGCGGCGTAGAGGATGCCGGTCTGGGTATCATTCAGCTCCAGCAGGCCAGAGAGCAGCAGAGGCCCCATATCTGAGATGGTGGTTCTGATAGGATGCCCCTGCTTCCCGAACAGATCCCAGAACAGTGTTGGGCTGGGCTGCGGGGCAAAATCCTTGATGCCGATGGTCTCCAGGCGGGAGGTAATCTTATCGTTCATGCCGATGGCTTGGGCCAGTCCGGAGAGATCGCCCTTAACATCGGCCAGGAATACCGGCACCCCCATGGCCGAGAAGTTCTCCGCCAGCACCTGCAGGGTAACGGTCTTACCGGTACCAGTGGCCCCAGCAATCATTCCATGCCGATTGGCGGTTTTGGCCAATAGTGAGACCTGTGACTGCCCGTTGCCGCCGATCAATATCTCATAACTCATGCTGTATCCGCCTTGATTGTGTAGAGCGTCTGGGTGGGGAATGCGAACTCAAGCCCGTTATTATTAAACTGGCGCAGAATCGCCATGTTTATTTCACTCTGGGTATTGGCAATATCCGCTCCCTTACTAATGTAGTAGATAAACATGATGTTCATGGCAAAATCCCCAAAACCGTTGAAAGAGATAACCACCTTCTCCTCGGTATTTTCGTTTGCATCACCAATGGTTTTCAGCAGATCCATCGCCTGCTGCATCTTATCCGGCTGGGTATCGTAGGTGAGGCCCAGATTAAGGACAATTTTGCGCGACGGCTCACGGGAGATATTCTCCACCGGTGCATCGGCAAACTTGGCGTTGGGAATGGTCACCATACGCCCTTCCAGGGTTTGCAGCCTGGTACTGCGCACCCCGATATCGGTTACGGTGCCGTCATAACCGGCCACCTTTATCCGATCATTTATCCGGAACGGCTGGTCGGTAAATACGGTCACCCCGCCAAACACATTGGACACGGTATCCTTGGCTGCCATGGCCAAGGCCAAGCCCCCAATACCAAGTCCGGCGATCAGCGCACCAACGTTGTAACCGGCATTATTCAGACCGATGATAATCGCCATCACCCAGACAGTGGTCTTGACCGCCTTACGCAAGATTGGCAGCAGCTGATCATCCAGGTCATTTTCTGACTTTTCAACCCATGGCAACAGGTACTCCTGGCATATGGCATCGAACAGGCGACTAGCCAACCAACCTATCAACAGGGCAACCAGAACCTGGAACGAATTATTTATAGCGGCTTCTACTGCCTCTGGAAGGAGCAGCTGTTTGAGTCCAAACCAGATACCCACAGATATGAGGAAGAACACCATGGGCTCTTCAATCATATCCACCACAATGTCATCCAGCCTGGTTTTGGTACGGCTGGTAAAGCCACGCACAATCTTCGAGAAGGCCCAGTAGGCAATTTTACCCAGCAGCAGTGACAGAATAATTATGGCAAACGCAGTAACCCATACCTGCAGAGTATTGCCATAATAGCTTTGCTGTAACAGTTCACTCATTCTTATTTCCCCAATCCATTCCGGTTATTGTAACCTTGTATTGTTGCGCGACATGCAGCAAAACACCATAGCGCCTGGCCAATTCTACTCTTTTTCCAGGGTGACAAAACAGAGATGCAACCACTTCTTCCACTTTTCAGCACGGTTGGATTATCATATGGTATAGGAAATGCCACGGAGGTTATGAAATGACTGAGGTTACCGAGAAGCTAGACCTGAAGGGGCTCAACTGCCCGTTGCCAATTCTCCGCATCAAACAAACTATATCCCGCATGGAGTCTGGTGAAGTATTGGAAATAGTTGGAACTGAGCCCGGAACAGAGCGCGAACTGAAGATCCTCTGCAAACAGGGCGGCCACGACTACCTGGATTACCAGGAGAGCGATTCAGGGTTTACCTACCTGGTGCGCAAAGGCTAAGCGGCCGTCAAGCCGCTGGGGTTGAACCAACACAGTGAGGCAACCAACACCGGCCCACTCAATCTGACTACGCCAGCTACAAAGGGGGAACCCACACCTAGGTGTAGGCCCCCTGCCCGCCACTACTCCAACTTTATGCTATGCCGCTTGGAGACCTCTACCTTGGGGACAATCAACTCAAGCACCCCATCCTTGAAGTCTGCCCTGGCCTTTGCTGCATCCACATTCTCAGGAAGCACCACCGTACGACTGAATGACCCTTTGGCAATCTCACTCCTGTAGTAGTCGTCCTTCTCCTCGTGGCTGGTGGTTCCCTCGATGGTAACGCTGGTGTCCATCACGGAGACATCCAGATCCCTCTTTTCCACCCCAGGGATCTCAGCGCAAATAACCACCTCTCCCTTCCGGTCTATTACATCCACACACGGAACCTTGCCCTCCAGATGAACATTACGCATGACCAACCCCGGCAACAACCAGCCTAACCTGGGGCAAAATACGTCTGCGGCCATTTGCTCTAAACTCTGACTAATCCCCATCCATTTATGTAGATCCAAACAAATCCCATGCCCAAAGCGACCCGAAGACAACAACCTGATACAGGGAGACCATCCCACGGCACTGTGGCCCTGATCCTGTTGCTGTGGTTATGGCCCCTGTGGTCCCACTCATCCAAGGGATTGAAACCAGTAACGGTGGATTTCACCGGGCGCATTGTGACCCTGGCCCAGGGTCTGGAACACCCCTGGAGCATGGCCTTTTTGCCAGACGGTCGTATCCTGGTAACCGAGCGCAGCGGTAGATTGCGCCTGGTGGAGAACGGCAGGCTGGCATCACAATCCATATTCGGACTACCAAATATCATCTCAGTGGGTCAGGGTGGACTGCTGGATGTGGCCCTGCATCCGGACTATCAAAAAAACGGCTGGATCTACCTCTCCTTCTCCGCACCTGGCCCCACTGGCATGGGTACCGAGGTGGCCAGGGCACGACTGACTGATAACCGACTGCAGGATCTGGAGATCATCTTCCGTCTGGAGAGAAAGAGCTCTACCGCACACCACTTTGGATCACGCCTGGCATTCGACCGCGCCGGTTATCTCTACATCTCCATCGGTGATAGAGGGAAGCGACCCCGAGCCCAGATGCTGCACGATCACGCCGGTTCCATCATCCGCATCCACGATGACGGCAGGATCCCGGCCGACAACCCGTTCACATCCCGCCCCGATGCGAAACCGGAGATATTCAGCTACGGCCACCGCAACCCCCAGGGAATGGCACTACACCCAACCACGGGCCAGCTATGGATCCATGAACATGGCCCCCAGGGTGGCGACGAACTCAACATCATCCACAAGGGTCGAAACTATGGCTGGCCGATCATCACCTATGGCGTCAACTACATCTCTGGCACCACCATCGGAGAGGGTGTAAGCAAGCCGGGAATGCAACAGCCGGACTACTACTGGATACCATCCATTGCACCCTCCGGCATGACCTTCTACACCGGAGACAAATTCCACCAATGGAGGGACAGCCTGTTTATCGGCTCACTCAAGTTCAGGCTATTGACACGGCTGGTGCTAGATGGAAACTCTGTAATCAGAGAGGAGCACCTGCTCAGGGATGAGTTAGGGCGAATACGCGATGTGAGAACCGGACCGGACGGTTACCTCTATCTGCTGACCGATGCAGCCAACGGCAAACTGGTGCGACTGGAACCAGGTGGCTAGTTATACTCTAGGGAAGTTCCGATTATGGCCATAGACAATAACAACGGTGGTACAGATGTCATGTTATGAAGATGTAAAGAGGCTTGAGACCCATATCAACCACAGAATCCTGGGCCAGGAGGGGCTGATCACCCGTCTGCTGGTGGCCCTGCTGGCAGATGGCAATCTGCTGGTGGAGGGCGCACCAGGCCTGGCCAAGACCACCGTGATCAAGGTCCTGGCCGCCGGGGTGGAGGGTGACTTCCACCGCATTCAATTCACCCCGGACCTGCTCCCAGCCGACCTCACCGGAACCGAGGTATTCAGCCCCCAGGACGGCAGCTTCCACTTCCAGCAAGGCCCGGTATTCCACAACTTCATCCTGGCCGATGAGATCAACCGCTCCCCGGCCAAGGTGCAATCCGCCCTGCTGGAGGCCATGGCCGAACGCCAGGTCACCGTTGGACGCACCACCTATCCACTGGACGATATGTTCCTGGTGATGGCCACCCAGAACCCCATTGAGCAGGAGGGGACCTACCGCCTGCCCGAGGCCCAGCGCGACCGCTTCCTGCTGCATGTGTCAGTGGACTACCCCACTCCCGAGGCAGAGCTGGAAGTAGTGCGCCTGGTACGCAGTCAGAGGATAGAAGGCAGGAGCATGGAGGATATTGAGTCACCCCTGGTCTCACGTGCCGGCATATTCTCAGCCCGCAAACAGGTGCTGGCACTGCATATGGCCCCGGAACTGGAGGAGTACATCGTACAACTGGTAGCGGCCAGCCGCCGGCCCGAGGCATATGCCGCCGACCTGACCGACCTGATTGCCTATGGCGCCAGCCCCCGTGGCTCTATCGCCCTGGAGATGGCCGCACGCGCCCACGCCTGGCTGGATAACCGTGACTATGTTTCACCGGAAGATATCCACGCCATGGCGGCCGATGCCCTGCGCCACCGCATACTGCTCAGCTATGAGGCCGAGGCCGATGGTGTGGTGACCGACGAGGTGATCAAACGCCTGCTGGCAACCGTTCCGGTGCCCTGAGATAGC
The DNA here is from genome assembly GCA_024206335.1 of Gammaproteobacteria bacterium. Lineage (GTDB taxonomy): Bacteria > Pseudomonadota > Gammaproteobacteria > Chromatiales > Chromatiaceae > JAAGZL01. The sequence continues at coordinate 14,310 of JAAGZL010000112.1, forward strand.
CGGTGAGCGACGGAATCAAGGTCACAGTGGAAGAGCTGCGTCATCTGCGGGCTGACAGTATCCGTCTGACCAACACCCCGCAAGACGCCCTGTCCAGCCTGTTTCCCGGGGCCTATCGCGCCCTGTTCCGAGGACGAGGTCTGGAGTTCAACGAGGTGCGCCCCTATCAATCCGGCGACGACTACCGCACCCTGGATTGGCGGGTCACCGCACGCACCGGCAAGCTGCATACCAAACTGTTTCAGGAGGAGCGCGAACACACCATCTACCTGCTGGTGGATGCCGGCAGCTCCATGCACTTTGGCACCCGGATACAGTACAAATGGGTGTTAGCGGCCAAAATCGCCGCCCTCATCACCTGGATGGCCCTGGAGAGCGGTGATCGGGTAGGAGCCATTGTTTATGGGGACGGCCTCAACTGCCATATCTTGCCGCCCCTCGGCGGTGAAGCCGGAGCCATGCGGATATTCAGCCTGCTGGCTGGAATCAAACCACATACAAACGACCACCACAGCACCCTGGGCGACGCCATGTTGCGTCTGCGCAAGTTGGCCAAACCAGGCAGCATGGTTCTGGTATTGAGCGACTTCCATGAACTCGACCCGGGGGCAACACAACACCTCGCATATCTGGCCAGGCATAACGACATCGCTGCAGTTCACATCTACGACCCCATAGAGAGAGAGCTACCACCACCCGGCATCTACTCCATCACCGACGGCAGTCACAGCAGCGTCTTCGACAGTGGCCAGCACTCAGTTCGGAAACGGTATCACCAACAGTTCCAACAGCGGGTAGAGAGAGTAAAACATACCTGTACACGTTATCAGGCCCGGCTGCTGAGTCTGGGTACGGACCAACCGCTGGTGGAGGGCCTGCAACAGGCGCTGTTCCCCGGCATCATCAGGGGCAACCGACAGGGGAGAGGCAGGGGAAATGGCCATGCCTGAACGCCCCCTGTTAGGCCTACTGCACGACATCCACACCCCGGATGGTGTGGATTGGTGGCCTCTGGCCCCGGGCTGGTGGCTGCTGCTTCTGTTTGGATCCATCCTGCTGATCTATTCCCTGCTGCGCCAGCACCGGGGCAGCTGCCTGCAACGCGAGGCCCGGTCCGAGCTGAAACGCATCCGGCAAGAGTTCCAGGACCACCAGCAGCAGAGCCGATTGAGCATGGAGATCAACATCCTGCTGCGCCGGGTGGCCCTGACCCGGGCGCCCAGATCACTGGTGGCCGGACTGGTGGGAACAAACTGGCTCAA
>JAAGZL010000113.1 GCA_024206335.1 Gammaproteobacteria bacterium
TGGGTATCAGATCATTGCGGTAAATACCGTTGGCCTTGAATCACAACCATCGCGGATGTCGTCTCGACCATAAGTCTGCGAGCTAGGGCTTTTACCAGCGAGCCTCAAGGCCGAGGTTCGCACCATGAAGAAAGACCCCGCCACCACCAACAAGTGTTGTGCCACTTGTGCTTGTATTCGTGAAGTCCCATTGGTCGGGTGCAAGTGCCACACCAGAAAGCCAGATCATGTTGTAGCCAAGCCGTAACCACCATGTGTCATTGAGCCGACGTGTCAGCGTGTAATTCAGATCACCGAGAAATCCGACACCGGTGTCAATAAGCCGACGCGAACCTCGGAAGGGTTGATTAGGGGGTGACGGTGCAAGTGATGAAAAAATCGGGTCGGCATTTGAACTTAACAGTGTGCCGGCCAACATTGCCTTGGCCCAACCTTCAACCGCCCAATTCTTCCACTGTCGGCGTCCCCGAAAACCAACCTGAGGGCCGAGCATCTGCGAACTTGTTTGCACTGAATAAGACGTAAATTCATCACTCGTGTTACGGCAGCACAGCACGTTTAAGTCGGCTTGTTCTTCCAGGCCCGCCCATCGGAAACCAACTAACCAGTTACTACAGTGGCACACCGGTTTATTACCCAAGTGTGACCATAGGAAGGTATCGCTACTACATTCAGGGCAGCACCGATATGTGAAAATATTAGCCTCTACGGTATTCAAACTCGATGCATAGGTTGGTCGAACTTCATCTGCAGAAGACCACTTTGGTGGGTTAATTCCTGGAATAACCAACGAATCTGTTAACGAAGAACGATCAACGGCACCGAACATCCCGTACACACCGAGGTAGCCAACTTCCCATCCCATGCAGTCGGGACCGAGTTCTCCATAGAACAGCCGTACACCAGGAGCCGTTGCAGCTTGCATCGAACGAGTGGTGAACACTGGGACGCGTTGAGTTCCACCCCCAACTCTCTCCTCAGTAATGACCGTACCACTAGTGGCGTTGTCACGTTGAAGAAACAGAAAATCAACAAAGCCGTACTGAGACCAATCAGGGCAACATGAATTACAAAGATTCCCAATCACCGGGTGCAGAGGAAGAGAGTCATCCTGCCACTCCCTGGAAGGCTGCCATCGAGTACCACTTGCACGATCAATACTCATACCAACAGTATCGATTGAATCTTGAGTATCGATCGTATCTTGGCCCCACACGTACGAACCGGTGATCGCATCTCCACAAAGCAATGTAAATCCAATGCCAAGAATGAGACGTTGAAAAAATTGATAACGCATCAAATAGCCCGAGAAACGAGTATTGTTGTAATTCCTTCTTTCGATTCGACCTTTACGACCGGAGTATCTAGTCTGGTACATCACAATTACTAAAAATATGCCAGAAAACCGAAGCTCTGTAGCTTGCCGCGTTGAACACAGAGAGTCACCACAAAAAACTCCCAAGCACATCGTTCTGGCGTCGGAAAAACAAATATTTTCCTCGTTTTTCGTGCTTTGAACGGACTTACAGAGTATTTTTAAGAGTGCGGTAATTTGATCAGAGTAGGGAACCCTTAACGGCCGCTCTGATCATGCTAA
>JAAGZL010000114.1 GCA_024206335.1 Gammaproteobacteria bacterium
ACGAGATTATATGAAATTGGTATAATAATTAAGGATTCTTGTCTTTATTCTGGATTAACAGGTTCATTATCTCGTTCAATCAAAATAATCATTGATGCTAGATTTACTGGACATGAATTTCATGAAGAATTAAATTATTCTCGCTAATTAGTCGATCTATGGAATTATGCTTAATATTAATCTTATCCTTCAATTGGAGATTGTTTAGATAGATATATTCCAAGATTTAATGAAATAATTGAATCTTGTCGTATAATTTATGGTTTATTTTATATTCTTTTATCTGCTTATTTTTATTCTAGATTTACTGGTTTTTCTATAATTATGGAATTAGTAATTGAAGAGTTTTTAATTCATTTTCCTTTGATTTTATCTTTAATTCTACAATCTAAATTAAGCATTGAATCTTCAAAAGGTATTTATTCAATTTATTTATTTCCTTTTCCTTTTTTAATTATATCTATTATTACTAATGATTTTCCTACTACAAATCAATTAAATAACTTTAATCATTATATTAATTTAGGTGATCTTATTGCTGTATCAGGACCTATTGATTCTGTATTAGGTAGTGTTGATTTAATATCTACTATTCTTTATTCAGCCAATAATCGTTATATTGAAGG
>JAAGZL010000115.1 GCA_024206335.1 Gammaproteobacteria bacterium
ACAGCAGGTTTTAGCATACATAGTAGGACCCTAAAGAGTAAGTGTTTTTCCGTTAAACTTAATTCGTGTGTTGGTGATCCAGATAGGTATTGGAGTATAGGAGTGAAGCGATGTTGTACGTTATATCTAACCAATTGTTTTTTGTACGTAGGAAGTGATATTACTGGAGTAAGAGAGCACAAGCTATTGTTAGTTGAGCGTATGGCTGTAGTAAGGAGAATTTTTGTTTAATACACACTTGTAAGGAAGAGCCTAAGTTTTTATTAGTATATATGTTGGAGTTAGAGCAAGTCAGTATGCTGATATAGTATGAGTAGTATCTGTGTTACACCGCAAGAGTATAGTATATCTTTTGCACTTATTGATAGGAGAGTTTGCCGACATGCTTAATTAGTTACGTTTATTGCTGTAGTAAGAAGACATATCAGACATATCAGACATATCCCCTGCCCTGGGAGTAGAGTGTGAATAGATCATGGGCCTTGCCAACAGACTTACTATTTCCTATGTTGGAGCACATCTAATTCACCCCTAGCAGACTGCACCGGACCAGAGGTGGTTGGACGGAGTTACTAGTGGCATTCTTTTATGCACCAACAGTAGTTATACTGTATAAACTATAACCGGTTTCCTATGCGTGAATAGGCTTCTGCACCAACTTTTCTTTATTGTATACCTCCTTTCTTTATAGGAGACTAGGACTACTAGAGCTGAACCCACATGCAACCTACGTGTGGTCTATACGTTCACCTGTCCATATTCATTGTATTGTTGTCAACTGTTTGTTATTGTTAGTTGTGAGTTATGTTCTTGTTCATTAGTATCCTGATTACGTATTAGTCCACACAAGTAAGCCATGAAGAAGGAAGTATGAGGAATCTCTGGATAGTCCAATAGTAGTAGTCAACAGATAGGTTTTGTACACATTGCCCGTCAAGCAAAGTAAGGAGAGAGAACATCAATTAGGAAGAGACTTCTACAAGTATATGAATCTGAATAGTGTTAAGTCGTAACAAGGTATAGCCACTGGAAGGATGCTATTGATCCATCCAACAACAACTAGTACAACATCAAGTGGGTTTATGTTATCCCTTTATCCTTAGTCAGCAGAGAACACATGCTACTAATACCAAGCCAGAACCAGAGAGTGTAGACACCTAGTACTAACCTATTAAGCCTAAGCAAACCATTAGCTAACATGATGATGAGTACTACATACTACCAACAGGAGTAACCTTTATGCTAACCAATACACCATACCAATAGGCCGCAGTGAGCAGCACCTCTACACCTTGTCCTATTCATGCAACTACTCCAATCTAGCACTCATTTGTGCTAAATCAAGGTGGGAACATAGTTGGCAAGACCAATATGGGGGAAGGAGACCGTACCAATAAATGACTGACACAACATTAGACAATCACCTGTATCATTAGCAACGTATACACCATACCAATAG
>JAAGZL010000014.1 GCA_024206335.1 Gammaproteobacteria bacterium
ACAACTTCAACGGTTTATGACGCGAATGGGCAGTTCCCAGTATCAACTAAAAATGCATTAAACCACCAAGAAACCCGTACCTGGGATGCAAGGTTTGGGGTGCCAACGTCGTTAACCGGCCCCAATGGTATTACCACAAGTTGGGAATATGATTCATTCGGCAGAAAGCAACTCGAAACCAGGGCAGACGGCACGACGACGACCACAACACGGGAATGGTGTAACGGCTTCAACGGCGAAGCGGGCAATACAAACTGCCCCTCTGGTGGCGCAAGGGTGATGACCCGGCAAAAAACCGGCAGCCCTGCAGTCAGCATTTATTCCGATAAGCTTGGTAGAACAATTCGTGAAGAGACCCGGGGGTTTGACGGCACGCCAATTTACTCGGACACCGTCTACAACGCCAGGGGCCAGGTGCACAAAAAGAGCCGTCCCTACTTCAGCGGTGAGGGAGCTTACTGGCACACTTACACTTACGATATCGCAGGCCGTCTCTTAACAGCGACCTTGCCGGACAACAGCCCGTCAACCACCAGTTATTCCGGGCTTGCGACCACTGTGACCAACAGCAAGCTACAGTCAACCACTCAGATCAAAAATGTAATTGGTGAATTACGCCAGGTGATCGATGCCGAAGGAAATAAAAACACCTATCGCTATGACCCGTTCGGAAATTTAGTCACCACCGAAGATGCGTTGGGCAATACCATAACGGCCCGCTATGACATTCGCGGTAACAAAATAACAATGAATGACCCGGATATGGGTTTGTGGACATACGGGCACAATACTCTGGGCGAATTAGTCAGGCAAACAGATGCCAAGGGCAATAGCAGCACCACGGCCTACGATAAACTCGGCCGGAAAACACAGCGCACCGAACTTGAAGGTGTGAGCAACTGGGCTTATGACACAGCCAACAAGGGAGTCGGTAAACCCGCCAGTAGCACTGGAGCGGAGGGCATTCAAAAGTCAGCTAGTTACGATAATCTGGGCAGGCCTTACTCCAGCACAACAACGATTGATGGAGTCACTTACAC
>JAAGZL010000117.1 GCA_024206335.1 Gammaproteobacteria bacterium
GCAGGCAGAATATCAACAGACACGACGTTATGCGGCACAAACTGAATTGAATCCACCGCTACGAGTTCTCCATTTACATAAAGCCTGAAGGCATTATCTGCGTATATATTCGCCCTGATCGTGTCATCCATTCTCGGCTTCCGGATAGGCTCTTCTGAAAGCATGATGCATGGGAATAACACCGGCATGGATGTAATGAATGTAAATACTAAGTATCTCATAGTTCAGTCCTCTGGAATTTAAGTTTCGCGCCCCTTCTTGAACTACGCGAACATTGAATTAAAGGTCAGCCAGCGAACGGTCACAAGCGTACAGATAAGACAGGCCCACCATGCACCGCGCTGTGCGACTCTGTGACCCCGCAAGACAAAAAGAATCCCAATAACACCCACCGTGACAAGGGTTTTAAAAGCTAGCAATCCAATCGGATTATGAATTAGCTGCGATCCGATTGGGTTGAGTTCTGTCAACGCATTCGCACGGCTTGCGAGCAGTGTCCAAATGAGGTCTAGAACAGAAAAGGCTGCTATAAGCATGAGAAATATTTTGACACGCCGATCCATTACGGGAGACTCTGAAGACTGAATATCAAGCGGTGCCTCGTTCGAAAGTAGGTTCCCAAACGCGATCACCACAAGAAGCATGCCAAAAATAGTTAAAAGGTAAGAACTTGAACTCAGAAGTTTCCTGGCAGCAATCTCTGCTAGGTTACGTTCTTCAACAGCCCGCTCCTTTTCCAGAACTTCACCTACTCGAACACGCAATTCCTGAGGACACTCAAAGCCGTCAGCGAACCTTTTCCAATACGATCTCTCACCGGGTAATTGTATGTCGCCTGCCAGGCCAGTATTTGCCAATGACTCCAGAGCACCATTATTAATCAAAGTCTTGAGTAAATCCGAACTCTCCGTGTTGGCAAGCAAGAGAACTGGGGCATCACCATAGAGCACGAGAGTGCCTCCAGTTGTGAGATGGAGATACAAACGTCGAAAGCCTTGCTGTAACCATCGACCATTCTGAAGAGATTTTTCAGTTACAAGATTTTTTAGAACTACGCTATCTAATGGAATATCATTTATGAATACATTGTTTTCATCAAACCCGACACGGTAAGGCAAACTAACATAGCGGTCCTCAACAAACAAAAACCCTTCTGTTACCTTTTTTTCAACTGTGTGCTTCGTCATAGCACCAACACGCTGACCGGCACTCTCTTGTGAAACGGCTCGAGCTTCACCCAAGCACAGATTTGACTGGGTCATCAGCAACAGGCTTACAACTACAAACCCTCGCATCAGGCCCTTCCTTTCCCAGCCTTTTTCCCAGCCTTTTTCGTAGACTTTATTTTCATTTTATTCCCTCCTTTACCCTTTCGGTCTGATGGCTCTTTCATTGGGTCATAATCAGGATTCGGAACAGCCATCTGTGCATTCACCGTGCTGAGATATTGCATCAACAATTGATCGAGAACTCTGACTTTCCCTGGCATCTGTTCGGCAAGATCCCTCTGTTCTGCAATATCCTGACTAATGTCGAATAGGGCATACCGTCCACTCTCATAGAATTTCATTAACTTGTATTCATCAAGAAATATGGCTGTATGAGGTCCATCACCACTTTGATAATGCGGAAAGTGAAAGACCATAGCATCACGCACCCGGTGCACCGTTCCTCGACCGTCATCAAGCAAACTTACGAGGCTGCCACCTTCTAGCCCTTTAGGAAGTCTGTTCATAGGCACACCAGCCCATTGGCAATACGTTGGGTACAGGTCATATCCAACAACTCGTTCATGACACCAGGAGTTAGCCGGTATCCCAGGACCGCGGATGATCATGGGGCTGCGAATTCCACCCTCCCATACGCTCCCTTTACCACCTGATAGCCGTCCCTTCTCGCCACTTCGTTTTCCACCACCACC
>JAAGZL010000015.1 GCA_024206335.1 Gammaproteobacteria bacterium
GGAGCGGCAACGAGCTTGCGAGGTTGTCGCGCAGTGCCAGTGACCGGGACGACCGGGGCAATAACAGGTTGTCGAAGATCGAGTGCGTTTTGGGGACTGGGATGTCCCAAAACGCATCACGAGATCAAAGACTCGCTTATTCGTTTTAGTGGCCTGGGGTGGGGCCGGCTATTTTATTCGTTTATGTTTGGAGAGGGTAACAGGTGGATGGTGAAAAAGGTTTGAGTCTGAAGCTGCCGGTGCAGGGCATGACCTGTGCCGCATGTTCTGCCCGTCTGGAAAAGGTATTGAGTAGGCTGCCTGGTGTTCGTGAGGCTAGGGTAAGCCTGGCCACTGAGAACGTCACCCTGGATCTGGACGCTGCTGGCTGTGGGGTTGAGGATGTCGTTTCCGCCATCGGCAAGGCGGGCTTTGCCGTGCCTACAGAGTTGATCGAGCTGGATATCAGCGGCATGACCTGTGCCGCCTGTTCCACCCGCCTGGAAAAGGTTTTGGGCAGGTTGCCGGGTGTGGAGCTGGCGGCGGTGAATCTGGCCACAGAAAAGGCGGCCATAACCATCCACTCCGGGGCGATCGCCCAGGAAGATCTTGTTGCTGCGGTGGGCCGCACCGGGTTTGCCGCCACCCCGGCGGTAACCTCGGCGGAGCAGCGTGCCCAGGCCGAGGCCAACGCCAGAAAACAGAACCAACGGGAGCAGAATCGCCTGATTCTCTCGGCCCTGCTTACCATACCCCTGGCCCTGCCCATGCTTCTGATGTTGTTTGGCGTGGATTGGATGCTGGCCCCCTGGCTGCAGTTTACCCTGGCCACCCCGGTGCAGTTCTGGAGTGGTCGACATTTCTATGTGGGTGCCTACAAATCCCTGCGTGGCGGTGCCGGTAATATGGATGTGTTGGTGGTGATGGGCACTAGTGCCGCCTGGGGCCTGAGCAGCTGGGTAACGGTTACCGGAGGTGGGGGTGGGCATCTCTATTTCGAGGCCTCGGCCATGATTATCACCCTGATCCTGTTTGGCAAGTGGATGGAGGCCCGGGCCAAGCGTAGCGCCGCCTCGGCCATCCGTGCCCTGATGGATCTGCGCCCGGAGACCGCGCAGGTGGAGTTGGATGGGCGGATCGTGGAGATGCCGGTGGAGAGTGTACAGCGTGGTGCTATTGTGGTGGTGCGTCCGGGGGAGCGGCTGCCGGTGGATGGTGTCATTCTGGAGGGCAGCAGTCAGCTGGATGAATCCATGCTTACCGGGGAGAGCATGCCGGTATCCAAGGAGATGGGAGATGAGGTCACCGGTGCCTCGGTCAATGGCGCTGGCATGTTGCACATCCAGGCCACCAACGTAGGTACCGAATCCACCCTGGCACGTATCATCCGTATGGTGGAAAACGCCCAGGCCAGCAAGGCCCCGGTGCAGAAGCTGGTGGATCGCATATCCGCCATCTTTGTGCCGGTGGTGGTGGCCATTGCCACGCTGACGTTCCTCGCCTGGTGGCTGCTGGGTGGTGATGCGCAGACCGGTTTTCTGGCGGCCATCTCGGTGTTGGTTATCGCCTGTCCCTGTGCCCTGGGTCTGGCAACCCCGACTGCTATTATGGTGGGTACTGGAGTGGCAGCGCGGGCCGGAATCCTGATTAAGGATGCCCAGGCCCTGGAGCTGGCCCACCACAGCAATACGGTGGTGTTCGATAAGACCGGCACCCTTACCGAAGGCACTCCCAGTGTCGAGCAGCTGGTGGCGGCGGATGGTGATGTTGCCAGGGTGTTGCAACTGGCTGCCTCGGCCCAGCAGGGGAGTGAACACCCGCTGGCCAGGGCGGTGTTGCAGTGGGCTGAATTACAGGGGATAGATCTGTTGCCGGTGGCAGAGTTTTCTACTCTGCCCGGGATGGGGCTAAAGGCCGTGGTCGATGGGCAGAGTCTGATCCTGGGTAATCAACGTATGATGCAGAGTGAGTTCATCGCGCTGGACTCTCTGCTGGAACAGGCGCACTCCATTGAACAGCAGGGGCATACCCTGATGTGGTTGGCTGAACCGGGGGTAGAGAAATCGGCACTGGGATTTATCTCGGTCACCGATCCGATCAAGGATGGTGTTGCCGGGATGGTGCAGGCCCTGGGAGAGAGAGGGGTCAGCAGCATCATGCTCAGTGGCGACAATCGCCATGCGGCGCAGGCGGTGGCTGCTGCTATTGGTATCGACCGTGTGATTGCAGAGGTGTTGCCGGAGGATAAGGCGGCAGAGGTAGAGAGGCTGCGCAGTCAGGGTCTAACCGTGACCATGGTGGGTGACGGTATCAATGACGCGCCGGCCCTGGCGGCGGCGGATGTGGGCGTGGCCATGGGAACCGGTACCGATGTGGCCATGCATACCGCTGGTATTACCCTGATGCGGGGGGATCCCGGGCTGGTGGTGGATGCCCTGTCCATCTCCCATGCCACCTACAATAAGATTCGGCAAAATCTGTTCTGGGCCCTGTTCTATAATGTTATTGCCATCCCGGCTGCGGCATCTGGCATACTTAGTCCGGTGATTGCCGGGGCTGCCATGGCTATGTCCTCGGTGAGTGTGGTGAGTAACTCGCTGTTGCTGCGTAGGCACAAGATTGGAGGCTAAGGCCTACCCATCAAACATATAACTGAAGTTTTAATAATTAATCGGTGAGTAGTGAAGATTGGCGTTTTTTATGTCCAGACCCAATTTAAAAGATCCTAAAGTTATGCCGTCATGATTGATGGTTTTAATTGTTTTCTTGGAGAAGTTTAATGATAAAAACATTTATTGTTAAAGGCATGAGCTGTGGTGGTTGCGTCGGTTCCGTGGAGCAGGCGATCAAGGCTGCTGCACCAGCGGCATCTGTGGAGGTGTTTCTGGATGGAGGTCTGGTGAAGGTTGATGGTGTAGAGGATGATTTTGTAGTGCAGAAGGCGGTTGAAGATGCTGGGTTTACCTTTGAAGGTAAGGTGTAGATAGAGGTTCCATAGGGCCTATTGGATTAGTGATAACAGGCTATAGTTAAAACCAGTATATGGGATAGTGCTGTTTGGGGTTACTTGATAGGTTATTCACTACCAGGGCAACCAATAGCATGATAAGGGCGCCAATGGCTATTGGGGTTATCACAAATTGATAACCACTACTGTGCACCTCAGCACTACCAATTACCGCTATAAGTGCCGTGGCGCCGCCAGGTGGATGTAGTGTGCGGGTAAAGTGCATTGCCACAATAGAGATTGAAACGGCCAGTGCCCCCAGAAGTGCAACATCCAGGGGTAGATATTTGTAAATGGTCACACCAAC
>JAAGZL010000118.1 GCA_024206335.1 Gammaproteobacteria bacterium
GCTCAACCAAAATGTCAAAAACCAACCTGTTTCCCGTATAATTTCCGCACAGAAATAAAAAAAGGCCTACGAATTAACGTAAGCCTTTGTTTTATATGGTACTCCCTAGGGGACTCGAACCCCTGTTACCGGCGTGAGAGGCCAGCGTCCTAGACCACTAGACGAAGGGAGCGTTATGTCACGCGGAGGTGTATTATACGCATGCTAGGATTAGTCTCAAGGTGCAAAATAGCCGTTTTTCCTGATTATTTTGCAGATGCTTAAGCGGTGTGGCAACAGCAGTCAATAATAATTGAATAAAGTTAAGGGATACTGTCATCGTAACTCCAACAATCATCGCTCGTCCTGATCACAATATTTCACGTATAAATATTAGTGAAAATGCTCTTAAGGTATTATATCGACTGAAAAAATCAGGGTATCAAGCATATCTTGTAGGGGGAGGGGTGCGTGATCTTTTGTTGGGTCGGGAGCCAAAGGACTTTGATATTGCTACCGATGCCCACCCGGAGGATATAAAAAAGGTGTTTCGCAACTGTCGCCTGGTGGGGCGCCGGTTTCGCCTGGCCCATGTTCACTTTGGACGTGAGGTTATCGAGGTTGCAACATTCAGAGGCATGCAACAACCATCTGAAGATGGAGAGCATGAGACAGAGAATGGCATGCTGTTGCGGGACAATGTGTACGGGACGATCGAGGAGGATGCGTTGCGTCGGGATTTTACTGTCAACGCCCTGTACTACTCCATTGAGGATTTTCGGGTAGTTGATTATGCCGATGGCATGCAAGACCTTGATTCAGGTGTGTTGCGACTGCTGGGTGACCCGGAGCAACGCTACCGGGAGGATCCGGTGCGAATGCTACGTGCGGTTCGGTTTGCCGCCAAGCTTGGTTTCAGTATTAACCCTGCCTGTGAAGAGCCCATATTCCGCCTGGGTGATCTGTTGGATGACATTCCATCCGCCAGGTTGTTTGAGGAAGTGCTCAAGCTGTTCATGCATGGGGTGGCCCTGCAGACCTTTGAGAAGCTGAGACATTATGACCTTTTTGGGCATCTGTTTCCGGGTACGGAGGAGAGCCTCTCCCATGAAGAGCACCTGTTCCCTATCACCTTTGTGGCCAACGGACTGCAGAATACGGATGCCAGGGTGAGACAGGACAAGCCGGTTACCCCTGCTTTTTTGTTTGCGGTACTGCTGTGGGAGCCGGTGCGAAAACTGGCAGAGCAGATACAGTCCACGGGAGAGAACCCGCAACCTGCGATGCAGCAGGCCGCATCTGAGATCCTGGCGGATCAGGTTAAAACTGTGGCTATTCCGAAGCGTTTCAGTCTGCAAATGCGTGATATATGGTGTATGCAGCACAGATTTGAATTCAGACAGGGCAAGCGCCCACAACGGCTACTCACCCATCCCCGGTTTCGGGCCGGGTACGATTTTATGGTATTACGTGCGGAGTCGGGAGAGGCAGAGCCAGAGCTAGCCAAGTGGTGGACCGAGTTCCAGGAGCTGAAGGAAAATGATCGCAACACCCTTACCAAGGCCAAACGGCCCCGGCGCAGACGCAGGAAACGTCCTCCGACCAGTGGTGAGTCAGGCCAGGAATAGTGCCATAGGAAGTGGGAAAACAGAATATGTTCCAATGATGAAAAGAGTGTTATGGTTGCCGCATATATAGGACTAGGCAGTAATCTGGATGACCCAGCAGAGCAGTTATCTCGGGCATTCATGGCGCTGGCGCAGATTCAGAATACCAGGTTGGTGCGTTATTCGAGTCTCTACCAGAGTCCACCCATGGGGGGGATGGAGCAGCCTGACTATATTAATGCCGCGGCTGTGGTTGATACCGCACTCAAACCTGCAGAACTGTTGCAGCAGCTCCAGGTCATAGAAACAGCCCAGGGTCGCACTAAAGGTGAGCGCTGGGGACCACGCACCCTGGATCTGGACTTGTTGATATATGGTTCATCCATAATTGATACGCCAGATTTGAAGGTGCCGCATCCAGGTATGCATGACCGGGCTTTTGTTTTATATCCATTGTATGAACTTTCTCCGGACCTGGAGATACCAGGGCGGGGGCAGATAATAGAGTTGTTGAAAAATTGCTCCTCTGAGGGGCTAATAAAAATATGAATCGATCAGAATCAACGCCACCAGGCTATTTGGTGGTAGAGGGTCCCATTGGGGTAGGCAAGACCAGTCTGGTGAAACGTCTGGCTGACAGCTTCAGAGGTGAACTGCTACTGGAGAAGCCGGATGAAAACCCGTTTCTGGAACGTTTTTATCAGGATAGTCGCAAGTCGGCATTTCCCACCCAGCTGTTTTTCCTGTTTCAACGCAGCCAACAGCTTCAGGAGCTGCGCAACCGGGACCTGTTTCGATCTACTCTGGTGGCGGACTTCATGTTGGAGAAGGACCGTATCTTTGCCGGCCTGAATCTGGATAAGGATGAGCTGGAACTGTATGAAAAGGTCTATTCAAGACTGAACCCAGAGGCGCCGGCGCCTGATCTGGTGGTTTATCTGCAGGCCCCGGCCGAGGTGTTGCAGCGACGGGTGCGAAGCCGTTCCAGGCCACAAGAGACAAATATGAGTCTGGACTATCTGCAACGACTGGGCGATGCTTATGCCGAGTTTTTTCACCATTACAGCTCATCACCCCTCCTTATCATCAACGCCGCCGAGATCAATCCAGTGGAACGGGAAGAGGATTATCAACTGCTACTGGAGCGTATCTGCAATGTGCGCAGCGGTAAATACTATTTCAATCCTGGTCCGCTACTGCTTTAATTACAGATAGTGCCTGTCTGGAATTGCTGGTTTAAGCCGTAAATATCAGCATGTTATTTGCAGTAAACTTTTTGTTTCTGGACGGACCTAAATAATTACATTACCTTTGAATACAGGCCCATATTGAAGCTGGAACAGTGGATATGTCAGACATTACAATAAATACACTGAATGAAATGAAACGGCAGGGCGAGAAAATTGCTGTGCTAACCAGCTATGACGCCAGCTTCACCCGGCTGATGGAAGCGGCAGGGGTGGAGGTGATCCTGGTAGGCGACTCCTTGGGCATGGTTATCCAGGGTCAGGAGAGCACTCTGCCGGTGGCGGTAAGTGAAATGGTGTATCACACCAAAAATGTGGCCAGGGTACGCAAACAGGCCTTCCTGATCGCCGATATGCCATTTATGAGTTACAGCTCCACCGCCCAGGCATTGGAAAATGCCGGTCGGCTGATGAAGGAGGGCGGCGCCCACATGGTAAAGCTGGAGGGCGGTGCTACCCAGTTGGATGCAGTAAGTGGGCTTACCGCCAATGGTATCCCAGTGTGCGCCCACCTGGGCCTGCTGCCCCAGTCAGTACATCAGCTTGGTGGCTACCGGGTACAGGGTAAGGATGACGATTCGGCCCGTATTATGCGTGAAGATGCGCTCTCCCTGCAGGAGGCGGGCGCCCAGATGCTGGTGCTGGAGTGTGTCCCTAGGGAACTGGCTGCAGAGATAACCCGCGAGCTGGATATACCGGTGATCGGCATTGGTGCCGGCAGCGATACCGATGGTCAGGTGCTGGTGCTGTATGACATGCTGGGCGTTACCATGGATAGGCTACCCAAGTTCTGCCGCAACTTTATGTTACAGGCAGATACCGTGTTGGGGGCGTTAGAGGCCTTCGTGCAGGCGATCAAGGATGGCAGCTATCCGAGTGTAGATGAGAGCTACAGGTGATCACCCTCACAACCATTGCTGATCTGCGCCGGCAGGTCAGGGGGTGGCGTGCTGATGGCAAACGCATCGCCCTGGTCCCCACCATGGGGAACCTGCACGCGGGGCATCTCACCCTGGTGCGCAGGGCCAGAGAGCTGGCAGACCGGGTGGTGGTCAGCATATTCGTTAACCCCCTACAGTTTGGAGCCGGAGAGGACTTTGAAGGCTATCCGAGAACCATGGAACAAGATGCCGCAGCCCTGGTTGCTGCAGGGGCCGATCTGCTGTTCTCCCCCTCTGTGACTGAGGTCTACTCCAAACCCCAGGAACAGCAGACCAGGGTGGAGGTGCCGGGGATCTCTGATATCTTGTGCGGGGCGTCCCGCCCCGGTCATTTCGTGGGGGTGGCTACGGTTGTATGCAAGTTGTTCAATATGGTACAGCCGGACTTGGCCCTGTTTGGAGATAAGGATTATCAGCAGTTGCTGGTGATCAGGAGCATGGTGCAGGATCTCTGTATTCCCGTTGAGATTGTAGGGGTTCTCACGGTGCGGGATGAGAATGGCCTGGCTCTCAGTTCCAGAAATGGATACCTCACTGCTGCAGAGCGGAAACAGGCCCCGGAACTGCGCCGAATCATGCTGAAAACGGCCGTTGCCATTGAATCTGGCAGCAGGGATTACACTGGACTTGAGGAAAAAGCGAAACTGGAACTTGAAAAAGCCGGTTTTAACCCAGATTATTACACTATACGCAGTGCCGTGGATCTATCCGAGCCAACGGATAAGATGTCAGATCTGGTGGTTCTGGTGGCAGCGTATCTGGGTAAGGCGCGCCTGATCGATAACCTTCAGGCCCATAGCCCACCTGGATAGGTCCATTTATTTGATGAATAGCAGTAGATAGAGCATAATTGCGCGATTGTAAATTTTGGTTTTTTAGGAGCGAACCCTAGATGCAGTTGACCGTTCTCAAATGCAAGTTGCACCGCGCTTGCGTTACCCATGCAGAACTGGATTATGAAGGATCCTGTGCCATTGATCGTGAGTTTATGGATCTGGCAGGCATCCTGCCATACGAGCAGATTCAGATTTATAACATTGCCAATGGTGAGCGTTTTACCACCTACGCCATCGAAGCGGAGGCCGGTTCCAGGATCATCTCGGTCAATGGTGCCGCTGCGCATAAGGCCGCCCCGGGAGACCGGGTGATCATCTGTGCCTATGCCGGTATGGACCAGGCCGCCGCTGAGGCGTTTAAACCTAGCCTGGTGTATCTGAACGAACATAATATAGTGACCCATACCGGAGATAGCATCGCTACCCAGGTGGCATGAGAGAAAATTTATGCGAGTTGAGAGACGGCGCCTATAGGCGCCGTTTTTTTATGTTGTTGCCACTGGGTTTTTGGCCGGGTTGTCCACTGCCATACGGTAGATATCAAGATAGTGGGACGCGCTGGAATCCCAGCTGAAGTCCTGCAACATCCCACGGGTGGCCAGTTTCTCCCACCACATGCCGGGGCGCTGGTAGAACTCGATGGCCCGATTTACCGTGTCCAGCAGTGAGTTGGCGTCCGGGTTGTCGAACACAAAGCCGGTGGCGCTCTCGTCCAGCATGGAGGACGGATTAAGGTCTGTGACCGTATCTGCCAATCCTCCGGTACGGTTTACAATGGGAACAGTGCCATAGCGCAGGCTGAACAGCTGGTTCAGTCCGCAGGGTTCAAAGCGGGAGGGCATCAGAAAGCAGTCACATCCGGCCTCGATACGGTGGGCCAGCTCTTCGTCGTACCCAATCTTGACCACTGCTTGCCCGGGATGATCCTCTGCCGCCTTTAGCAGGGCCTGCTCTAGTTGCTCTTCACCACTTCCCAGGATTACGATCTGCACCTTCTCGTTCTGCATTATCTGCGGCAGGATCTCAATGATCATATCGATCCCCTTTTGCTCAACCATGCGGCCGATGTTGCCGAATAGTAGTGCCTCCTGGTCCTGGTTCAGTCCCAGCTCCTGTTGCAGGGCAAGTTTGTTCACTTGTTTCAGGTCGAAGCTTGTCGCATCGTAGTTCTGCGTGATATTGCTGTCTGTGGACGGGTTCCAGATCTGGTAGTCGATACCGTTCAGAACGCCAGTGAGTCGGTCGGAGCGGTGGTCCAGCAATCCTTCCAGGCCGTAGCCGAATTCAGCAGTGCGGATCTCCTCGGCGTAGGTGGGGCTCACGGTGCTTAACCAGTCTGCAAACACCAGTCCACCTTTAATGAACGAGAGCTGGTTGTGAAACTCCACTCCCTCCGGTGACCATAGCTGGTCTGGTAGCTGGAGTTGTACGAAGGTTGAGAGATCAAATGTCCCCTGATAGGAGAGGTTATGGATGGTGAATATGGTGGCTGGACGATCCCACTCCTGGGCCAGTAGTGCGGGGACCAGTCCTGTTTGCCAGTCGTTGCAGTGGACTACATCGGGGTGCCAGCCCAGGCCCGCCTGGTCCAGGGCGATGCAGACAATGGTGCGGCAGAACAGGGTAAAGCGTTGGGCGTTATCACCCCAGGGTCGCCCTGATGCATCGGTGTAAGGATTGCCGGGACGGCCGAACATACTGGGTGCGTCGATAAGGTAGACATGCAGGTTACCGTCAATTTGTTCCTGCTCCAGGATGCGGACCGGCTCAGATACTCCACTAATCCTGAGTGTGGTTACCGTTTTAAGTGGTATGGCGTGTTCCACCGCCTCGGGATATGCCGGCAGCACCAGCCGTACATCCAGGTCAAGCGCGCTTAGGGCAGGTGGTAGACTGCCAGCTACGTCTGCCAGGCCGCCGGTCTTGATCAGGGGTAGGGCCTCACTGGCGGCGAACAGGACTCTTTTCGGTGAACTTCCTTGGGTGTATATCGAGCTGCTACTGGTCATGTTTGTCTGTTAGGTAATGATATTTTTTGTTAGTTGGTGGATATACTGTAACGTGTGAATTGAATAAAGTGAAAAAAACATTTTAAACTCAGGGTGAGTATGTTGATACAGAATAAATCAGTAACTGGTTCTAACGAGTGGAAGGCCCTCGAGAGGCACTGGCAAGAGATCCAGTCGTCCCATATGCGGGATATGTTTGCCCGTAACCCTGATCGCTTCCAGCAGCTCTCCCTGAGTAGTTGTGGCATCCTGCTGGACTACTCCAAAAACCGGGTGACCGGCGAAACCATGGAGCTGCTGTTTCGTCTGGCCCGGACGGTTGATCTCCCTGGATGGATAAACCGTATGTTCCTGGGTGAGCCGATCAATGGCACCGAGGGCCGGTCCGTTCTGCACACCGCCCTGCGTAACCGCTCCAACCGTCCGGTGCTGGTGGATGGCGAGGATGTAATGCCTGGTGTAAACCGGGTGCTGGAGCAGATGGCGCGGTTTACCCGGCAGCTGCATAGCGGGGAGTGGAAGGGGCACACCGGCAAGCGGATAACCGATGTGGTGAATATCGGCATTGGTGGCTCTAATCTGGGGCCGCTGATGGTGTGCGAGGCCCTGGGTCACTACCATATCCCGGATATGCGGGTGCATTTTGTCTCTAACGTGGATGCCACCCACCTGGTTGAGACCACCAGGTATCTGGATCCAGAGACCACGCTGTTTATCGTGGCCTCCAAGACCTTTACCACCCAGGAGACCCTCACCAATGCCCACGCGGCACGTGCCTGGTGCCTGGATGTGTTGCAGGATGAACAGGCCATTGCCCGCCACTTTGTTGCGGTGTCCACCAATGCCGAAGCGGTGGCTGAGTTCGGAATCGATACCGATAACATGTTTGTATTCTGGGATTGGGTGGGTGGGCGCTACTCCCTGTGGTCGGCCATTGGTCTGCCGGTGGCGGTGGCAGTGGGCATGGAGCGATTCTATGAGATCCTGGCCGGCGCCCACGCCATGGATGTGCATTTTCGCAATACTGAGCTGGAACAGAATATGCCGGTGATCCTGGCGCTGCTGGGGGTGTGGTATGCAAACTTTGCCGGTGCCGCCACCCATGCGGTACTCCCGTATGATCAGTATCTACGTCTGCTACCGGACTATCTGCAGCAGGCGGATATGGAGAGTAACGGCAAACGGGTAACCCGGGACGGCATGGTGGTGGATTACACCACCGGCCCCGTGGTGTGGGGGGCTGCTGGTACCGATGGTCAACATGCCTTCTATCAGTTGATACACCAGGGCACGCAGATGATCCCGGCCGATTTCATCATGCCGGTGGTGAGTCACAATGAACGGGGTGATCAGCACGCAAAACTGATGTCCAACTGCCTGGCCCAGACTGAGGCGTTGATGAAGGGCAAGAGTGAGGCAGAGGCTCGGGTGGAACTGGAGGCCTCCGGGCTGAGCGCGGAACAGGTGGCGGAGCTGCTTCCTCACAAGCTGTTTTCCGGCAACAATCCAACCAACACCCTGCTGCTGGACCGGCTCACCCCGCGCCGGCTTGGTTCCCTGATCGCACTGTATGAACATAAGATCTTTGTGCAGGGGGTGATCTGGAATGTGAACTCATTTGATCAGTGGGGGGTGGAGCTGGGAAAGCAGTTGGCCGGGGTTGTTCTGCCGGAGTTGTTGGGTGAGCTACCGCCTGGTGAGCATGACGGTTCGACTTCCGCACTGGTGGAGCACTGCAGAAGGGTGCGCGCTGGCGGCGGTTGACCGGGCTGGGATCTACGTCGGTTATCTGTCTACCTGAATAGACTATTCCTGCAGCTGCAGGATCAGGGCGCCCAGTGGTGGCAGGCGCAGACTGATGGATTGGTTGTGCCCCATCCAGGCCACGGGTTCTGTGGCGATCTCGCTGATGTTTCCCACGTTGCTGCCACCATAGTATTCAGAATCTGAGTTGAGCAGTTCCCGATAGCTTCCGGCCGCAGGTAGCCCGATGCGGTAGTTGTCTCTGGGCATGGGGGTGTAGTTGAGAATAACCACTACAAACTCGCCATTGGCCCCGCGGCGCAGATAACTCAGTACCGACTGGGCGGCGTCATGACAGTCGATCCACTCAAATCCACCCTCTTCAAACTCCAGGCCGTGCAGGGCTGGCAGCTCCCGGTAGAGTCGGTTGAGTTCGCCGATCAAATGTTGGATGCCGTAGTGTTGTGGTAGATCGGCCAGATGCCAGTCTAGCTCCTGGTTTTCGTCCCACTCTCGGCCCTGGGCGAACTCGCTGCCCATGAACAGAAGTTTTTTTCCGGGGTAGGTAAACATGTAGCTGAATAGTAGTCGCAGGGAGGCAAAGCGCTGCCAGTCATCGCCGGGCATCTTGTCCAGGAGTGAACCCTTGCCGTGCACCACTTCATCATGTGAGAAGGGGAGCATAAAGTTCTCGGTGAAACAGTAGAGTAGTCCAAAAGTGAGTAGATCATGGTGGTAGTGGCGATGGATTGGGTCCTTCTCCATATAGGAGAGGGTGTCGTGCATCCAGCCCATGTTCCACTTCATGCTGAAGCCCAGGCCGCCCAGCCAGGTTGGTCCTGATACCTGCGGCCAGGCGGTGGACTCTTCGGCCAGGATCATGGTGCCTGGGAACTCCATATGGGTTACGGTGTTGAGCTGCTGCAGAAACTTTACCGCCTCCAGGTTTTCCCGCCCGCCATGTTCATTCGGTACCCAGTCTCCAGGCTCTCTGGAGTAGTCCAGATAGAGCATGGAGGCCACGGCATCCACCCGCAGCCCATCCAGATGAAACTCCTCCAGCCAGTAGACGGCGCTGGCCAGGAGGAAATTCTTTACCTCGGCCCGGCCGTAATTAAAGATCAGTGTGCCCCAGTCCCGGTGTTCGCCCCGGCGTGGGTCTTCATGCTCATACAGGGCGGAGCCGTCGAACTGTCCCAGTGCGTGCTGGTCCTTGGGGAAGTGGGCTGGCACCCAATCCAGGATTACACCGATATTGTTCTGATGCATCTGGTCCACAAAGTAGCGGAAGTCATCCGGAGTGCCAAAGCGGCTGGTGGGGGCAAAGTAACCGGTGGTCTGGTAGCCCCAGGAACCATCAAATGGGTGCTCGGTAATTGGTAGCAGTTCAATGTGGGTGAAGCCCAGTTGCTGTATGTATGGGATCAGGCGATGGGCTAACTCACGATAGTTCATGAACTGGTTGTTGTCAGCCCGTCGCCATGAACCAAGATGGATCTCATAGATGGAGATGGGGCTGTGTTGCCAGTTGTTCTGTCGGCGATCCTCTAGCCAGCCGCTGTCATTCCACTCGTGGCTTGGTTTTGCTGCCACCACCGATGCGGTCTCCGGTCGGTATTGGAATTGATTGCCGTAGGGGTCGCTTTTGAGCAGTACGCTCTTCTGCTGGCTTAATATCTCATATTTATAGTGGCTGCCGGCTTCAATGCCCGGGATGAATAGCTCCCAGATCCCTGCTTCACCTCTTGAGCGCATTGGGTTGATGCGTCCATCCCAACGGTTAAAGTCGCCTACTACACTGACACGGCTGGCATTTGGTGCCCAGACCGCAAATAGGGTGCCGGTGTGGCCATCCGCTGAGTGAGAGTGAGCGCCAAGAAAACGGTAGGCGTGCCAGTGATTGCCCTGTTGAAACAGGTGCATGTCAAACTGTTCCAGTTGGGGGCCGAAACAGTAGGGGTCGAATCTGGTTAGTCGGTCTCCAGAATCGTCTATCCATGAAATCCGGTAGTGGGCTGGAATTGAATCCAGGTCGCCTTGCCATTCAAAGAAGTCACTACCCGGAACCCGCTGCATGGGTTGGTCGCACTCGACTATTTCTACCTGGTTGGCGTGGGGCAGGAAGGCGCGTATCAGGATTTTTTGTCCCTGTATGTGGCGTCCCAACACTTCGAATGGGTCGTGGTGTCGGGCTTGAAGTATGCGCTGCATCGACATATTGAGCCCATTGGCGTTTGATTTCTTTTTGGTTTTCATACTGCCTATTTATTACCCGCTCTGCGCATATTTCCAAGCTGGCCTATGGCTCTAACCATAGAATCAATTTGATAGTAGATTGTAGGGTTAATTGTGATTGTCAGGACAGCCTGTAATCCAGAGCATAATTAACAAAAAATGTAACTTTTTCATCTCTGAATTCACAACTGTGCATGATAGTATATGCTAAGTAGATCGATGTGTCGTAGATGGTTTAGAGCCAAGTGGGGAGGATGCTAGCATATGAATATGGAACAGGATCCACGGTTTGTCAGTCGATTGACAAGGAGTACATTGGCACTGATATTGGCGGGAGGACGTGGTTCCAGGCTCCAGGACCTAACAAAATGGCGCTCCAAGCCGGCAGTACCCTTCGGTGGCAAATTCAGAATCATTGATTTTCCTCTCTCTAACTGTATCAACTCAGGTATCCGTCGTATCGGGGTGCTCACCCAGTACAAGGCCCACTCGCTGATTCTGCATATCCAGCGTGGATGGGGGTTCCTGCGTGGTGAGTTTGGTGAATATGTTGAGTTGCTACCTGCGCAGCAGCGAATAGAGGATAGCTGGTATGCGGGAACGGCTGATGCTGTACACCAGAATATCGATATCTTCCGCAAGCATGATCCGGACTATGTACTGATCCTGGCCGGTGACCATGTCTATCGTATGGATTATGGCACCATGATCGCACACCATGTGGCCACCGGTGCAGATATGACGGTGGGTTGTATCGAGGTGGATCTGGAGACCGCCAAGTCCTTCGGTGTTATGAGTGTGGATGATGATACCAGGGTGATTGAGTTTCAGGAGAAGCCGGATGATCCCAAGCCCATGCCAGGTCAGGATGATGTGGCATTGGCCTCCATGGGGATCTATGTTTTCAATAAATCTTTTCTGTTTGAGCAGCTGATCAAGGATGCAGATACCCCAGGTTCATCCCATGATTTTGGTAAGGACATAATACCGGACATCATTGAAAAATATCGGGTTATGGCCTATCCGTTTCGTGATCCTAAAAGTGGTGGGCAGGGCTATTGGCGTGATGTGGGGACCATCGATGCTTTTTGGTCCACCAATCTGGAGCTGACCGGGGTTACGCCCGATCTTAATCTGTACGACCGGACCTGGCCCATCTGGACCTATCAGGAGCAGCTGCCTCCGGCTAAATTTATTTTTGATAATGAGGAGCGTCGCGGGATGGCGGTAGACTCAATGGTGTCCGGAGGCTGCATTATCTCCGGTTCAACCGTGCGCCACTCCCTGCTGTTCTCCAATGTGCGGGTAAACTCATACTCTACCGTGGAGGATTCGGTGATACTGCCGGATGCTGATATTGGCCGCAACTGCCGGATTAAAAAGGCCGTTATAGATAAACGTTGCAAGATACCGGATGGCACAATTATTGGGGAAGACCCGGAAGCCGATGCAAAACGTTTCACTGTATCGCCTAGAGGAGTGGTATTGGTAACGCCAGAGATGCTGGGGCAGGTCACCAATTATGTCCGATGATGTGCAGCGCCTGAAGGTAGTGCTGTGCTGGCATATGCACCAGCCCGACTACCGGGGACCGGACCACAGTAGTTACCAGCTGCCATGGGTATACCTGCACGGCATCAAAGACTATGTAGATATGGCCGCACACCTGGAAAATAATCCGGGTGCGCGGGCGGTGGTGAACTTTGCCCCGGTGCTGCTGGAACAGCTGCAAGACTATGTGGGACAGATACAGGAGTGGCTGCTCAGGGGGAAGCAGATCAATGACCCGATACTGGCGGCCCTGGCTGGTCCTGGGGTGCCACTGGATCAGGAATCACGGCGTGACCTGATGCGGGCCTGTCTGCGGGCCAATGAAAAACATATGCGGGGCCGGTTTCGGACCTTTCGTCGCTTGTCAGACATTGTCGGGTTGGTGGATGAACATGCCGAGTCATCAGAGTATTTGAATGATCAGTTTATCGTTGATCTGCTGGTGTGGTACCACCTGGCGTGGATGGGGGAGCACCCACGGGTAAATGATCTGCGGATAAAGTCCCTGGAAAAGAAGCGTAAGGGGTACACTGCGGAGGACAGATACAGGCTGGTTGAGTCTATCGGCGATCTGTTGGCAAGTGTGGTTGATCGCTATCGGAAGCTGGCCGAGGAGGGTCGGGTTGAGCTGTCGGTTACGCCATATGCACACCCCATACTCCCCCTGCTGCTGGATATCAGATCCGGGCAGGAGGCGATCCCGGACATGGAACTGCCTGAGAGTGCCAGCTATCCCGGTGGAGAAGAGCGTTCACGCTGGCATGTCCGGCGCGGTTTAGAATCATTTGAAAACATGTTTGGTTTCAGGCCCAAGGGGTGCTGGCCGGCCGAAGGGGCGGTAAGTGAGGACACCCTGCGCATCCTGGAAGAGGAGGGTTTCAGTTGGATCGCCAGCGGTCAGCAGGTCCTGCACAACAGCATGGAAAAGAGCTATGCAGATGCCGCCTGGCCGGAACAGTGGGCGCACCGTCCCTACCGGGTTAAGGATGGTGATATCAGCTGTTTCTTTCGCAACGATGGCCTCTCTGACCTGATCGGGTTTACCTACGCCGATTGGCATGCCGAGGATGCGGTAAGCAATCTTATCCATAATCTGGAATCCATAGCCACGAATTGTGACAATCCATCAGATCTGGTGGTTTCCATCATAATGGATGGTGAAAATGCCTGGGAACACTATCCGCGCAACGGCTGTTTCTTTCTGGATGACCTCTACGCCAGGCTCTCTGCCAATCCGAACCTGGAGATGACCACATTTTCAGAGGTGGTGGAACAGCGGTTGCCGACCTATGAGCTGAACACCATGGTGGCAGGTAGCTGGGTATATGGAACCTTCTCCACCTGGATTGGTGAGAAGGATAAGAACCGGGCCTGGGACCTGTTGATCGAGGCAAAAAATACCTATGACCGGGTGCTGGCCAGTGGACGTCTCAGCGCCACCAAGTTGGCCCAGGCCGAGTTGCAAATGGCGACCTGTGAGGGCTCAGACTGGTTTTGGTGGTTTGGTGACTACAACCCGGGTGAGACCGTCTCCGACTTTGAACGTCTGTTTCGCAATCAGCTTAAACATCTATATCAGATCCTGGGTGAAGAGCCACCGGAGTACCTGTCACAGGTATTTGCCTATGGTGGGGGCGATCCTGCTGTGGGTGGGGTCATGCGGCACAATTGATGTTTTATAACGTTATTAAAACCAGAGTGAGTATGTCTTTGGAGTTTTTTAGTGTTAACGGACCCGAAGAGTGTTCTTCCTGCCGAGCATATGTTGAGAATAATCCTGGATGATTGAACCCGTTTCCACAGGTTGTATGAGTCGCCGGCGAGCCGGGGTGATGCTGCATATAACTTCGTTGCCAGGTATTGGAATGAATGGTGATCTGGGGGTTGAGACCAGGCATTTCGTGGACTTTCTGGTGGATTCCGGATTCAGTGTCTGGCAGACCCTGCCAGTGGGCCCCACCAGATCAGACAACTCTCCCTACTCCACCAGTTCCGTCCACGCCGGCAACCCCCTGCTGATAAACCTGGACGACCTGGTGCAACGTAACTGGGTGGACCCATCCTCGTTCGATCCCAAGGTCCAGTCAAAACAGGAAAAGCTTCAGATATTGCGTGCTGCCTGGGAGAGCTATAGGGATGGTTCTGGAGATCAGGAACGTTTTCAGTTGGAGGCGTTTGTCCAGGAGCAGGGATATTGGCTGGATAATTACTCGTTGTTTCGGGCCATTCGTAAGGATCAGGACTGTAACCCATGGTGGGAGTGGCCTGAGCCGTTGCGCAAGCTTAAATCCGAGGCATTGGCTGAGGCCAGTTTCAGGCTTGCTAGTGAGATTGAGTATATTCGCTTTGAACAGTTTATCTTTTTTAAACAGTGGTATGAGATGAAGAGCTATGCCAATCAGCGGGGAGTGGAACTGTTCGGTGATATGCCCATCTTTGTGGCCCATGATAGCGCTGAGGTGTGGGCCAATCAGCAGGATTTTTGCCTGGATAGCAGTGGTGCCCCCACGGTGGTGGCCGGGGTTCCACCAGACTACTTTTCTGAGACCGGCCAGAGGTGGGGTAATCCACTCTATGACTGGGAGCAGGTGCAGGCAGATGGCTTCTCCTTTTGGATTAACAGGTTGAAGACACAGCTTGCCATGTATGACCTGGTTCGTATTGATCACTTTCGTGGCTTTGAATCCTACTGGGAGATACCGGCGGAGGATGAGACCGCTATGAATGGGCGTTGGGTGTCTGCGCCTGGGCATAACCTGTTTCAATGCCTGTTTGGAGAGTATAAAAAGTTGTCACTGGTGGCGGAGGATCTGGGGATTATTACCCCGGAAGTGGAAGAATTGCGGGACCAGTTTGAATTGCCAGGTATGAAGGTACTTCAGTTTGCCTTCTCTGGTGACCCTAAAAATCCGCACCTGCCATTCAAGTATCCATTGAACTCAGTGGTATATGCTGGCACCCACGATAACAATACCATCATTGGCTGGTATGAGAGTCTGGAGCAGACAACCCGTGCATATGTGGATGAATTTCTTGGGGACTCCAGGCTGGATATGCCATGGCCCATGCTCTGGAAGGTACTCTCTTCAACCTCAAATCTGGCGATCCTGCAGATGCAGGATTTGCTGGAGCTGGATGGAGGCCATCGTATGAATGTCCCCGGGACGACTGAAGGCAACTGGGGCTGGCGTTTTAAATGGGATCAGGTTGATCATGAACTGGCATCCAGGTTGCGCCACAGAATTGCAATGTATGGCCGTATGGTATGAGAAGGATTGGCGACTAGTAGGTCTATCAAGAATATGGATTCAAAAATCAAAGGCTAATCTTTCTGTGGGCCACAGTAGCTCGTGTTTGTCTTTTTGATTATTTAATGGGTTGCGGTCTTTGATGAGCGTCTGTTCAGCGTTGTTGCTTTCGTTAGTAGAGCGGTAATTAGCTGTAAGTTGCATTTTGACCAGTCATCTTCTTGAGAATCTGAATATTAACCATTAGTAGTGCAGGGTTAATAATTGTCTGATCCGGAGCAATATAACTGCAGAATTAACAGTGGTTAACAAAAAAATAGGTCATATGGCTCACTATTTTGCTAATATCACTTAGTACATTGATTTTCATCAAAGCAGTTGAGGTGGGATGAGTTCATTATCGATTGCTGTATATGTCTATATAAGATAAAGCACAATATTAGCCTTGATATTTTAGAGTCGAGTGGGAGGCTCACATTAATATGAAAAAGATTAAAAAGAGAGTGTTGGCGCTGCTGATGGGCGTTGGATTGGGTCTGGGGGCTGCGTCCAGTGCGGTTGCGCAGCAGAGCCTGGAAGATGTGATGAAGGCTCGTGGCCTGACTCAGAAGGATCTTCTGGCTGCTGCTAAGACCTATACGCCAACCGGTGGACGTGATGAGTATCTGGCCTTCAGTTCAGGTGGTCAGAGCGGCCATGTGATTGTTTATGGCATCCCATCCATGCGTATTCTGAAATACATCGGTGTATTTACCCCGGAGCCATGGCAGGGCTATGGCTACGATGATGAGTCCAAAGCAGTACTGGCTCAGGGCCGCATCTTGGGTAAGGATATCACCTTTGGTGATACCCACCATCCAGCTCTGTCTGAGACCAATGGCGATTTTGATGGCAAATATCTTTTCATCAATGATAAGGCCAACCCTCGTGTAGCGGTTATTGATCTGCACGATTTTGAGACCAAGCAGATTGTGGTCAACCCATTCTTTCGGTCCGAGCACGGTGGCGCTTTCGTAACGCCAAATACCGAATACATAATGGAAGCAACCCAGTACGCCGCACCATACACGGAAGATTTTGTCCCGCTGGAAGAGTTTAACGAAAAGTACCGCGGTGGTCTGACCTACTGGAAGTTCGATAAAAAGAAGGGGCGTATTGATCTCGCTAACTCTATTACGATCGAGTTGCCTCCTTACAGTCAGGACCTCTCAGATGCGGGTAAAGGTCCCTCAATGGGATGGGGTTTCACCAACTCCTTCTGTACTGAACGTTATGTTGGCGGTATCGAACGTGGACGTCCTCCATTTGAGGCCGGTTGCTCCCAGAAAGATACCGACTTTATGCACGTAACCAACTGGAAGAAGGCAGAAGAGTTGGTCAAGGCCGGTAAGGTCAAAAAATCGAAGGGGATGTACCTGATCTCTATCGAGCAGGCGGTCAAGGAAGAGATACTCTTTCTGATTCCTGAGCCCAAGAGCCCTCACGGTGTTGATGTGAGCCCAGACGGTAAGTTTATTATCGTTGCCGGTAAACTGGACAGCCACGCCTGGGTCTACAGCTTCGACAAGATCCAGAAGGCCATAGCCGCCAAGAAATTCGAAGGCAAAGATGCATACGGTATTCCCATCATTAAGATGAAGGATGCCCTGCACTCACAGGTGCAGGTTGGTTTGGGGCCGCTGCATAACCAGTACGACGCCAAGCAGTGTGTTGTCTATACCTCCATCTATGTGGATTCCAAGATCACCAAGTGGAACTACTGCGAAGGTAAGGTGCTGGATCAAATCAATATCCACTATAATGTCGGTCATCTGGTATCAATGGAGGGCGAAACTGTATCTCCTGACGGTAAGTACCTGATTGCACTTAATAAGCTGTCTATCGATCGTTTTAATCCGGTAGGTCCGTTGCACCCGCAGAACCATCAGTTAATCGACATCAGTGGCGACAAGATGCAGTTGCTGTACGATATGCCGATTCCGTTGGGTGAGCCCCACTATGTAACAGCAATCAAGGCGGATAAACTGAAGCCGGCTATACGTTACAAGTCTGGTTGGGACAGTCGTACCGACAAGCGTTCACAATGGAGAACCCGTGCCGGGCGTGAGAAGACTGAGCGCAGCTGTGATACCGATGGGAAGTGCACAGTGCATATCTATGGTACTGTAATTCGGTCCCATATTACGCCTGAAATCATTGAGGTTACGGAGGGAGATACCGTCTCCATCCACTTGACCAACCTCGAGCGTGCTCAGGACGAGACCCACGGTTTTGCCATGTACAGCCAGAGTGTCAACCTTTCGATTGAACCGGGCAAGACGGTCTCTACCACCTTTGTAGCCGATAAGGCCGGTGTCTATCCCTACTACTGCACCGAGTTCTGTTCTGCCCTCCATCTGGAGATGCAGGGCTACCTGCTGGTTAAGCCGAAGGGGTATAAGGCCAAGGCTGGAGCCATTCAGGAAGGGCAGCAGTACACCAAGGCTGACTATGACAAGCAGGTTAAGACCAACGTCGATACCCAAGCCGTGATCAACTCGGTGGTGGGCTTCATTACCAGTCACAACTACAAGGATTTCCCAGAGGTTGTTGCCTTGGTAGAGGATGCCACCGAACAGCTCGGTTTTGCTGACGGGGCTAAGAAGAAGTCCGAGGGTTATGCTGCCAAGAAAGACTACCAGAACAGTACCCTATGGGCTGGTCAATGGTGGCAGTATCAGGTCAAGGCAGCAGATATTGGTCTGCGCGCCAAAACCTACCTTGAAGAGCATGATGCGAAGAAAGTCGCGAAGTAATACTGCCGAGAGGTAGATCTGACCAGAATGGGGGAGTGGGTTCCGAATGGACCCGCTCCCCCATTTTTTTGTGTGATCTACGGTTACCTTTACGCTGGTCAGAGTAATGAATATCAATGTAAAATGATGTAGACTCCCGGTGTTGATTGCACAATTATCCCCTTGAGTATCAAAGAATTTAAATCGATTGGAGAAGTTGAGTCATGTTGAAATTAAAGAATTTTCTGGTGCTGATGGGCGCCGCCATGCTCTTTCTGGGCGTATCAGGCACGGTTCTGGCAGCTGACGGCGCCGCTCTCTATAAGGCCAAGACATGCTGGTCGTGTCATGGTAAGGATGCAAAGAGCCCGCTTATGCCTATGTACCCCACGCTGGCCGGACAGAATGCCGATTATGCATTAAACCAGATGAAGGATATCAAAAGCGGCAAACGCAATAATGGGCAAACCGCCGCCATGAAGGGTGTTATGGGTCTGGTCTCGGATGCCGAGATGAGTGCGATTGCTGACTGGCTTGGATCTCTGTAGTTAAACGGTCTAACAACCCCGTGAAGATTATTATCGGGGCGCCTTGTTACTGAGGGAAGTTTGATGTGTATCAAAGATCACACCTGTTTCCCTGTGACAGGCCTAGCTGACAGGTGGAAGTGAATTTCCGGACAGGCCAAAATCGGTGACCTCGGCCGGGTGAATATCAATCGTGTTTGTGCCCCGATACAGGGGAACAGGAGAAATTTGGAATGAGAGTTAAATCTGTATTGACAACCCTTTCGCTGGCCTTGGGTTTGGCGGTTTCCGGCAGTAGCTTTGCTGGTGAGAATGATGCCCAGGTAACGGATATCAAAGACTGGAATAAAGCTGGTGGTGAAAAGAGCGAGGCAATGACTCTGACACCAGACAAACCGCGCGGTATTATTGTTTATGAAGTGTGCTCTGCCTGTCATCTGCTGGAAGGCTGGGGTCTGAAGGATGGCACCTTTCCTCAGTTGGCCGGACAGCATAAGGATGTACTGATCAAACAGTTGGCCGATATCCGTGGTAAGAACCGTGACAACCCCACCATGTACCCATTTGCCCTGGATGAGCAGATCCTGGCGGTGGCTGGTTATCATGCAGGCGAGATGAAGCCTTCCCAACTGGTTGCTGATGTCTGCGATTATATCTCCAAGCTGCCGATGAATCCGGATAATGGCAAAGGCACCTGGGCCGAAGGTACGCCGGAATTTGAGCAGGGCAAGAAGTTGTACGCCGATAACTGCGTCGAGTGTCATGGTGATAATGGCCAAGGCGACAATGGCAAGTTTTATCCCAAGATCCATGGCCAGCACTATGCCTATATGCTGCGTCAGTTTGAGTGGATTCGTGATGGCAAACGCCGTAATGCGAACCCGGACATGGTAAAACAGATCAAGGGTTTCACCGACAAGGATATGGCGATGGTCGTAAATTATGTTTCCCGTCAGAAAGTTCCTGCCAAGGATCTTGCTCCATCCAAGGATTGGCTGAATCCTGATTACGATTAATCAATGACAACCTGTACCGGATACCTGGAAAATCCGGTATAGGCTTTCCCATACACTTCCCCTGGAGTCACCTAGGGCGCTTCGTTCAGAGGCGGCTTAAGTTCTCTATGGGGACCAAGCAATATGTCAGTGATTATGAAAAACAAGCAAACTCTCCAAATCGCAATACTCTCTCTGCTCGCTGTAGGTCTACTTGCAGTTATATTTTACACCCCGGTCTGGTGGGTCTCTCTGACCGCACCCAACTACCCGGAAGAGGCCTTTCCAAATGGTGTTCGTATCCATTTTCATATGAATGGCGTTTTCAATGGTTGCCAGAAGGTGGAAAAGGAAGAGATAACAGAAGATGTGGCACTTGATTGTGTTCATGAGATGGACACCATCAATCACTATGTGGGCATGTACCCGATTGCAGCAGGTGGGCCAGTTGAGCGGGCTTTTGGCCAGTTTCTGATGGTTTTACTGGTGGTGATGCTGCTCGGTTTTGTATGTACCCATCCCAAGCTGCGTATGGCAATCATGGGGGTTGGTTTTGCCGGGATTGTGGCCTGGATGTATCTCACTATGTACGGAGATGACGGATTCAATCTCCAGAATGAGGGGTATGTGCACGCACTTATCACTTCGTTGGACCAAGATGCATCCAGTGAAACCAAGGAGCCCGAGATTGTTATTGGTGGCATTGTTGGTGCTGTTAAACAGTCCCTGGAAGATTCCGGGGTGGAGGTTGTGCTGCCGTCGGAAAAAGAGAGGGCTGAGATGGCGGAGGCACGGTCCGGGTCCGATAAGGTGTATCTGATCCAGCAGATCAGAGAGACCTACGACAGGGATCAGGAGAAGGGGCAGGCGGAGGGCCCATGGAATGGCAGCAGCTTCCAGGTGATGTCCTGGCACTACGCCAAGAGCCTTGGGCGCTATTTCAATAACCCGGCTGAGATCAAGCCCATGGTTAAAAAACTAAAGTTGGCCGTGAATGTAGTATTTGCAGGCCTCATTGGTGCCATGCTGCTACTGCTCTATGGGGCACGTAAAAATAGTGGCCTGCTTTACTGGCTGTTGATAATGGTGCCGATGGCCCTGCCACTGTTCTTTTTGATTGACTACTCCGCATGGCTCTGGTGGTATGGCCATACACTGAATGATATGGGTGCCTTTTCGGTAAAGCCGTTTATGCCTACGGTGTTTGGGGTTGGTAAGGTGGCTCAGTTTTCCACCCACTCCTATCCATCTTCCGGGTTTGGTATAATGATAGTTTGTTCACTGGTACTGGCTGTTGCTGCTCTGATAAGGAAGATGCAGTATAGAGAGTGAAGCCCGTAGCAGGGATGCGTACCCTGTAGATATACTAAATTGTTTAATATGCTTATTGCTAATATGTTTGCGGGCCGAAGGCGGAGTGTGAGATGAGGCAGTCTCATTTTTTAACCCTCGGTCCTTGGCCGTTTGTGGCCGTGCTGCTGCTATTTGTTATGAATATTGCCAGCGGTTGGGCTGGAGACTACCCATCATTCCAGGAACTGGTAGATGCGGCCAAGCCGAACGATGTTCTGACTCCACCGCCTGGTACTTACTCTGGTCCAGTAGTCATAGAGAAATCTATAACTATTGATGGTCGCGGTAAGGTGACCATTGATGCAGGTGGTAAGGGCTCGGTTATCTTTTTGGATACCGATGGCGCCACTCTGAAAAATCTGCACCTGACTAATTCCGGTGAATCCCATAATGATATCGATTCCGGGGTGCAGGTGCGTGGCAACTTTAATGTGATCAAGGATAATGTCATTGACGATACCCTGTTCGGTATCGACCTGGGACAGGCAGAATTCAATATCGTTCGTCGCAACAAGATCAGCTCCAAGGCGGATGATCTGGGTATGCGTGGTGACGCCATACGACTATGGTACAGCTTCAACAACAAGATCTTAGATAACCACGTTCGTAACTCCAGGGATATTGTGGTCTGGTACTCTAGGGATAATCTGATCTCAGGCAACGATGCCCGAGGTGGCCGTTACTCCCTGCATTTTATGTACTCGCAATATAATGAAGTAATCAATAACCATTTTGAGGATAACTCGATCGGTATCTTCGTAATGTACAGTGATGGAGTGGTGATTAAGGACAACTATATTGCCCACGCCACTGGCGCCACCGGGATGGGTATCGGTTTCAAGGAAACCTCAGATGTAGTGGTTGCCGGGAACCAGGTGTTGTACTGTGCCACCGGCCTGTATCTGGATGTCTCCCCATTTCAGCCCGATACAATAAACCGCATAGAGGATAACGTGGTTGCATTTAGTGGGATTGGTGTCCTGTTTCTGAATGATTGGAAGGGTAATGTTTTTAAACGTAACCGGTTTAAGGGTAATATCACCCAGGTTGCTGTGGCCGGATCCAAGACCGCCAAGAGAAATGAATGGACCGGAAATCACTGGGATGATTATGAGGGTTTTGACCAAGACGGGGATGGGATAGGCGACTCCCCGTATGAGTTGTATGGATATGCTGATCGGATCTGGATGGATGTTCCGTCCACCCGCTTTTTTAAGGGCTCTCCGGTATTGGAAGTATTGGACTTTTTGGAACGCCTGGCCCCCTTCTCCTCACCAGATATGGTGTTGCGGGATGTAAAACCACTGATGTCAGCGGAGGCAGTAGAGTGACTGAGTCAGATCAAGAGAAAATTGTTAAAAAGAGTGGTAAGCCAACACCTTCCAAGCGTAGAAAAGATCAGAGTCGTAGGCAGTTTCTGCGTTCCACGGCACTGGCTGCGGGTGCGGTAGGCACTTCTATGTTGGGATTCTGGCCGGTGGTCCAGGGCAATACCCTGCGCCTGCGCCCTCCCGGTGCTATCAAGACACCATTCGATGAACAGGAGTTTTTCGCATCCTGTATCAAGTGTGGGCAGTGTGTCCAGGTGTGTCCGGTGAAGGCAATCAAGCTGGCGGATATAACTGATGGTTTTGGTATCGGTGTGCCATACATTGATGCCAGAGCACAGGCCTGCGACTTCTCCTGTGATGGGCTTCAGTGTGTATTGGCCTGCCCCACCGGTGCCCTGACCCATGATCTGGATTATCCTGCCGATACCAGGATGGGCTTTGCCCGGCTGTCTCGTCCTCAGGCCTGCCTGGCGGTACAGGGCAAGGGTTTTAAAGGGGTGGCAAGGGGGGCAGAATTTGATGGGCTGTTACGTTACGACGAAGTGGATCGCTGGAATCCCATCAAGGTGGCAGAGTATGAATATGACCTGGAACTATGTGATCTCTGTGTGCGTCAGTGCCCAATTGAGATCAGGATAACCCAGTGTGCCGAAGAGGCTGCCAAGAAGACAGACTCAAAGATAGAACGGGTTGCGGAGAAGTATGGTAACGAGTGTCCGCCGGTACATGCCATTGCCCTGGAGCCTATGGAGGGCAATGACGGGGTGAAACGCATGATACCGATGATCAAGGATGGGTGTGTTGGTTGCGGGGTGTGCGAGATGATTTGCCCGGTTGAGCCGACTGCCATCGTGATCGATATCGACAAAACTACGGACAGCGTGTGAGGTTATCATGAGTTATATTAGCGAATCCCTACGTGTCCTGTTTGGAGCAGCACCAAAAAGGCCTGCGGCTGAAGAGATAACCCCCGAGGCCAAAGAGATCCATGTATATAAAAAGCAGAATCCGTTTAATAAGGCGGAGTTTGAGAGGATCTATGCGCAGGCTGCTGAGAAACCATCCCCGCATAAATGGCGCAACCGGCGCTGGATCACCCTGATCCTGGTTAACTTCCTGTTTCTGGCCTCATTCTATTTTGATGTGCAGCTGTTGGAGGGTGCCCTTACGGCATCACGTTTTGTCGGATTTCATATGGCGGACCTGAACTCTGCCCTGCAGGTGATGCTGGCCTACAAGTATGTGGTGTTAAATCTGGTTATTGGAACCGTAACTATCTTTATTCTCTGGTTGCTGTTGGGTGGGCGTACCTTCTGCTCCTGGGTCTGCCCCTATCATCTGGTGGCTGAGTGGACGGAAGCCCTGCATCTGTGGCTGGCAAAAAAGAAGATTGTGCGGGATCATCCATTCAAGAGGGGTGTGCGTAGCGTACTCTATATAATCTTTGCCCTACTTGCCTTTGTTACCGGCTATACGGTATTTGAGACTATCTCACCAACTGGTATCCTGAGCCGCGCCATAATCTATGGCCCTGGACTCGCGTTGATCTGGGTGGGTCTTCTGCTGTTGATAGAGGTGTTCTACTCCAGACGTCTTTGGTGTCGCTATGTCTGTCCTATCGGGATCACATACGGTGTGGTTGGCTCTATTTCACCGTTACGAGTAGTACACAACCTGAAGGATTGCCACCATGAGGGTGATTGTCGCAAGGTGTGTCTGGTGCCTCACGTGCTTAGTATGACTACAAAGGGGCGTTCGCCTGGTGTGGAACAGGATGTTGGAGCCGATTGTACCCGTTGTGGTCTGTGTGTGGATGTATGCCCCACCGGCTCCCTGAGGTTTGAGCTCAAGGGTCTTGGCAAGCATCTGAAGAACTGATAGTAGTAACCTGCAACTCGCTAAGGGGTAGAAGTTAGTTGGTGTGATTACAGAGCCGATAGGTTGAGAGAGTTTGCCTCCGGCTCCATTGTGACTCGGGATAAGATAGAAAACCATTAAATGATCAGATTTGAAAAAACAAGCAAGAGCTTTCGCCGTAACCAGGTGTTGAAGGGCGTTGAGCTGGATATTGAACGCGGCCACCGGGTGGCACTTGTGGGTTCCAATGGGGCCGGCAAAACCACCCTGATTCGTTGCCTGCTGGGTGAATATACCTGTGATGGTAAGGTAAGTGTCGATGGAATGGATCCGCGTCTGCATCGGCGTGAGGTCCTGTCCAAGGTTGGTTTTGTACCTCAGCTCCCGCCTCCATTGAAGATGCCGGTTGGACAGCTGCTACGATTTTCTGCCAGTCTATGTGGAGCGGATCTTAAGCGTATGGAGCAGGTGGCAGACCGCATCGGTTTCGATGTGGATCAGTTTCGCCACCAACCCTTCGTGAAGCTCTCTGGTGGACAGAAGCAGAAGTTGTTGATTGCCATCGCCCTGGGTCGGGACAGTGAGCTGTTGGTAATGGATGAGCCAGCGGCAAATCTGGATCCTGAAGCCCGACATGTTTTTTTCCAGCTGCTGGCCGAGAAACAGGAGCAGGCGGTGATGTTGATCTCCAGCCATCGCCTGGATGAGGTGGCCCCCCTGGTGAATCGGGTAATCGAGCTGGATCAGGGTAACGTGGTGCTGGATGACCGGGTGGCAGATCTGGTAGAGCTCTCCAGTCGCCTGCACTGCCAGGTACGCCTGATCAGATCTGAGAATGCCTTTGCCAAGACCATTCGTGAGTGGGGTTTTACCGGTTCCGAGGATGGCCTGGTATGGGAGGGCTTTGTGCCGGGTCCGGATCGTCTGCGTTTCCTTGGGGTGCTCTCCCGGTATGCTGCCCTGCTGGCAGGTATCAAGATGGATGAGGCGACCTGAGGCAGATGCTGAACAGCGCTCAGAGGTTCCTGTATCTGATCGTATGCACGCTCTTTGCAATGTTACTGAGCGCTTGTACCGGTGAACCGGATACTGGGCCAAAACAGGTCAAATGGGACCGGGACGCCTGTGAGCGTTGCCGCATGGTTTTGAGTGACAAAAAACACTCAGCTCAGGTGCGTTGGGTTCCCCTGGGTAAACGCTCGCGAGTGTTGTATTTTGACGATATTGGATGCGCTACCCTGTGGCTGGAGGATAAATCCTGGAAGGATGATCCAACCACCGAGATCTGGGTTACCGATCATCGTGACGGTAGTTGGATAGATGCCAGAAAGGCCACCTATGTTAAGGGGAATATTACACCCATGGAGTATGGGCTGAGTGCTCAGCCTGAGCCTGCGAAGGGTGGCCTGAATTTTGAGCAGGCAAAGATACATATAAGGCAGGTGGAGGAGCGTTTTGATATCCATGGAGTGCATCTGCTGGATCGGCTGAAGGAGCAGGCGCGGGAACGGGAAAATAGGCGCTAGCCCCCGTATGGATGAATAGATGGTGAGGCGTGGCCTAACCTACAAATTGATTGGTTAAATTATGAGACATCTCTGGCTTACAGCGTATGCTGATATCGTGGAGTCCGTTCGGGCCCGCTGGTTTATGGTCTATACCACCGTGTTTGGTGGTCTGGTGGTACTGCTATTCGCCTATGGCCTGGCCGAGTCCCGCATTATGGGATTCACCGGACTTTCCAGGTTGCTGCTTACCTACATTCAGCTAACCATGGCTATACTGCCCATATTTGTTCTGATAACCACGGTGCGTTCGGTGGCCGGAGATCGGGAGGCTGGAGTCTTTGAATATCTGCTCTCTCTTCCCATATCCCTTAGTTCCTGGTTTTGGGGCAAGATCATCGGTCGTTTTGCCATGGTATTCCTTCCGGTGATGATTGCCATGGTTGGCGCCACGGTCTGGGGGTCGATAAAAGGGGTTGAGATTCCTTGGACCATGTTTGGGTATTACACCGCCCTGTTGATGTCTCTGGCCTGGTGTTTTCTTGGTATTGGGATGTTGATATCAACCATTGCCCGTTCCTCGGATGTGGCGCAGGGGGCGGCGTTTGTGGTGTGGTTGGTGTTGTTGCTGTTCCTGGACCTTATCCTGCTGGGAATCTTGATTCAGGAGCATCTGCCGGCAGAGACCGCTGTGGCCATTGCCTTGGCAAATCCCATGCAGGTGTTTCGTACTGCAACCATGATCCTGTTCGATCCGCAGCTGGTACTGCTGGGGCCTTCGGCCTATGTGATCCTGGATACGTTTGGGCAGGTAGGGTATATCATCTATGCCCTGGTATATCCGGTACTCATTGGAACCGCAGCCGCTGGTCTTGGTTATTACCTGTTCCAGAAGAGCGATCTGCCCTGATTCAGCTACATGATTGGCCCACTCAAGGGCTGATGCTCAGGCGGGTTCAGGATTTTGCTGTTTTTCTGTAGTCGATATTGCAGATCTGAATTTTCTGTGGGCCACTGGCCCTTCAGGATATTGTCTGGATTGTCGCCGCTAAAGGCGAGATAGCTATATTTTCCATAGTGCGGAATCTTTCGGGCCAGACCGGATATGGCGGCCGCTGAGTGTCCATGCAGCCAGCCGATGGTCTTGGGTCTGCGGCTGGTAAGCACCACGCTGTGCTGGTCTAGGGAGATTTGCTTGCCACCGATCTCCACGCTGTCATCGTTAAACGCCATGGGCAGGCCGGTTGCGGCTTTCCGGAACTCATCCAGCAGCAGGTTCTCTCTGCCAAGCACCCATAGCATGCGGTTTTTTGGCACAACTCTGATGTTGTTGTCCCATACTACTTTCATCCGTTTTTCCCGTTTCCGCCAGCCATTAGCCATCTCCTTATAGGCTGTCCGTATCTCGGGTTCGGCGTTGGATGGCAGGATAACCATGCTTCTGTGGCTGCTAAACAGCTGCCCCAGTGAGCTGGGTATTTCACCTGGATTCAAACGCCGGAATATATCAAACAGTGGGTCTACGTTTATGGCCACTGGACGTTGTTTCATGGGTACCTTAACCACCATTTCACGTTTGGTCATGGTTATTGTCTGCTGTATCAGCTCTGCTCCATCCTCTGATTGGATGTAGACCGGAACCTGTAGTTTGTACGGTGCTCCTTTCTGAGTCTGGCGTAGGAGATACCTAAACTCAAAGCCATCATCCGTGGCCTTTAAATCGTGTTCTGCTATCTCCAGTGCCGGCGCCCCTTTGCGTCTGGTCCACTGTTTGAACTCGGTGGAAAGATCTTGGCCAGATGTTTTTTCCAGGGCCTGCTGCAGATCACTGTATGAGGCGTTCTGATACAGGTTTCCTAAATAGAATTGGCGTATACCATTCAGAAATGTCTCATCCCCAAGCTGTATCCTCAGCATATGGAAAAACATCAGGGCCTTGCCGTAACCAATGGCCTGGCTGGCCTGCCCCTGATGTCCACGGAACTTGTGCAGGGAAAAATCTTTCTTTTTGGTTACGTAATCAACATAATTCTGCAGGGCGTCGCGTCGATAGGCAGAGCCCTGTCCCTGCTGTTCCCGGATCATGTGATCGGCTAGATAGGTGGTGAGACCCTCACTCCAGTTGCCCTTGGTGTAGTCAATAAATACGCCGTTGCCCCACCAGTTGTGCAGGATCTCATGGGGGTAGGAGCTATGCAGGATAAATGGGAGGCGAATAACCTTGGGGCCGAGCAGGGTGAACGATGGCATGCCGTAGCCGCTCTCCCAGAAGTTTTCCACCAGGGCGAACTTTGAGTATGGGTATGGCCCCAGGAGTTTGCTGAACAGCTTTAGATAACTCTCTGTCGCCTGCAGGTAGCGTTCTGCCACCGCCTGGTCTGGTTGTCTCAGGTAGACCTGGGTCTCAGCTACATCTGTGGGGTGGGTGAAAATGTGATACTTCCCGGCGATCAGATAGATGTCATCCTGGGGCGCGGTCTCGCTCCAGCCGGTTGCCGTGCTGCCACTGCCCTGGCTGATGCTGTGCCACCCTTCTGGCAGAGTGGTGTGCAGGCTAAAGCTCACCTGACTGTCAGCTATTACCGGGAACCAGTAACTGGAGATGCTGAGAAACACCCCCTGATCAGAGATGATTCCAAGGCTGGTTGACCGGCCGCCGCTATAGTCTTGGGAGTGGTCCTCAAGTTTATGTTGAATCTTGCCGGAGTATGCTACCCGGAGGCTGTTTTGTGTGGTGGGTAGTTTGATCTTGTATCGTTTTATTGGGACAGAGGATCGCCGGTTGGTTTTTTTTATGATCCTGGCTTCAGGGGTGAGTAGCTGTAACTCCAGGCCGGCATGTAGATCAAACATCAGCGTGGTTACCGCCTCAGGCAGGGTAATGACATCTTCTGCCTCGATGTGGCCGCTTTCTGGTTCCAGAGTAACGTCGAGTTGATGGTGTATTGGTGTGGCTGCTATTGCAGTGTGGCAGAACAGAACTAATAAAAGAAAACGCCATCTAACCCGTGTAAACTGACTCATACGCAATATAATCCTTTTGGTTGAGTACTGAGTGATTCGTAACTGTTGTGCCTTATACTAGCCGAATGGTTGTTTAGATAACAATCTCAGTGATACAAAAAAACACGGAGTATTATCGGTTGAGTTGGTTGCAAACAATGGTCCGTACCAACCGGTTTTAATTAATCGTAACGAAGGGTTTCATGAATTATCCGCGAGGCGTAAAGCTTCTGGCCGTAATACTGCTGTTTCAGTCCAGTATTGCCTGCCAGGCCACCAGACTGTACAAACAGCACCTTGACCAGACCATGAGTGAGCAGAAGATTGCACAACGCAAGGCACTGGATCTGAGCTCTGAACTGGATCTGGGCATGGTTGTCTCCATGGTCTCTTCTTCCCGGGTCATATATGTGGGCGAGACCCACGATGACTACGCCGATCACCTGACGCAGTTGGAGATAGTCCAACGTCTGCATGCAATCAATCCAGATATTGCCATCGGCATGGAGCAGTTTCAGCAGCCGTTTCAGGGTGTTGTGGATCGCTACATAAAGGGTGACCTGGATGAAAAGGGGTTGATTCGCGAAACTGAGTGGATGGAACGTTGGAGGTTTGATTACCGTCTCTATCGGCCCATACTCACCTTTGCTCGTAAACACCGGATACCAGTGGTTGCCCTGAATCTCTCCAAGGAGATCGTAGGCAAGGTGTCAGAGTCTGGTTTTGATGGGCTGTCCGAGGAGGATAGGGCAAAGATACCAGCAGAGATCGACTACTCTGATCAGGCCTATCATGAGCGATTGAAAGGGATATATGAAAAACATGCGCATAATGACAAGAAGGGGTTTGAGCGTTTCCAACAGGTGCAGCTGTTGTGGGATGAGGGCATGGCGGAACGGGCAGCAGAATATCTGAAGTCATACCCAAAGCGACAACTGGTGGTGCTGGCCGGGAGTGGTCATCTGATGTATGGGGCTGGTATTCCGCAACGGGTGAGTAGAAGGGTGCCGGGTGAGCGGGCCATCATACTGCCAGCTGGTGATTTCAAACCGACCCCAAAGGTGGGTGATTTTCTGGTGCATGATGGGGGTGAAACCCTGCCCGCACCTGGCCTTATGGGGATATATCTGGGTCAGACCAAGGATGGTGTCAAGGTGGACAGCCTGGTGCCAGAGGGTGCGGCCAAGAAGGCTGGGGTAGAAAAGGGTGACATGATTCGCAGCATCAACGGTAGCATGATAAAGAGCGTTACCGATCTCAAGCTGATGTTGCTGGATGCTTCGCCTGGAGATGAGGTGAGGCTGGTACTGTTTAGAAAGAAGCTCCTGCTCAAGGACAAGGAGTTGGAGCTGGTATTTCCCCTTGGTAACTAATGGGGATTATTCCTGAACCACTGCCTTGTTGGTTGTCTGCCACAGGGCAACGGACAGGAACTGTGCCATGGCAACCATGGCCGGAAGCCATGACCATGGCAGGTCAAAAATAAGCAACATCCCACTGAGTTGGAACAGCATACTGCGAATCAGGGCGAAACGCCCCAGGGTGGTGCGGGAGCGGTTTTGTTGCTCTGTCTGCGCCCCCGGCCATAGCCACAGGGGTAGCAGGTGGGTGGCAGCCCCGGACACCAGAGGCATAAGAAACATCAGGATA
Organism: Gammaproteobacteria bacterium; assembly: GCA_024206335.1. Lineage (GTDB taxonomy): Bacteria > Pseudomonadota > Gammaproteobacteria > Chromatiales > Chromatiaceae > JAAGZL01. Next base: position 30,392 of record JAAGZL010000118.1, read on the forward strand.
AACAGCTCTGACATATGAGTGGTTGCCAGCCACCCCAACCCATGTGCCGCACCCAGGAGCAGGGAAATGATCAACCCGATGCTGGCGGTGGCAAGGGATGGTGCTGCACCATCAGCTAGCCATAGTTTCCGGCGCTTCAGCCATAGCAGCCCATAGGCCAGCCTTCCCAGTGGGATAAGCCAGAGGAGTAATCCAGCTAGGGTGATGGGTGGAAACCATGCGGCCCCGACCGCTATCAGGAGGGTTCCAGCAAACAGCAGACGCCACTCGTGCATCAGCCAGGGTCCGGCATTCATATCCTGAAAGCTGCCGACGGTAGGTAACAATACGCGCAGGGTTCCCAGGGCGGTGAGGCCAACAAACCCGAGAATGTTCAGATGCAGATGGAGTCTACGCAGGTTCAGCCACTGCTGCGGCCAGAGAGATGCGAGGATGATTGCAACCAGGGCCGCTCCCAGTAGCAGCAGCGCCAGCCGATACCAGAGCAGTCCGGGGTGAGGGGAACCGAAGGACTGCCGGGCGCGTTGCTGCATCCAGTAAGAGAGGCCCGCTACCGCCAGCAGGGCGATCACTGCCGCCAGCAGGTAGAGTTTGAAAATCAGAAGCAGGCTGGTTGTAAGGATGACGCCAGCCAGCATGGCTCCATAGATACTCAACAACACCTTGGGTTCGGGCGAACCGCTTCTGGTTAGCACCGGTACGAAGTAGATCATGGCCCCGAAGATCAGTGGCATTATTCCCAACGCCAGGATCAGATGCAGCGGTGCCGATGGAGTAATGGCGGTCAGGCGGGGCAGGACTATGCCGACCACAAAGCAGAGCAGTGTGGTTAGCAGTAGCAGAGGCATCAGTCCTGGAAGGCGGTTACCTTTAGCAGAGAACATGGTTGGGGATGGTTCAGGACTTGGCCCCCTCCTGGTCGGCTAGATCGCTTGCTTCAAAAAAATCAGGGGACATCATCTCAATAAAACGTTTGGACTGGGGTGAGAGGAACTTGCCGCGCCGCATTACCACACCGTAACCGCGGTCTGGGAAATATTGATCCAGCGGGATGCGAACCAGTTTTTCATCGCCGTTGAGGCAGACATCGGAGACGATGGAAATCCCCATACCCTGTTCCACGTACTTCTTGATTACCTCCCAGCCACCGGCCTCAAGATTGACCCGGTAGTTGAGGTTGTGCTGTTTAAACACCAGGTCCACCATGCGCCAGGTACTTAGGTGGTGGGGGGGTAGGATCATCCCATGCGGGCTGATGTCCTGCAGGGTGACCTCCTCTTTTTTATTGGCCAGAGGGTGGTCTAACGGTGCAATCAGAACCGTCTTATAAGAGACGATAGGGTGATAGAAGATATCGTCCGCCAGTTCCGACATGGAACCCACGGCAAAATCTACCTGATCCCCGCGGATCATGTTCATACCATCACGCCCAGGGACATTCTGCAGTTTGATCCTGATCTTGGGGTATTTGGCCGTGAATGCAGTCATGATATCCGGGAGCACGTACAGGATCGTGGATTCACCAGCGGCAATATTCAGTTCACCAGAATCCAGAGATCCGCACTTGGCGATAAAGGTTTCATGCAGACCGTCGATCCCCTGGATCAGTGGTTGAGCCAGTTTGTACAGGGTCTTGCCCTCGGGGGTAAGGCGGATCTTGGGCCCGCGCCGTTCGAACAGCATGGTCTCAAATTCACGCTCCAGGGCCTGAATCTGTAGTGAAACTGTAGGCTGGCTCAGAAACAGGCGTTCCGCCGCTTCACTGACACTCTCGGTCTGGGCGGCGTTGCAGAAGGCCCGGAGTTGTTTAAGGCGATTTTGCTTGTAATAGGGCGGTGAAGGTGAAGAAGCCATAATGCACTCAAGATAAACATTAGAAAGATTAATAATAACCATTAGAAGGATTAAAATGAAGCATTAAATAGGTCAATATTAAAAATATATAATAATTAGTATGTTACAAAAGGCGCTGTCATTAAATAAACTAATCCACATATAGGCTTCGGCCTGGTATTACAGTTCTGTTTCATAATTCAATAACCACCACTATTCATGTAGCATGCCCTTACTTTCCGTATGGTCCACTATTGTGAAGCCGCAATCTCTCCCATTACTCAGTGATATCGAACACTGCCTGCTGTCTGATCGACATGTCTTTCGGGGGCGTCTGCGTGCGCTGAAACGCAAGGCCGGGAAAAATCAGCAGATTGAGGATGACGTGGCGCGGCTGCTGCGGCAGATCGAAGAGTCAAGGCAGCGGGCTGAACGCAGATTAAGCCTGCTACCACAGCCCAGCTTTCCACCGGAGTTGCCTATATCCGGGTGTTGGGAGGAGATCTCTGGCCTAATCGAATCCAATCAGGTGGTGATTATCTGTGGAGAGACCGGCTCAGGTAAATCCACCCAGCTGCCCAAGATCTGCCTGAGCCTGGGGCGTGGTGTGTTTGGACGTATTGGCCATACCCAGCCCAGGCGCATCGCCGCACGTACCTTGGCTGGCCGCATCTCCAAGGAGCTGGGTCGTGAACTCGGCACCAGTGTGGGCTACAAGGTGCGCTTCCACGACCATGTAAGCCCCGACAGCCATATCAAGCTGATGACCGATGGCATGCTGCTGGCAGAGATCCAGAAGGATCCCTATCTGAACGAGTATGACACCCTGATAATCGATGAGGCCCATGAACGTAGTCTGAATATCGATTTTCTGTTGGGCTACCTGCAACAGCTCCTGCCTAAACGCCGGGATCTGAAGCTGATCATCACCTCGGCCACCATCGATCCGGAGCACTTTGCCCAGCAGTTTGGTGGCGTGCCCATCATCAACGTATCCGGTCGTACCTATCCGGTGGAGCTGCGCTACCGCCCACCGGAGGAGGAGGGCAGTAGCGAGCGGGATGAACAGATGCAGCAGGCCATTCTGGGTGCGGTGGACGAACTCAGCC
>JAAGZL010000016.1 GCA_024206335.1 Gammaproteobacteria bacterium
TCAACTTCAACCAGTCAATCCTTGATAGTCAGGGCCGCGTCCTGAACACCTGGGCCGACATGGTGAACCGTGCCGGCCTCGGCATGGAAGTGATGCACGAGCGCAACGCTCATAACTTCCCCCTCGACCTGGCAACTGTTGAGTCCACACCTGTGGCCCTTCAAGCACCTGCAATCGGTTGATCTGGAAACCAACCAAAGTTCAGATCAACTGAACGAGGAAGCTCCCGCCGAAAGGCGGGGGCTTTTTTGTAGGGCTAAGAGCTGCAAGGAGATGCAGAGTCTTCAAGAAAGGAAGCGTCTTTAAGTGCCATAGGACCAGTGGATGTCACGCCGATCCAAGGTTGGAAACGACTTTCCGCTCAATTGCTTTGGTAGGGAGTCGAGGCGGATGGGCTCCAATGTTTTCAAGCTGAATGTGGTTTCACGAACTGCCTTCTTGTCTTGAAAAAGATCAAGCAGTGTGAGGCTTGGATCCGATGTGCGTTGCGTCCCCAACAACCGACGCGGTCCGTTTCCCATTGCACCAAGACTGAGTACGCGCTGTCCCTTCAGTTCGCCGGGGTACCAGGCATGGTGATGTCCTGAGAGATAGAGATCTACGTGATGTTGTTGCATCAAATCGGTGAGTTTTGTGGCGTCTTCGATGCACTCACCGGCACGATCCCTACCAACACTGATGGCGGTCAGTGGGAGATGTCCCATCACCACACAGAAATCGTCTGGGGATCTGGACTTTGAAGCCAGTGCTTGCTCAAGCCAGCGCTGTTGACCCTGATCGACAGTGGCGGAGGAGGCGTCAATCACGACCACGAACAATCCAGGTTGTTTAACGCTGAACTGAAAGGGATACTGATTCGCATCGATGAACTCGAGCCCAAGCCTGCTCTTCTGACGGCCCCAAAAGGTCTCCGCCTGATGGCGTTCTCTTGCAAAAACGTAGCGCGAGCCTGTTGTTTGACTGGACGCGTCGTGGTTACCCATCGCTGGGATCATTCCAATCCCTTTTTGAAGGAGGGGATTGAGAACCGCGGATTGGAAGCTGTTCCACATCGCCTCAAGCTGAAAATCCGTCAGGCTGAGCTTCTGGCCGGCCACCATGTCTCCTGCGCAAAGCACCAGATCTGGTTTCAGCTCAGACAGCAGATCAAGTCCTGTTGCCACGGTTGGGCTGTAGCGGGTTGACCCATAAGGTCCGTTGAGATCACTGATTAAGGCAAGGCGTAGATCTCCTCGCTCGCTAGCGGTTGGAGATTCGAACGCTGTGTAATTGGCCGCTGTTTGCTGAGATGTTGCTTGAACGGCATCAAGCAAGCACCGGCTCACTGCCGTCGTGACGAACAGTTGTAGAAATAAGCGACGACTTGCTTTCATTCCCTTAACGGTATGAGCACACCAGAGTTAAGGCCGTTGATTAGCTGAGCTTATGGGCGTGATGACGAGCCGCAATCTCAGAGGCAACACAAAGCAACACAACTCAATTAAATTTTGTGCACTGGATGTTTCCAGTCTTCTTTCGCCTCATGGGCTTGCCCACTAAGGCATCTTTATCCGTTCTCATGACTACCACCATCCAGCAGCGCTCCGGCGCTAACGGTTGGCAGCAGTTCTGTGAGTGGGTCACCTCCACCAACAACCGTCTTTATGTCGGTTGGTTCGGTGTGTTGATGATCCCCACACTGCTTGCCGCAACCACCTGCTTCATCGTCGCTTTCATCGCCGCACCTCCGGTTGACATCGACGGCATCCGCGAGCCTGTTGCAGGTTCACTGATGTATGGCAACAACATCATTTCTGGTGCTGTTGTTCCTTCCAGCAACGCCATTGGCTTGCACTTCTACCCAATCTGGGAAGCTGCCTCACTCGACGAGTGGCTCTACAACGGCGGTCCTTTCCAATTGGTTGTGTTCCACTTCCTGATCGGCATCTACGCCTATATGGGACGTGAGTGGGAACTTTCCTACCGCTTGGGCATGCGCCCTTGGATCTGTGTTGCATACAGCGCACCTGTTGCTGCTGCATCTGCAGTGTTCCTGGTTTACCCCTTCGGTCAGGGTTCGTTCTCTGACGCCATGCCTTTGGGCATCTCTGGAACCTTCAACTACATGTTGGTGTTCCAGGCTGAGCACAACATCTTGATGCACCCCTTCCACATGCTGGGAGTTGCTGGTGTGTTCGGTGGTTCACTGTTCTCCGCCATGCACGGTTCATTGGTGACCTCCTCCTTGGTTCGTGAAACAACCGAGA
>JAAGZL010000119.1 GCA_024206335.1 Gammaproteobacteria bacterium
CTGATTGAGGAGATAGGTCGTATCTACGGTTACACCGAGATTCCGATCCACCATAGTGCCGCTGCCACCGTGATGCAGGGTGAGCCCGAGATGGCCTTTAGTCTGCAACGGTGCAAGGAGCTGCTGGTAGACCGCAGTTTTCAGGAGGTGATTACCTACAGTTTCATCAGTCAGGAGCTACATGATCTGATGGACCCACAGCACGACACGGTGGAATTGGCGAACCCCATATCGGCAGATATGTCCATTATGCGCACCACTCTCTGGCCGGGTCTGCTGCAGACGGCGGTCTACAATCAGTCCCGGCAACAGGGCAGGGTGAGGATCTTCGAGTCAGGCCTGAGATTTGTCATGCGGCCATCCGATATCCAGCAGGATCCCATGCTGGCCGGCCTTATCTCCGGTGATATCAGCTCCGAGCAGTGGGGGGAGGATGTCCGTGGGGTGGATTTTTTTGATCTGAAGGTGGATCTTGAGGCGATCTTGAGTCTAACCGGATCTCCAGAGGATTTTGAATTTATCCCTGGTGAACATCCATCGCTGCATCCGGGGCAGGCGGCCAGGGTGATGCGCAGTGGCGAACCGGTGGGCTGGATAGGCATGCTACACCCACGGCTGGAGGATAGGTTGGGTCTGGCAGGAAATACATTTCTGTTTGAGATTCGCCTGGATCTGCTCACCGGTGGAGGTCTCCCTGCCTTTACCCCTCTTTCCAAGTATCCATCCATCCGCAGAGATATATCCATAGTGGTGGATGAGGAGGTCAGTTTTAGCCAGGTTGCAGACTGTATCAGACAGGTAGCCCCGGAAATTCTCCAAGACATAAGGCTTTTTGACGTCTATACTGGAAAAAACATAGATTTTGGGCGAAAAAGTCTCGCTTTGGGCTTGATTTTACAGGAAACTTCCCACAATCTAACAGATGAATATGCAGAGGGTGTGATGGGGCGTATCCTTGATGCCCTCTCTGATAAACTAGACGGACAACTGAGAGAATAGGAAATATGGCACTTACCAAGGCCGATATGGCCGGAAGGCTCTTTGATGAGCTTGGTCTGAACAAACGTGAGGCCAAGGAGATGGTTGAACTGTTCTTTAACAGAACACGTTTGGCATTAGAACAAGGTTCTCAGGTTAAACTTTCCGGTTTTGGTAATTTTGACCTAAGGGAAAAGGGTGAGCGGCCTGGGCGTAATCCCAAAACTGGTGCGGAGATCCCTATTACCGCACGTAGAGTGGTTACATTTCGTCCCGGTCAGAAACTAAAGGCGAGGGTAGAGGCTTATGCTGGAAGCGAGTAGCAGTACCGCTGATCTGCCGGTTATACCTGGTAAACGCTATTTCACCATTGGTGAGGTAAGCGAACTCTGTGGGGTGAAACCCCATGTATTGAGGTACTGGGAGCAAGAGTTCCCCCAGCTAAAACCAGTCAAGAGACGCGGAAACAGACGTTATTATCAACGTCATGACGTGCTGATGATTCGTCAGATCAGGAATCTGCTGTATGAGCAGGGTTTTACCATTGGTGGGGCAAGACTGCAGTTGACCGGTGCTGATGCGAAAGAGGACTACCATCAGAGCCAAGAAATCATCAAACAACTGCGGACTGAACTGGAAGAGATTCTGCATATTCTTAAACGGTAGTACAGACATTAGCGTTGACATATATGGCTTCTAAGCCTAGTATGCGCGCTCTTACGGAGCGTAGCGCAGCTTGGTAGCGCACCACAATGGGGTTGTGGGGGTCGAAGGTTCGAATCCTTTCGCTCCGACCAAATAAACGCCTGATTTCTCTAGAGAAGTCAGGCGTTTTTGTTTGTGTTGGAATAAGCTGGTACAGGAGTGTAGTGAATAGTCAGTATCGACACCTCTAAGGGTAACTCCCTCTGGCGGTGAGTAGATGCTCAAAATACCTCTGTTGGTGCGGGTGGAAGCATTATGTTGAATCTGGGTTTGTCACTCTCTGTCTATTGATTTGAATTGACCGTTTAGAGATTATGGGTCAGCAAAGCAACGGCCATATTTCCAATACGTACATTTATAACGAAACAGGCATGGGAGATCTCCCGTCCGGTTTAATCGATGTTAAACCGGGCAGGCTGTGGTGAGCTTACTATCCAGGGTTAGCTGTGGTTAGACTAAATAGCTGCCACATTTGCATCCCGCCGCGATAATAGAATAGTTTCTGTGGAGGGTAACCGACATCCAAAAGCCCTTTGATAGCGCGCGGGGACTGTCCGCAAGCTGGCCCATTGCACCAAATAATCAACTCTTTGCAATTGCTGAAATCCCATTCACGCGTTTTCATGTCGCCGTTAAAGAACCCCTGGTCTTCAAGCCAGCCAGTGAAGGCGCTGACCTCTTCCCGTTTAACAGCGCCAAACTCCTCCAATGCCTCTTCCATCTCGAGATCATCGATTCCTTTGGATAGGGTGGTAAATGGGTAATTAACTGAGCCTGGAATGGTACCTTTCTGGTGCCAACTTGGAGTGCGAGCATCAACCAACAATCCTTTGTCAGTACGTAGTTGCTTTTCGATAAAATTGAAAACTTCTATCTCTCCCACCGTTTTGACCCTTGGATCTACCTCCATGGGTCGCAGACAGAAGGGAGGGCATTGTCGTGATGTCTTGGCAAAATAGCCACGTAACTCGTAGTTGGGGTCCTGTATTCGCTCTACCTTGACGGTTTTGCCACTGTGTATCACATGTAGATATGGTTTATTTGCTGTAAGACCGATCCATTTTGATCCGTCTCCAGCCTCTTCTTCTGCAGCAAAAATCGCTGAAGAAGTCAGGACAGTAGCCAGCACCAGCATAAACCATATTTTAATTCTTTTAGTAGTTACCATCATCCACTCCTAACTCTTTGAGATATCCACCCTAACGTGAATGGAGAAATCTGCTCATAATTATTTTTCTGGTATCTTTAATAGAGTTGCCATTTAGATAACCGTGGTAGACCTCTTCCTTGCTTGGTTGTGGTAGTTTTTTATAGAAGGTGAAGCTCCCCAGAAATCGATTCTTCAACTCATTTTCAAACTCCACCATAGCCAGATTGCTTTTAAAATCAGGGCTTGGAATAAGTGATTTACCTTCGGTAGGTTGTTTTTTTAGCCCGGCGCCACTCTTCTCCACTCTGGTACTGGCTGAATTTGCTTCTGGTGCCGGTATAGGCCGGTTTGTAAGTTTTTTTGATTCAGCCTCAAGCTGGTCAAGATAGCTGTCTTCTGCAGCCACATGGGCACATGGCAGCGTGATGACAAGAAAAAACAGCCATGCCATCATAGATGAGCAAAAATCAGGTCTTTCTAATTGTTGTGATAACACACGCATAAACAAAACACCTCCAGTGCCATATAGCAATGAATATCCCGTTAACGATTAATGTCCTTGTTTAGTGGGAGGGTAAATATTACTCTATCATCTTTCTCTATGTTATTGAAATGCCCAGATAATACCACTAGGTTTTTTTTTTGCAATTACATCAGTAAATTAAGAAGATTGACGTTATTTATTGGGAATAAAATGCCTGTCCGCCGGCGCTATTATTGCTCATAGTGGTTACTTTTTCCATACATGAAAAGGAAATTATAGCTGTAGTTAATTGGGGTCATTGGAAAACGGTCTGCTGGAAATAAAGAACTACCTTCTGCTTTTGTCGATAAATCCTACAAGCAGTTGGGTAAAATCCTATTTTCTGTAAGGCGCCTTCAGACTACATTACAAGGTAGGCAGGATGCCAAGGATCTACGGACACTCGGTTTGGAAGCCTAATGGAAGCGTATAAGTGCCAGGATGGCACAGCATGGAAGCACTGCAAGGAAGCGACTGTAGCAAGGCGGGGCCGATCACTCGTATAGGTGATCGGCCCTTTCTTGTCTGGCCATACTTATTAGCCCGGCCCTATAATGATGGAGGGTTAATAATATCGGAAGTTGTTGTCTTGGTTAAATATAAAAAAAAGTGGGGTGAACATGCCATACGTCAATATCAAGATTACGAGAGAAGGTGCGACTACGGAGCAAAAACAAGAACTGATCTCTGGGGTGACTGGATTGCTGCAGGAAGTATTAGGGAAAAATCCTAAGACAACCTTTGTGGTGATAGATGAGGTCGATACTGATAATTGGGGTATAGGTGGAGAGAGCGTAACTGAGCTGCGTAAACAGACATAATGGTGTGAGATGTTCGGCCGGCAGTTGTGTTATGAATACCAACTGCTGAGCTTGGTTCCTAACCTGGATACGCAATATGCCGCACGCCACCTATTCAATCATGCGTGGATGGTGTGCTTGTGGTAATACTTTTAGTGGCGAGTTAGTGGGGGTGGATGTTCCCGCTAACAGCTGGGATGCCTGGGATATACTGCCTCAGTACCCTAAATTATCAGTTAAGCGGCCAGTTAACTGAGTAGCATTCCACATACCTCTTCGACCTCTTCAGATACCCCGTCAATATTGATCACCTCTATTTCTGGCTCCAGACCGATCTTGGAAAATGATGGTATAACGCTCCAATCTGCCTGCGCCAAATGGTGTTCTGGTGGTAGGGTCTGAAGTCTGGATACGATCACCAGATCCACATAGTCTGCGATTGCTCCACCATCGTACTCAATATTTTGGAAGTTCAGAGGAATTTTGCTCATATTCTCTGGAAAGCCCCACTCTTTCAGGATGCTCTCACCTATGTATGGGCTGACTTTGTCAACCATATTCCTTAACTTGATACCATCTTCCACCAGATCAGGATGGTTCTCAGCCATTACCAGGACTGGTAGGATGCCGATGTTGTGTACCAGACCAGCAAGCATGGCCTGTTCTGGTAACAGGTGTGGTATCTGTTTGGATAGAGCCCGGCTGATGGCCGCGACCTGAACGCTCTGGTCCCAGGCTGTACGTAGTGCGGTATCCATAGTGTCAGAGGTGGCTTGGAATATCTGTTTCATGGCCAGACTGAGTATAAGATTGCGTATCAACTTGTTGCCAAGCCTGGTTACAGCCATCTGTATACTGTCGATTGTAACGCGCCCACGGTAGAGCGGGCTGTTTGCGACCTGCAGTAGGCGGGCTGCCAGGGCTGCATCGGTGGCCACCAGGTCTGCAATCTCGCGCGCGGTGGTATCTTCCTGTTCCACTGCGTCTCGAATACGTAGTGCAACTTCAGGAAGGGTTGGCAGGGTGATCGAGTTGTTTTTTATTGCTGTATAAATCTGGTCTAGAAATTCCTGCTCACTGATCATGATGGCTGAATACCCTCTGTCCTATTGCTAAATAATGGACCGATTATTACTGCCTGTCGGATCCTGTCTGCACAGTGTGGCATACTCCAGAGCAGATTGAAAAAGTTAAAATAGAGTTACAACTAAATTGTCTTACTCATGCGATTCATAGGGCATGGATAGGAAATTAAGTCGTGGTCCTGATGCATTTTCCAGATGCAGATTACCGCCTTCATGGCTTGTGGCTTCCACCACCGCCAGTAGCTCATATCCGCCATCACTGGATGGTGCGGACATCACCACCCGACCCGGACCCTGACCTGATTCACCTGCCACGGGGGAAAAAAGTTCATCCCCAGGGAGAGGGCGGTTATCGGTATTGACCTGCGCCAGATACATTCGACGTTTCAAGACGCCTAGGTATTTCATCCTGGCAACCACCTCCTGGCCCACGTAGCACCCCTTGTTAAAGCTGACCCCGTCAATCATCTGCATGTTCACCATCTGTGGTACGAATGACTCCGCGGTCTCTGCATAGATGCTGGGCACACATGCACGGATATCCAGTAGAGACCACTGGTTGCGGTTTGTGGCCACTGCCTGTTGTACACATGTTTCCCACACAGGTGTGATATCTGCAGGCTGGCCGATTAGCACGTATCTGGGAGATGGGCCAGGGAGACATAGTAGGCTGATTCCACTCTTCTCCAGAGCTGAGCCTGGGCCGGTAGGGGTGTTGTTGAAGATGCCACCCAACAGCTCTGGGCAGCACCCTCCAGCCAGGCCGATGGTGGCGAACTGGTCGCTGACATCCTCTATGGTTACATTTGAGCGCAGCACAAACATGGAGAGACGTTTGATCAGTGCCGCCTGGGTGTCGGCTGGGGTTATAAGGATGAGTGCTCCAGCGTGGGAGAATATACGGAAATTAGCCAGCATACGCCCCTTTGGGGTGCAGTATCCGCTCATCTGGTGGTGTTCCGGTGATACCTCATGGATGTCATTGGTGAACTGGCCTTGCATGAATGCTGCGGCATCTTCGCCGGAGATGCGGGTCAATCGCAGGTGAGATAGGTCAAATATGTTGCAATCTGAGAGTTGGTCGCCACTCTCAAAGCAGACTTCGTCTGCATCATTGACTGTTGCCGACTGTGATTCGAGAAATAATTGCCACTGCTTATTCATTACTACTCCTGATGGTGTGGGTTCAGGCATGCTGTATGAGCCTCTGATATGTGCTCTTTATACGTTACACTACACAAACTTTCATCCATTAGATCATAGGCCGCATGAGTTCCCAGACCTTTCCAATTCGTCCCACGCCAGGTTGCCTGGTGTTGTACAAGATACGACCAGCCATTGTCACCGCCGTAGCCGATAAGATTGATATTCAGCTGGATGGCGCTAAGACCAAACGGGTGCGTCCCAAAGACCTGCAGCCACTCCATCCAGGGCCACTATCCGCCCTAGCCGATTTAACCGACCTGGGTGGTGATGTTGAAGAGGCCTGGGAGCTGGTATCGGGTGCCAAGACAGACCTGGCGGAACTGGCGGAGCTGGCCTTTGGCGAATATACCCCGGCTTCGGCCTGGGCAGCGTGGCAGCTGGTTGAGGATGGTCTCTACTTTGAGGGTGGGCCAGACTCCATCCGGGCGCGAACTGCAGAACAGATCCAGGCAGACCGGGATGAGCGTGAATCCAAACAGGCCGCCGAGAGGGCGTGGGCGGAATTTCTACAGCGGTTACAACAGGGCCGGATGGAGGAGGGTGATCGCGGGCAGCTGGCCGAGGTGGAGAAACTGGCGCTGAAGCAGTCTGAGCAGAGTCGTATCCTCAAGGCCCTAGGGTTGCAGGAGAAGATGGAGAACGCCCACCGCCTGCTGACCCGGGTTGGTTACTGGCAGCAGAATTACAATCCATACCCCCGGCGCCAGTCGCTTCCAGTTGTCGATCCCGTGCTCCCGCTGCCTGATAGCTGCTCTGCGGAGCGCCTGGACCTTACCTACCTCCCAGCCTTTGCCATCGACGATGAGGGGAGTGAGGACCCGGATGATGCGATCAGTGTGGATGGAGATCTGATCTGGGTACACATTGCCGATGCCTCGGCCCTGATTACCCCGGACTCTGAGTTGGATCTGGAGGCCAGGTCCCGGGCGGCCAACCTCTATCTGCCCGAGGGCACGGTGCACATGCTGCCACAGCCGGTCACCCACAGGCTGGGTCTGGGATTGCAGGAGGTGTCGCCTGCGCTCTCCATCGGCTTTATTTTGACACCTGAGGGGGAGATTACCGATACCAGGGTCGCCCTGACCAATATTCGGGCTGCCCGCCATAGTTATGCCGATGTAGACCAGCGCCTGTCGGAACAACCATTCGCGAAACTGGTGGAGATGACCGGGCGTTATCACCAGCGGCGCCTGGCCTCTGGCGCCAGGCAGCTGGATCTGCCGGAGGTGAGCGTGCGGGTGATGGATGGTGCAGTGGTGATTCGTCCCCTGGCTCGCATGGGCAGTCGGGATATGGTGACAGATGCCATGCTGATGGCGGGGGAGGCGGTGGCCAGATATTGCCTGCAACATACTATCCCAATTCCATTTGCCACCCAGCCCCCTCCGGACTCGGATCAGCAGCCTGAGGGTCTGGCCGCGATGTATGCCTTTCGCCGCAAGTTCAAACCCAGCCGCAACAAGACCCTGGAGGAGCCCCATGCTGGATTGGGCCTGGAGCTCTACTGCCGTGTCACCAGTCCCCTGCGGCGTTATATGGATCTGGTGGTGCATCAGCAACTCAGGTCACACCTGATGGAGGGGGAGTTGCTGAGTGATAAACAGATCTCTGAACGTATTGCCATAGCGGATGGGGTCAGTGGCTCTGTGCGCAAGGCGGAACGGATCTCCAACAATCACTGGAAACTGGTATTCCTGCGCCAGAATCCAGGTTGGCAGGGAGTGGGCAAGGTGGTGGAGATGAAGAGCGGCCGGGCGACACTGTTGATCCCGGAACTGGCCCTGGAGACAAAAATCAGGATCGGGCGTGAGTTAGAACTGGATAGTGAATTGGCCCTGGAGGTGCAGGAGGTGGATATCCCCGACCTTCTGGCGCGATTCCGCATGGTTAAGACATAGCTAGCAGAGGTGTCGATTTTCGGTGGCGTCCTATCTATACTCGAAGGCTAAATTATCCGAGCATATCTATAACCTTAGAATCTTATGAACCAGCAGAAAGATCCATATAGCTCCTGTGCCTTTTGCCGCTTTATGCGCAGTCTCGCCTTTAGCGCAATCGGGGCGGGTGTGGTTGGTTACTCCGCGCTCTGGTTGGGAATGGAGCGCCAGAACGCCATCATTGCCGCATTCTTTGGGGCCATGGCGGCGGTTATCTGGGTGAGCCGGAAAAAGCAGGAGTGACAGATTTCACCTGATCCCCTGCCTATGAATCAGGATTTACCGGTCAAATCAGAGGTAGGCCGGGATAAGCTTGCGTTCCCGGCAGATTCGCGCCTGGAACGTTCCTTATCCGGGCCTACTCAACAAACCATCGACTGCCATCAAGGAGTGACCGATTTCACCTGACGCCATTCCCATGAATCAGGATTTGCCGGTCAAATCAGTCATTCAGAAACTCGGTGCGGTATTGGCCGCATCATCCCGTGCTGTGTTGTCCGCCCCCCCTGGTTCCGGTAAGACCACCCTGGTCCCATTGGCCCTGCTTGAACAGCCGTGGCTGCAGGGAAAAAAGATAGTGATGCTGGAGCCGCGACGTCTGGCGGCACGGGCATCTGCTGCCAGAATGGCCTTCCTTCTGGGTGAGAAGGTGGGGGATACGGTGGGCTACCAGGTACGGTTTGACCGCCGTATATCCCAAAACACCAGGATAGAGGTGGTGACGGAGGGGATACTCACCCGGCGCCTGCAACAGGACCCGGATCTGGAAGGGGTGGGACTGATTATCTTCGATGAGTTTCACGAGCGCAGTCTGCATGCCGATCTGGCTCTGGCCCTGGCATTGGATGTTCAGGCCAATCTGCGTGAAGAGCTACGTCTGTTGGTGATGTCAGCCACCATGGATGAGCAGGCGGTGAGTCGACTCCTTTCTGATGCCCCGGTGGTGACCGCTGCCGGCAGGAGCTATCCGGTAGAGATCAACTATCTCCCAGTAGAACCTAAGGGCCGAACCCACGAATATGTGGTGGCGGGTGTAATCAATGCGCTGAAAAACGAGGTCGGCGATCTGCTGGTGTTTCTCCCTGGAAGCGGTGAGATCAGGGCGACCCATGAACTCCTGGCCCAACACCCGGCCTGCGCTGGGCTGGTACTCTCCCCCCTGTATGGGGATCTGAGCCGGGAGGATCAGGATCGCGCCATACTGCCTGACCCAGCAGGCAGACGCCGGGTGGTTCTGGCCACCTCCATCGCTGAAACCAGCCTGACCATCGAGGGCGTAACCACGGTCATAGATAGCGGCTGGTCCCGTCTGCCCGGATTTGATCCAAACAGCGGTTTGACCCGACTGGTGACCCAGCGTCTCTCCCGGGCTGCGGCTGACCAGCGTGCAGGTCGGGCCGGGCGCCTGGGGCCTGGGGTCTGCTATCGTCTGTGGAGCGCATCGATTCAATCTCGGCTGCAGCCATTTGCCCCGCCGGAGATAGTGGAGACAGATCTGGCGCCGCTGATGCTGGAGCTGGCCCGGTGGGGGGTTACAGAGCCGGAGGAGTTGTGCTGGCTCACACCACCGCCAGCGGGAGCGGTTGCCCAGGCCCGGGAGTTGCTGCAGGTGCTCGATGCCATCGACCCGAACGGCCGCATTACCCCGGCTGGGGCTGAAATGGCCGGGATGGGGCTGCACCCCAGGCTTGCCCACATGCTTCTGATCTCCCGGAGGAGTGGTCAGGAGGCGTTGGCGGCTGATCTGGCGGCAATCCTTACCGAACGCGATCTGGTGAGAAGATCACAGGGAGCACCCAAATACAGCGATTTATCCCATCGGCTGGAATTGTTGGAGATATACCGGGCCCAGGGGGGATCCAGGGCCAGGCAGGCGGGGGCAGATGTGAATGGCTGTCGCCGGGTGGTTCTTGCCGGCAAGCAGTTGTTGCAGCGGCGTAGAGAGAGGAAACAAGCGGATGCACTGCCGACCTCGGCTGCGGCCCTGCTGGCTACCGCCTATCCTGATCGGATCGCCCAATGCAGGGGAGGGGATGGCTGCGGTTTTCGGCTCAGCTCCGGCAGGGGCGCGCGACTCCCGGAAGGGGATCGGTTGACCGGTAGCGACTATCTGGTGGTGGCACAGATGGATGCAGGGCGCAGAGAGGGTCGAATCTTTCTGGCAGAGAATCTGAATAGGGCAGAGATAAGAGAGAGTCTCTCAGGCCACATCCGACAACACTCATCCATCGAATGGGATCGGGACACCGATAGTGTGGCCGCCTATGGTGAAGAGCGTTTGGGGGCGGTGGTGCTGGACCGGAAGAGGATCAAGAAGACTGATCCTGAGTTGATGAAGTCCGCTATGCTGGATGGAATACGGAGCATGGGGCTGGAGGTTTTGCCGTGGAGTGATAGCTCCAGGGAGTGGCGGGCAAGGGTATGCTCCCTGAGTCAATGGCAACCCGATGCAGGCTGGCCAGATCTGTCAGATGTGGCATTGATGGAGTCGCTGGAGCAGTGGCTGGGGCCATGGTTGGACGGGATCTACAGCAAGAATCATCTGCGCCGACTGGAGCTGAATTCCATACTGCGAAACGGCCTGGAGTGGAAGCAGCAAAAGCTGGTCGATGAGTTGGCCCCAACCCATGTCACGGTGCCGAGTGGTTCCAGGGTAAGGTTGCAGTATCAACCAGGGGAGCCCCCCGTTCTCGCGGTAAGACTACAGGAGATGTTTGGTTTGCTGGACACACCTGCTGTATGTGGGGGGCAGGTCAAGATAATGTTGCACCTGCTCTCTCCGGCGCGCCGACCGGTTCAGGTCACCAGGGATCTGCGGGGATTTTGGGACCGCACCTATGCCGAGGTGAAAAAAGAGCTGAAGGGGCGCTACCCCAAACACTACTGGCCGGATGACCCGATGCAGGCCCAGCCCACCTCCAGGGTGCGGCCAAAGCACAAATAAATTTGTGGGCTACAGATTAAGCCTCTACTAGGTTTGGAGCCTACCTACCTATCTATCAATCGGTGTTACTTCTCGATTCCGTGACGTTTCATCTTCTCCCATAAGTTTTTGCGTGATATTCCCAGGTAGTCAGCAGCCTGGTTTATTTTTCCGGCATTTTCAGCCAATGCCATGTTGATTGCCTTACGTTCTGCCTCTTCGATCGATTGTTTCAAGGTTGTGTTGCTGGTATCGATGTTGTTGCTATCCAGGGTTGGTAGGTCACTGGTGCTGATCCAGTCGCTGTCGCACAACGCGACCGCCCTCTCAATAATATTCTTGAGTTCGCGAACGTTTCCGGGAAAAGGCCTGGATTGGAGCTGGAACTCGGCCTCCTTGGATAATCCCTTGATAGCGCTTCCGGTCTTTGTCACCTGTTCATTTACGAACAATCTGGCGAGGTAGATGATATCTTCCTGACGTTCCCGCAAAGGTGGGATTTCCACATGGATGACGTTGAGACGCCAATATAGATCAGACCTGAAATCCCCCTGTTTGATGGATTGTTCCAATACCACCTGGGTTGCAGCAATGACCCTGACATCGAGGGAGATCGGCTCCGTCCCACCTACACGCTCAATTTCATGTTCCTGTAGAACACGTAGTAACTTGACCTGGATATCGGGTGATACTTCAGCTATCTCATCGAGAAAGATGGTTCCACCTTGCGCCTGTTCAAAGCGCCCTATACGCTGCTGCATGGCGCCAGTGAATGCCCCTTTCTCATGCCCAAAGAGTTCACTTTCTACCAGGTTTGGGGAGAGGGCGGCGCAGTTGACCCTGATCATGGGTCCCTGAGCCCGGAGACTGTTGTTGTGGATCAGGGTGGCCACCACCTCTTTACCAACCCCAGACTCACCGGTTAGCAACACTGAACTGTTACTCTCGCTCAGGCGTGCTACCAGCCGCTCGATCTTGCGCATGGCAGAACTTTTTCCGAGACGCCCGCTGCCTGGCTTGAAGCTGTTGTGTTCAGAATCGGTGTTGCCCAGGGTTAAACGAGTATCCGCGATGCGGGAGAGGTGGCGCTCCACCTTCTTGATAAAGTCGCCGATATCAAATGGTTTGGTAAGGTAATCAAGGGCGCCAGATTTAACCAGGGTAACTGCATCTGCTATCTCACCGTAGGCCGTCATCAGGATTACAGGTGTTCCGGGGAAGTAATGTGAAATATCGGCAAACAGGTCAATCCCTGTACCATCGGGCAGGCGGATATCTGTGATAACCAGATCGATGTCGCCCTTCTCAAGCGCCTTTCTGGCACCGGCGGTGTCACTTACAGCATGTACCGGAATCCCTTCAAGACGGAGTCGGTCTTTAAGTGACAGGCGCATGATTTCATCATCCTCAACCAGGAGTACACAGTAGTCACTGAAATCATCACCATCTAACATTGGCTCAGACGTGTTTTGCATTAGGCATCCTTCATGGTGCTAATCGGTACTAGAATATGAAACGTTGTGCCTATTCCTTCTTCACTCTCCACCTCAATAATTCCCTGCATGTTGTGAACTATGCGATAGACTACCCAGAGACCTAATCCGGTGCCATTGGGTTTGGTAGTAAAAAAAGGATCGAACAGTTGATTTCTAATCTGGGATGGAATGCCCGGGCCATTGTCACTGACTTCGATGCTCAGGTGTGTCCCATTTCTGCTCATGCGAAAAATAACTCTGCCGCCGTCAGGAATGATTTCAACCGCATTCTTCAGCAGATTATAGATGACCTGTTCAAGTTTGCCAGGCACACGAAGATCTTTGTCCGTGTCGTTTTTCCAGATGAGATCTATATCCATGCCGCCAGTTTCAGCCGCTATCAGGTCACGTAGCTTATCGATATTTTCAATACGTATAGTTTCGTAGTTCTCTTCATTTTTTAGTCCCACAAGCAGGTTGTGGACAATCTCCTTAATTCTATGCAGGCCTTGATCAATAACCGGAAGGTAGCGGTCAATAAGTTGGTTGTCGTTAGGGTGTTTACGCAGGGTGTCAACACAGTTAAGAAGGCCGGCGAGGGGGTTGTTGACCTCATGGGCAACGCCTGCCGTGATGCGGCCGAGGGCGACCAGTTTTTCGCTCATGGCAATTTCCTCTTCAAGCATCTTTTTTTCAGCTAACTCTGCCATGATCAGGTTGAAGGTGACGCTGAGGCGGCCGATCTCATCTCCCCTTTTTACCGGGACCGGTGCGAAATCAGTCATTTCACCACGGCCAACCGCCTCCAAGCCCTGGGTGATCGCGGTGAGGGGCTTTACCATACGCCTGGAAACAATGGTACCCATGGCGCTCCCGAAAACAACAAAACAGATTGTTAAAGCAAGAACAGTGACCGCGGTGTCTATGGCCTTTTTATATAGTTGTGCAACAGATAAACGCACCCGAACCACACCCATGTATTTTTGGTCGGAGAAGATAGGCACCACCCCCTCCTGAAATCCGGTTTTAGAAAATCCGCCACTGCTTAACACAATAGGTGTTCTTGCGTTCATGGCCTGTTGAAAGAACTCCTGTTCAATTGTGTTGCTGGGTAAAAAAGGAAGGCCCATGGGATTGCTAGCAGGATGAAGATGTGTCTGAACTCTGCCATCAGCATCAAGTATCATTGCTGTCAGGACCTCATCACTTCCTCTTGTCCCCGGCCTTCCGGACGCCATATTTTTAAGGCTTTGGTAGAGTGACCATATATCCTTGCGCAGCATTGCCTTGGGGGTAGTGATGGCAATAGATTCGGATAGTAGCAGGGCCTTCTCACCCAGGTCCTCATGCGAGCGTTTCCAATTCTGTACAACCATCACGGTACCAATCATGAAGCTGACAGCAGCCACGACGCCTGTGATTGTTAGAGATAGTTTTATCGCCAATGGCCAGGTTTTTGAGCTGAATAGCGACATTTATGCTCTGCAATTAATCAGTTGGTAACATGGGGGGTGTCGGCCAGGATTTTTGGATTGTATTTGCCATTGCACGTATTTCATTGAACAACGAATCCGAATAATTTCCAAAACCATCCAGCTTAAGTCGGGCGAGGAGTGCCTTGCCGGATGGGTCTCGATCCATCTTTTCGAGCGTATTCTTCATTATTTTAACTGTGCTGGCGTTTACACCCAGGCGGGAAACGATCGGTGGGAAACCAAAACTCGGAGATTTTTTAATGATTCTGGTTTTTTCAGTAATGTCTGGTCTGAATACGGCGAGGTATTCCCAAATATACGAATCGACGGCTCCACCATCGGCAACCTGCTCAGAAACGGCTTGTACCGTCTCGGCATGATTGAAAGTAAAAAATGTCTGACGGAAGAAGGCTTCAGATTTTTCACCTTTTTTTATCATCAAGGCAAGGGGGTATAGAAAGCCTGAGTTTGAATCAGGATCAGAGAAGGCGAAAACCTTTCCCTTGAGATCGTCAAACCGCCTATAGGGGCTACTGTTATGGACGATGATGTAAGAGTGATAACGCGGTGCCCCTCGATAGATGGGTACTGTAAGAAGCCTAAGGGATTCAGGCTCTCTTTTTTGGACGTAAGGGTAGCCGCAGATCCAGGCGAATTCGATACCGCCAGAGTCCAGTAGATCCATCACTTCCCGGTAAGATTTTCTGAGCACAAATTCAACTTTGCGGCCCATTTTATGCTCCAGGTATTCACTCCACTGGTCTAGAAATCTCAGGTTTTCAGTGACTACCACCGCCGTTAAGCCGAAGCGGATAGGGGGTTCTGTGTCGGCTGCATAAGTTGGAAAAGCCCATAAAAGTGACAATAAATAGATCAATCGCACATGTGTTCCTTATAAAATATCTTTCCATAAATAATGCCAAGTTATATCACGGTGCCTACATTGCGACATATAGCTTGTACTCTGAACCGCCCTGAGTCTATATATACCTTCTTGTGTTTTAAAAGCCTTGTCCTGCAAGGATAGCAGAATCTGTTTATGACCCTGGATGCTGTTATTTTGTTATTGAGGCAGTTCATCGCCAATAGCCGGATGGATTATTTTTATACCCTTTTAGAGTGAAAGTGAAGAGATGCTTCATGATATCTCATTTCAATATATATATTTGTTACCCATTGGTAACAAGACAATTCGTATATGTTAACTAACAGTATGAAATTGAAATATTAATTATAATGGTTACGGATTTAACGCAAACGTTACCATCAGGTAACAATTATTTAGCTTATTAAATACCCTGCCGTTTTTACCTTCATGTTTTCAATGAGATATGAGTTTGGCCTAACTCTTGCCTCCTGTATTCACTAATATTCCACACATTCAAAAAATCAGGCTAAGGCCAACATGTATTTAGAGTGGGAGCTAAGCAGGGTATGAATAGTGATGCTGGAATAAAATTTAGGATTACCTGGCGACTGGCAGCAATTATATTTGCTGGAATAGTTGTCTTCCTGTTGTCAGCCTATGGTGGCATTGAGTATTACACTTCGCAGTCTTCATTTTGTGGTGGCAGTTGCCACACCATGACAGAGCAGTATGAGGCTTGGAAGGGCAACACTCACCACAAGAGCAACAATAAAAATGCAATGCAGGCAGAGTGTATAGATTGTCACTTTCTACCGGGTGACAAGCACTCACTAAAGGCCAAATTTGAGGGGTTACGTCACTTGGCCGCCTATCTTTACGACCCGAAAGCGCCACTACCAATACGACCGGTGATCAAGGATGGTGCCTGTTTGCAATCTGGCTGCCACAATCGTGAAAACCTGGCGCAGGTGGAGATACAGTACACGGAGAAGGTTCGTTTTAAACACGAGGTCCACTTTAGCGATAAAGCCCTAGATGGCCACGAGATAACCTGTGATACCTGTCATTTCAAGACTACCGAGGATAAACATTTTGAGGTGCCCAAGGATATCTGTTTTCTGTGTCACCTGAAGCTGGATAAGCCCACGCTTGATAAGGCTCAGATGGTCGATGGGGAAGTCGAGCAAATCAAATTTGAAAACAGACCATCAATCAGCTTTAACGAGGGGGCCTCCCGTTGTGACATCTGCCACAAGATTCCAACCCGGTCACTGCAAGGCCAGTTGAAGGTAGGTGATCCGGCGAATACCAAAGAACCGATCACTCATCAGTCGATAAAGAAAGCCGGTGTGGCCTGTGAGAGTTGCCACTTCGAAGTAGTGGCGGGTCACGGGGAGATCAATACTGGAAACGTAGTCTCTAACGGCTGCCTCAGATGCCATAACACGAGTCAAACCCTCATGGCATCTGCAGGTGATCGTGATCTTATGCATGGTAAACATGTACCAAATAAGGCTGACTGCTTCGATTGTCACACGGTAGTCGAACACAAAAACAGAACAGATCATCTCGATTTTGTACGTAAAGATTGCCAACTCTGTCATGTTGATCAGCACAAGTATCAGAAGATGCTGCTTGCTGGTGTCCCCGTTGATGAAGAGATCTCAGGTGCTCCGCATCTGATGTATAAGGTCAATACCAACTGCATGGCCTGTCATCTAAAGAAGTCAGTGAGGAATGGACATGAGGTGAGAACCGCATCCGGTGATACCTGTGCGGCCTGTCACACAAAACAGCATAGAAAAATGCTCGGCGACTGGAAAAGAACACTGGTGAAAGAGGTTGCAGATGCACAAGAGCTGGAAAAAGAGGCGCGTGACCTCTTGGACGAACTCAAGGGCAATCTGAATAAGGAACAATTGATCCAAGCTGAGGCGAAGATCGCCAAGGGCAGCGAGCTAATCAATATTGTGCGTGTCGGTAATGGCGTACACAACAAGAAGTATGCAGTCACTATTCTTGACGGTGCTTTTGGGAATTTTGAAGACACCATTGAATTACTTGAAGGAACGAGGACAACAAAATAAGGAGTTAAACCTAGAGTACCAACAACACTTTGGAGGATGATGAGATGAGCAGGAGATACCAATATGAGTGACGAGAAAACACCTGGAATCAGTCGGCGCAATTTTATAAGTGGTGTCGGAACAGCAGCCGTTGGTGCTGCAGCCATGGTGACGCCCGGAGCGAATGTTGAGGCGGCACAAAAGAAAGCCCCTCGTTGGGCGATGGTCATGGACCTTAGAAGGTGCTTAGGCTGTAGAGCCTGCACGGTGGCCTGTAAAGCGGAAAACAACGTCTCTCTTGGCAGGTTTAGGGCGGTTATAAAAGAGAAGACCATGGGCACATTCCCTAACACCAAGAAAGCATTCTTGCCGTTGATGTGTAACCACTGCGAGGGCAATAAAGAGGATGGTGTTCCACCTTGCGTAAAAATCTGCCCTCAATTCCCTGGTGAACGTGCCAAGTTCAAGACAGCTGATGGAAAGACCATACGTTACCGCAACGGTGGTACTTATAAACGACCTGACGGAATGATTCTTATTGATAAAGAACAGTGTATTGGCTGTGGGAAATGCATTGATGCATGTCCCTATGGTGTTCGTTCATTCGACCCCTTTGTTAAATCGGGAGGTGATTCGACAAAACAGGCCGTAGACAAATGTGATATGTGCGCTCACCGAGTCGACAACGGTGTTGAGCCATCTTGCGTCAATACCTGCCAGGGTCGTGCTCGCATCTTTGGGGATCTTAATGATCCGAACAGTGAAGTCTCAAAGCTGGTTAAAGAGCACAATCTGGACAAGGGAAATAATGTGTTGCTTCCGGATGAAGGGACCAATCCGCACGTGTTCTACATCGATCCTGACAACCTGTTGAAGACCCTCTATACACAGCGAAAGAAGGGCAAACTGGACCATTATATGGATCAGATTCCATAAACCCTGACAGCTTGTATATAGAGAGGAATTGATATGAAAAAATTAAATCGTCGTAATTTTATGAAGTTTACAGCAGGCAGCGGCTTCGCCCTGGCTGCAGGTTTGGGTGGTAGTCAGAGTGCATTTGCCGGATCCATCAAACTGCAGGCTGGCGGTCGCGATTTTTCGCCCACCACGAAAAAGGAACGACAGGC
Source organism: Gammaproteobacteria bacterium (assembly GCA_024206335.1). GTDB lineage: Bacteria > Pseudomonadota > Gammaproteobacteria > Chromatiales > Chromatiaceae > JAAGZL01. The sequence goes on from JAAGZL010000119.1 coordinate 18,322, forward strand.
TATCCCAAGCGCTTGTTGGCAGTGTGTGACCCGTGATGCCATGATGGGCTACGTTGAGGATGGTCGCCTGATGAAGTTAGAAGGGCATCCTGACTCAATCCGCACCCTCGGTAAGCTCTGCGCCAAGGGGCAGGCTGGTGTTAACCAGGTCTACTTCCCGGATCGCATCCTGTATCCGATGCAACGTGTCGGTAAGCGCGGTGAGCACAAATGGAAGCGGATTACCTGGGACGCAGCTCTGGATCTCATGGCCTCCAAGATGAAACCACTGTTTGATGCCGGAACACCAGAGTTGCTCATGTATCAGTACGGTCGCCACAAGGGCAGTCAGTCTTCGATCATGCATGATTTTATGGATGCCTTTGGCTCCCATACCATTGGAACACATACCTCCGTATGTGAGGGACCTAAATGGGTCGGACAGGAGAGCCTATGGGGTGGGATGTACGATAATTGGGACTATGATCATACAGATTTCGTAGTCAATTTTGGTTCAAACCAGTTCGAGACCCACACCAACCATATCCCGACTTCACAGCGTCTGATTCGGGCCATGGTTGATCGCAATGTACCGCTCTATACCTTTGATGTACGCCTTTCCAACACCGCTGCCAAGTCAACCGAGTGGATACCCATCAAGGTTGGTATGGACGGCCTGGTCATGTTGTCCATGGTTAATGTCATCATGAATGAAGGGCTGTTCCGCAAAGATCACCTCAAGTATATGCGGGTGTCAGCGGATCATCATGCATCGGAAGCTGACAAGATCGCAGCTATCAAGAAACATGTGGCCAAGTTCACACCGGAGTATGCCGAGAAGGAAAGCGGTATTCCTGCAGCCAAGATCAAGCAGGTTGCACGTGGATTTGCCAAGGCGAAGTCGGCTTGCCTGATCACTTATCGTGGCACCGTCATGCATTATCACGGTGCGGATCAGGAACGTGCAGCGATGTTGCTGTCTGCAATCACCAACAACCTTGATCGAAAAGGTGGTCGGGTCATGGGCGTCGGTGCAGGCTGGAAACATCCTCATTCACCAAAAGCAAAGGTACAGAAGGGTCTCGATATTGCCAATGGCTTCCCTGGTGAAGCTGCATTCCCGACCCATCAATGCAGTCAGCAGAACCTTCCGATGATAAAGGATGGCCAGAATGGCCGACCAACGGTCTACTGGTCCAGCTGTAACAACCAGGCCTTTATCAACGGTAACAACAAGGAAGCTGAAGAGATTCTGAAGGATGAGAAACTCATTCCCTTCTTTATAAACTCCAATATCGTCTACGATGAGACGTCTCAGTATGCTGACTTGCTCCTGCCTGATGTCACCTACCTGGAGCGGTGGGACTATGAGGATATGGTATCTCCGACCGGAGTGGCCGAGTACTACATCCGCCAACCCCTCGTTAAGCCGCTTGGTGAGTCGAAGGATCAGGGTGAAATCTTTTACGGTCTGGCTAAAAGGTTGGGTATTGAACTGGCCTATAAGACCAAGGAGGAGTACGTTCGCCAATCCTGTGAGATGACACCTGGGGTCAAGGAAGCCGGTGGCTTCGAATACATGAAGAAGCATGGGGTATGGCACGATAAGAACGCCGAGCCCAATTTCGGCTTCTACGAGGCCAAAGTGGATGTTTCAGGTGACGGGGTTATTCTCGACAAAAAAACCGGCGTCTACTGGAACCATAAGAAGGCCGGAGTCAGTGCAGCCGATGCCAAGAGCAAAGGCTATCTTGGGGTTGATGGTGCCAAGAACGCCTATGTAGCCCAGGACATTGATGGCACACCGCGTAAGGCCTATCCGCCTAACACCTCGTTCACCAAGTCCGGTCTGCTAGACTTCTACTCCGATAACTTTGCGTCCAAGGGTTTTCCGGCATTTCCAACTTACACGCCGATACCTGAGCACAAGGAGATGGGTAAGGATGACCTGCACCTGACCACCTACAAAGTAGCCGTGCATACGCACTCTCGTACGTCGCATTGTAAGTGGTTGTCGGAGATCAAGCACGATAATCCTGCGTGGATCAACAGCAAGACCGCTGCTGAACGTGGCATCAAGGATGGTGATAGCATCAAGGTTGCTAGTGATCTTGGTGAGATAACCACCACGGCGCATGTTACTGAAGGCATCATCCCCGGTATTATTGCTATCTCGCACCATTTGGGGCGTCAGCAATCAGGCATCTACGGTTCGGGAAAGAAATCTCCTACAACTATTGATGCTGCAGCAGATCCTGATGCCAAAAACATGTGGTGGAAAAAGCATGGAACCCATCCCAACTCGATCATTCCGAACAGTTCGGATCCGATCAGTGGTGGGCAACGGTGGATGGATACGGTAGTAAAAGTATCTAAAGCGTAGATCGACTAAGTAAAACTGGAGAGCTGAAATGGGAACTAATTGGAAAGAGCTGGCCGATAGTGCCAAATCAAGAAGTGATATTTATGGACTATTGACCAGGGTTTTTCGGGAGGAACCTACTGAGGCCTTTATCAAGGAGCTGAAGGGTCCCCGTTTGTCGGGGGCCTTCTCAGACATGGAGATAGATCTGGGTGAGAAGTTCTATAATGATTCTAAATCTGAGGTGGTGGAGGCTCTAGTACTGGAGTTTACCCGCCTGTTTATTGGTCCTGGTCATCATATATCGGCCCATGAGTCTATCTTTGTTGAAGCGGATAGCGGCGCGGGTGGTCTATGGGGGGCAAAGACCGTTGAAGTAAAAAAGTTTATCGAGACGACAGGTCTCGAATATGGGGCAGGGTTTAACGGCATTCCCGATCATGTCAGCGTTGAGCTTGAGTTTATGCAGCAATTGACTGAGTGGGAATCTAATAAATGGACTCAACAAGATCGCAAGGGTGCAGAGTATTGTCTGTCGGTGCAACGCATGTTTCTTGAACAACATCTACTGTGTTGGATATCTGGGTTCTGTGATGCAATCATAGATCAGGCTGAAATGCCCTTCTACCGGGTGATGGCTGACTTGACCAGGAATTATATGGAGTTTGAACAGCAGAGTATTAAAACCGATACAGCAGCTTAAACTATAGTGATAGATCTCCCTACATGGACGTGGGGCAACTATCTACTTCCTGATCGACTGCGAAGGATAGCTCCCTGCTCTGCTTCCATTCCTAATTTCCTGCCCTGCTTGATAGCAAATTCTACGGGCGCACCCAGGTTGATTCGATAAGCCGCCCACATAGTGCCCAGCAGTGCTGAATTGGGTGCATAGACCAACAGCATGTCACTGCTGGCATTGACAACCTTCTGACTGAAGTAGTTAACCTGTTCTTGACTCGGGACAGTGCCGTTAACCGGGATGCTGATATAACTCATCCCCAATGCCTCAGTTTCCGAACGATGTAACCGTGCAGTTTCCTCTGGAGTTCCAAGATCTATCACCGTTTCAAACCCAAAGATTTTCAGTTCTGCAATACGATTGATCTTACGACCACGGGTTGCCTGCAAATATGGAATGGCTCGGCCAGGATCAGGAATGGCAATACCATATCCCATTCTGTCTGGTAACTTTGATGTCTTATCAGTGAGTGACTGAGGAACTGATTGTCCATTGGGGGTAATAAGCACTACATCATTGTGCCGACTGACCTCCCCGTCACCCCACCAGCCACAGGCCAGCACAGGTTTGGGGGATATGAAGAAGAGGTAGAAAATTGTTGCAAAGATGACAGGCCTAAACCGGTAAATGTTTTGTGCAGTGTCCGTCATTTGTTAAGTGTCCTGATTAGGTCATCGGAGTTGCATTTAATCAACCTATAGTGTGAGTTTAGTGTATTTGCTGGTCTGCAATGCTCCCATATGACAGGGGTGACTGGTTTAGTCTATCAAGGGTGAGTTCTACCACTGGATAAGATATTGAAGGCACATGCCAGCTCTATTCTGAGGTAAAAGTTGGGCTATCCATCAACAGTATCTGTTCCACTCTTGCCTTCTCTTCAGGGGTGTTTACGTTGATAAAGGCCGCCGGATGATCGGAGAAATCAACTATCGCCGGTTCCTGCTGATTTATCCACAATAGTAGTTTGCGATCCCCTCCATTGAGGTAGTTGTGGATCTCAGGTAGGGCATCCTTATGGAATAAGCCAAATACCGGTTGTATCCGTCCGCCATCGTGGGCTACGCACACCTTGGATGGGCTCTGATCTAACCCCTGTTTCAGCCGCAATACCAGATCTGCAGGTAGCCATGGTCCATCACAGGGTACGGTGAGTATGAGATCGGTGGTTGCAGCCTCAATCCCAGCGGCAATCCCGGCCAGGGGGCCTGCGTAGTCCCCGGTTGCATCAGCTATTATACGCCGGCCGTAGCCTGCATATGCCTCCCTGCTGCGATTGGCGTTGATTACTATCTCACTTACCTGTGGATCTATCGCCGCAATCACATGTTCGATCATGGGCTTTCCGGCAAGGTTCACCAGGCCCTTATCCTGACCATTCATGCGGCTGGCCCTGCCACCAGCTAAGATTACACCGGTAATATCATTTAATGCCTGATTCAAGCTTTTCTACTCCGTCACAATATGACTAACTCAATAAAACAGTGTGGAATTATACGCCCTATTTATAAATGGTCTAATTGCCAATGTTATTGTTTGAATTAGTATGTCTTAGGCTGTTTCTCATAATCAATCTCTAGCTGACTATGATTTATGCGGGTATTATGGAATTAAATGTTAGTTGTATGACAGAGTGCACATTTTTATCATTGTTGAGTTTAAATTAACCGGTATATCATGTGGTCTTTATGAATGTAAATACTATTCTAGTTTCTCACATCAGAGTGAGTTAATCGGTGAAATAAGGAGCATTAAGATGAGCGGAGCCAGCCAAGTGAACCTGGATCAATCTGTAAAATACCAACATTTGTCAGTTAAACATGAGCCTGAATACCAGGCAGTGTGGAGCGCATTCAAATACCCTGGACGACCCTGTGTGAGTCTGGATATGTTGCGTGAGTCTAAGCAAGCTCAGAAAAACATTGAGCAGTTGGTCCGGTCCGGTTATGAACAGGGAGATGATTCGCGTCTGCTTTACCAGATTTTTGCCTCTGAAAAACCAGGTGTTTTCAGTCTTGGTGGTGATCTGAACTATTTTACCCAACTGATCAGGGCTCAGGATCGGGAACGTTTGTTTGAGTATGCCAAACTCTGCATAGATATCGCCTATCCTGCCGCTACAAGTTACGGTGTACCCTTTACTACCATTGCCCTGGTCCAGGGTGAGGCCCTTGGGGGTGGTTTTGAAGCGGCGCTCTCTGCCAATGTGCTCATTGCCGAGCGCAGTTCTAAATTTGGTTTTCCTGAGACCGTGTTTGGCATGTTTCCAGGAATGGGAGCGTTCAGTTTTCTGGCTAGGCGGCTCTCTCCAACCATGGCCAAGAGAATTATCAACAGTGGTAAGGTCTATTCAGCAGAAGAGCTGTACGATATGGGCGTGGTTGATGATCTGGTTCCAGATGGAAAGGGCAGGCAGGCCGTGTACGAATATATCCGGCATCGCCAGAATCGTCATTTGGGATTTCAGGGTGTGGATATCCTGGCAGACCAGTTTAATCCTCTGACCTATAAAGAGATGTTGGATGTAATAGTACTCTGGATAGATACTGCCATGCAGCTCTCGGATAAGAATCTCAGGCTTATGGAGTACCTGGTGCGGGCACAGAATAAACGCTGGACCGATGTAAAACAGGATGAGTTGATAACTGTCGCGAGTTAGCGGGCGGTTGGTTTCTGCAGACCGATCTCATCGGAAAGTAGGGACATGGCGCGGCTGAAGGACTTGCGCATCTCAATGATATGCATGTTACCACCTGCCTTTATCTCCTGGTCAGACATGTGCTGCCCAATGGATGCCAGGTTTGTGAGTTCTTTCAGCCCCAGGTTTGCTGCGGAGCCTTTGATCGCGTGAGCGAGTTCCTTGAAGTGGTTGAAATCACCGCAACTCATGGACTCGTCCATGCCTTGGAGTAGTTGTTGGCTATCGCGTTCAAAGTTGTTACATAGTCTTTGCATAAACTCGCTTCCCTGTGACAACTCTTTTACGTCATCCAGAATCTTGTAGTCGATGATTGTAGAGTCATAATTCCTGGGCGGTACTGCCTTATCAGACGCCTGATGTGAGTTGCTCAGTTCAGTGTCAGACAGGTGTGCCGTGGCCTGAGATATGCTGTCAACGAGCTTTTGTGAGGATATAGGCTTGGTGAGAAAGTGCCTTATCCCAACCTCCCGGCACTCTCTACGGGCCTCAAGAGTGGCGTTTGCCGTAAGCATGATA
>JAAGZL010000120.1 GCA_024206335.1 Gammaproteobacteria bacterium
AACACCACCTTCCTCTCCTTTAACACACCTTGAATTGTCTCCCCTAATTTTTCCACAACCCCTTCTCCAATCCTTCTCCCACTCACACCACAACCAAACCACACCCTCATCCCAATATACCACTTAACCCGTCCAACCTTCCACCCCCCCCTCCCCCAAACCAACATAACCCATCCTCCATCAGCAGCTCCTTCCATTCCTTACAACCTTTCGTCCATATCACACATTGCACCTTTTTTCATACCGATTTTTTAGTTCAATCCTATCTCCCCACATCCACCTCACATCCGAATCCCAACACCCACTCTCTCATATCTGTTGACCTGTCCCCCTCTCGAACCTCTCATCTTCTCCATTTTCCTTTTCCCGCCGTTTTCTTCGAACTCCAAACCCACGTCGCCAACACTAGTTTCACTATCCTATCACATACCACACTACCTCCTAACCCACTAATTTTTATACTTTCAAGAACCTAAATCTAAGCTTTCTGGTTTCTGGTTCTGGTTCCGGTCCAGGTACCTTTCCACCTCATCCCCGACGCGCTTACACTGCCCTGGCGCCCGACTCCACCTACTCACCCTCATCCCACGGTCACGTATGGTGAAGGGTATGTGACCATGACGTCACCATGTCAATTGTGTCCGTCGTCCTGTCCAGTCCATGTCCCGTCCAGTCCATACTTTCCACCACAACATCACACGCCAGCTGGCAGCTCACGCTGCCAGTGTGATGCTTATCAAAATAACTTGGGCAATACACACCAGTGTGGCGCCATTAATCTAAAATCTAACCAAATAACTGGGTGAAACACACTTGTGTCGAACCATCATCTTAAGGGTTTAACATAATTCCATACCTAGCAAACTATATAGATGGACGACTTGATGGCAGTCGCTCCCCACACAGCACGGTCTGTCCGTCCACATGTGTCTGACGTCCCCCCTCAATTAATGTCCTCATTATATACTCTTTGACTGTAAGGCTCAACCACACTTTCCATAATATCTATGGGGATCGCTTTCTGCCTTTTGCAACTATCCCCATGAACTCTTTTTTCGAAACATCTTTGGGGACCTTTTTTGCCTTCTGCACTGTCCCCAAAGATTCCACCAATTGGTTGAACCTTCCAGTCTCTGAGCATCTCCTTAGGCATTAAGCTTTGACGAATCATGGTCAAATCTTACTTAGCTGGGGGAGAGTCATCACCAGGCTGTACCGTCTCCTCTCCCCAGAGGAGCCGGCACTCCTCGGCGACCCATATTGACCCCTGAAACGGGCGTCTCCTAGGCACAGAGTCTAGGTGCGTTGTATCGGTCGTAAACCATTGCGGTTGAACGAAACCACATGGGCCGTATCCTGGTGTGGTCAGGTGCGTAGG
>JAAGZL010000017.1 GCA_024206335.1 Gammaproteobacteria bacterium
TCATCAAGTATCCAGGCAAATGCACCCCATTCGCTCACATCAAGAACCCGCAGTTGACCAAGATCATCACGAGCAGCTGCAACAAGTGTGGCCGTCCCACGGACAAGCGGTATAGCACCGTTGAAATAATCATCTGCCCGACGAACCAGAATGGGTTCGTCAGATGCTTCCTGCACAAAAGCCAAACCAGTTGTTGGGTCAACAAGTAAACGAACAGGTGTTGCTGCTGAAACCAGGCTCAGGGATAAAGCTAATGGAGGGGTTGGCTGTGCTGTCTGTCCATCTGGCTGTCTATCTGGCTGTCCGTCTGTCTGTCCATCTGGCTGTCCATCTGCCGGTCTATCCATCTGATTGGGTAATGTTTCATTTGGTATTGGCTGAATGAGCTGATCAGATGCCGTAATTCGTTGCCATGTGACTGTTGTTCCTGCGGGCACCTGAAACGACGTATTATCATTGAACCGAATAGTCAGTTCTTCCTCTCCAGCGTTATGTGCAACATACGTTGTTACGCCTTCTTTCTGGAAGACTGCTGAAAGTGGATGATCACCCCGCAGTACCGATGTTGGTGTTCCAATATTTGAAAGAACACTTGTCCAGAAATAGGTCTGTGCCATTGACTGGCCTTCTTCGGTTCCTATTCCTCCGGAGGCAAGTCGATTCGCTGCGGACTCTGGGTTGACGAGTGCTTCATACTGCAAAATAATGCCTGGCCAATCATCAATGACACCGCCACCGAGCTGCTCGATTTCGGCAAGCAACGCTGTTGGATCACGAGCCATTTCCGACAGATAAAAGGAGCCACCATGAAATGGCAAGAAATTGATTCCCTTAATCATCTCTGGCTCTGCAGAAAACCAGGTGGCGTGACTTCCTCCGTCACCCCATACCATTCCGAGTGATTCATGCTGAAAATCCTCTGGAAAGACTGTGCCGTACCGATTGAACCAGTACTCTGAAATAGCCTCCGCCTCAACGCTATAGAGCATCTGCCCCAGACCTGTCATGCCTGCGTCACCTGTCATCTCACCCCAGAGCATGACAGCTGTCGCAAAATTCATTGCTTCTGAACTTGATTCATGATTGTTCCCGCTCGCAAAAGCACCGTGTCCTGATGCCCATGAGTGTCCGGCCATTGGGCTAAAATTTCGCAGTCGAGGCAATGCACTGCCAGCAACATCGGTCCCGGCAACGTCAGCTACAAGCAGGTCAACGATCTGCTTTTGATTCATTGCCCATGCACTATCAAAACTTCCTACAAGAGCAGCGGCATGTATAAAGTAGCCGTAATGAAAATGATGATCATTCAGATCACCAGCCGAACCAAAACTGTCTGGATACCCCTGAAGTGTGTCCCACTCGGCGTTATAGGCAAAGTGTTTGTCGCCTGCCTCACCTGTTGCCGTGAACCAGTCATTCAATTCATTTTTGAGTGCTGTAAGAATTCGATCACGAATGTCTGCCTGCCCAGTGATCTCGGCAAGCTGAACCAGCTGTGACAGTTTGAGCATGGCTTTTCCTGCCCAATAGGTATCACCATAGCGATTTAATGTGGCCGCAGGATTCACTGCAGCAGGATCATTACGCACCATCTCCTGCAGCGTATTACGTTGCACTTCTGTGAGCACTGACGGGAGTGTTGGCAGAACACCTCGAGCTGGAACTGTCACATCAAAACCAGTTGTTGAAACCAGATTAAGTTCACCGCGTGGACTGATATACCCTGAAGACGCCACCGACTGCCCCAATGATTCAGGTGCTGATGCCAATCGGGTCACGTGTGGATAGGCAGCGAAAAGAATCTCTGTAGCATTATCTGACACGAATTCGTATCGCAATTGAATATCAAATGGATCTGAGACTGTGTCCCATGAAAACTGTGTTGTCTCCGGACGATTGTTCGCCGTTTCCAGAAATCGTGAGCGTATCTCCTGATTGCTTTCTGGAAGAAGTCCGACAGCAAGTGTGCCACGTTCAACGCCACGTACAACAAGACCCTCCGGCTGAACCTCGAACTGTGATCCTTCCGGGCCAAGAATAAGTGATGTCCGGCCAGCTACGGTAACAAACGCATAATTATTCTGTGTTTCAATACCCGCGTTGATATCTGTTGGCTTGACTACCAGTTGGTCAAATTCAACATCGTCCAGCCACACTACGGGTGAGCCTTGTGCAAGCGTGGCGGCTGGCTGGCTATCACCCCCAATCCA
>JAAGZL010000121.1 GCA_024206335.1 Gammaproteobacteria bacterium
GCACAGGTGAGCCGACGATTTTTAACACTGACCAAGGCTCTCAGTTTACGTCGTCATCATTCGTAAAAGTGTTACAGGAGAGAGACATAAAAATCTCCATGGATGGTCGAGGTCGCGCGCTAGACAACGTCTGGATAGAACGCCTTTGGCGCTCGGTAAAATATGAAGACGTGTACATCAAAGGGTACGAAGACATGCCCGAAGCCTACGCGGGACTGACCCGCTATTTCGACTTTTACAATAGGGAGCGGCCCCACATGTCGCTAGACAATCGAACACCCTCGGAGGTATTCTTACGTCGTCACTCGCCCCCGTCGATAAGTATTGTCGGATAGGATAAGGTGTCTGGCGAGTAAAGGCCAAGCCTACGGTCGCTGCGCGAGCCTTGACACTCCAGCCCCCTTATCCCCCTTGAAGCTATTACGTTCTCGACGGGGGAGTCTGTCGCTCTTCACAGGTTTTGCTTGCGCAAATGTTGGGCAAGGGTGAAAATGACCACACCAATGCCCCGCCTCCCTAAAGGGGAGCTTAAGCAAAGCGGGAAATTGGTCCAACCCAAGGGGTCCACCTCA
>JAAGZL010000122.1 GCA_024206335.1 Gammaproteobacteria bacterium
AATGGAGAAAATTACGCGGTTTCAGTTACCTTGGTAAAGTAATTACTGGGATCAAATTTAAAGATGGTATTGAGGTGATAGCAAACAATCAGGTCGCCGCTTGATTCAACTGGCTAAACACCACTTTTGACAATAACTCGTCGTAATTTACGCAATGGTCTTAAATCATAAGGAGCCATCCTATGGCTATTTCACCCATTACCACTCCCACTACCACTGAGAAGCAGGGTGACCCTTTACCGGTTAGGAAGCTTAGTGCTTCATCTGAGCATAAACATGAGCTGAATGCCTCAATCATAACCGCTTCTGTTGAGGTAAGTGTCAGCACCGGCAATCGATCGCTGGCGATGCTTTTAAAGTCAGCTATTGAACATCTAAACGATGTGCTTGAGCCTGAATTGGGTCCCAACGCTATTCAGACTGCCGTGGATGAAGGGCTGGATGTTAGTCCCGAGGCGACAGCGCAGCGTATTGTATCTCTCTCGACCGGATTCTTTGAGGCCTTCAAGGCACAGCATCCAGGAGAGGATGAGGCGGTGGTGCTGGAGCGCTTTATGGAGACCATCGGGAGTGGAATTGAACAGGGTTTTAAAGAGGCCCGGGAGATCCTGGGCGGCCTACAGGTGCTGGAGGGTGATATCGCTACCAATATCGATAACACCTATGATCTGGTGCAAGAGGGCCTTAAGGAGTTTTTCGAGCGCATGTTAGATGCCATAAATGGGACGACGGCCCAGACAGAAGAGGTGGAATGACACTTTTTGGGTCGTGTTGACTGGGAGTTACAGCCAATGTTGGCCTGTGAGATGTGCTGAGGCTGATGTTAATGGCAGGGTAGCCAATATCTGCCTTTTTCCTTTAAGTTTGTCATTCATTCGGCCGATGGAAGTGTCTAGAGTAAGAATGCTGTTATTAGTATTATCGGACTTATTATGAAAGGTATTGTATTTACAGGATTTCTGGATTTTGTTGCTGAGCAGTTTTCACTGGATATGGTGGATGACATCATAGATGCATCTGATTTGCCATCTGAGGGAGCTTATACTGCTGTAGGAACCTATGACTACCAGGAGATGGCGCAGCTTGTTTCTGCTTTGGGCAGAATTTCAGGGCTGCCGGTGGCTGATCTTGTGGCCTCTTTTGGCCAACATCTTTTTGGTATCTTTGTGAAGAATTACCCTGATTATATTGATGGTATTGATTCTACATTTTCATTTTTACTGGCGGTGGAGAAAACGATCCATGTAGAGGTTTTCAAGTTATACCCGGACGCTGAATTGCCAAGATTTGAATATGAATTTCCCGAGTCAAACCACAAGCGTGTCTTTGATCTCGTGATGCGTTTTGGGACATCCAAGTCTCCAAAACGCACATCGATCTTCGACAACCTATTATTGCTCTGGCCGTCCCGGTCACTGGCACTACGCGATAACATCGCAAGCTCGTTACCGCTCCGTTGCCAGCTCCCGAATGACTGGACGCCGTGTTTGGATGCCTACTTTGCTTCCCCTCTGGCGCAAGGCACGCCGGGTTAGCAGTGCGGCCTCACGGCTACCAGAGTCTACCAGCCTTCACTTCGTTCTCCATGGCTGGCAGCGGATGTTGATGATATATCACTCCAAACGTGCGTTGGGGGATCTGGCAGAGGGGTTGATAAGAGGATGCATCGATCACTTTGGTGATTCTATCACCATTCAACGAGAGGATATGCCACCAGGGGATGGGACTGCTGTCCGTTTTTTGCTTACCCGTGGTCAATAAGTAATGGATGAGTTGCAGCGATTTGTGCGCCGCTGGGAGCGGGAACGCAAAGCCAGGGTAGAGGCAGAAACACTTCTAGAAGAGAAAAGTCGCGCCTTGTATCATGAGAAAGAGGAACAACTGGCTCTTATTGAAAGGTTGAAAGAGACGCAGAGTCAGCTTGCCCTGGCCAAGAAGTTGAAGCAGGCACAGAGCAAACTTGTACAATCTGAAAAGATGGCGTCTCTGGGTAGAATGGTGGCGGGTTTTGCCCATGAGATTAATACCCCTATTGGAGTTGCCGTTGGTGCAGCCTCCCATGGTAGTGATGCTGTAAAACAACTGTTCCGGCTACTGGAGCAGGATGAGGTGGCTGAAGAAGAGCTGGAAGATGGCTTGGCTACGATAGGACAGGCTGCTGAACTAACCCTGTCTAACCTGAATCGTGCTGCGGAACTGATCAGGAGCTTCAAGCGTACCTCTGTTGATCAATCCTCAGAAAAATCCAGGGTTTTCAACTTTCAGGAACTTATTCAGGATGTTATCAATAGTCTGCACAACACCTTTAAGCGTACCCAGATCGCTTTTGTCATAGAGTGTCCAGAGCAGTTGAATCTGGATGGAGCGCCAGGGGTTTATACCCAGGTTCTGACCAATCTGATTATGAATAGTTTTATTCATGCATTTGCTCAAGGGACAGAGGCCGGAAACATAGGTATCAGAGTTCATGAGCCATCCGGTTCTAAGCTTGCCCTTGAATATTGGGATAATGGAGCAGGTATGGATGAGGAGACACAAGACCGGATATTTGAGCCGTTTTTTACTACAAATCGTGGTGATGGGGGCAGCGGGTTGGGTTTATATATTTGTTATAATATAGTTACCACTCAGTTGGCAGGGAGCATAACCTGTAATAGTACTCCAGGAGATGGAGTACGCTTTTATATTGAGCATGAGATTTAACCGGGGTGTAATGAAACTAATCAGAAAAAAAGGGTCAATAAAAAAGAAACCCCCAGAGGATAAGGTCAGTGAACATCGTCTACCCCCATGGAAGCTCCTGCTGGTGGATGATGAAGACGATATCCACCGAATTACCGAGTTGAATCTTAAGGGTTTTCAATATGCAGGGCGTGGACTTAGCTTGATCAAGGCCCATAGCGCCAGTGAGGCGCGCTCGATCCTGGGAAATGAGGATGATATTGCAGTGGCCCTGATCGACGTGGTTATGGAGAACGATGAGGCCGGTTTGGAGCTGGTGAAATATATCCGGGAAGATCTGGATTACCAACTCATACGCCTGTTTATTCGCACTGGGCAACCGGGTATGGCGCCAGAGCGATTTGTAATTGATCATTATGATATCGATGGATATAGCGAGAAAACTGAACTGACAGCCCAGCGACTCTATACCATGGTTCGTTCTGCATTGAAGTCGTACCGCGATATAAAGACCATTGATATGAATCGTGAGGGGTTGGCCTATGTATTGGAGGCCACCGATGAACTATATACCACGGAGATACAATCTTTAGGCAAGTTTTTTCAGGGTGTTCTCACCCAGATAATTGGTCTTTTTCATCTGGGCGAAAGTGGTTTGCTGTCCACTGTTGGTGGCATGATTACAACCATTGATGGGGAGGATGTCTCCATTCAGGCCAGAACCGGAGCATTTGCCGCAGATGATCAAAACCAGTATCGGATTCAGAAAATCAATAAGATCTGCTGTAACTGGTTACTTCACCACACAGAACTGGTTGGTTTGAGAAAAGATTCCATGGTGATACCGCTGGAGATTGAATCTTCCCCTATCGGCTTTGTATACCTGGAAAATACCCAGAGTCTGACTGCGGATGAGCGGGATATTATTCGGGTCATGGTTAATCAAAGTATCAGTGCCTTGGATAATTTGCGTCTACACATCGAACTTAGTACTTCCTATGATCGGGCAATCGATACCCTGGCCCTTGTGGCTGAGTTTAAAGACTCCACCACTGGTGAACATAATTAATCGGTTGGCCCACTATACTGAGCTATTGGCTGAAGAGATGGGGCTTTCTGCTGATGAGGTTGAGGAGCTCTCCAAGGCCAGTCGCCTGCATGATGTGGGTAAGGTGGGTATTCCCGACTCCATTTTGAAAAAAGATGGAAAACTCTCGGTGGAAGAGTTTGAGGTGATAAAAACGCATACGGAAATTGGTAATTCTATTCTTGCTCACAATGAGTGGTTGACCCTTGCCAGAGAGATCGCTCTCACCCATCACGAAAGATGGGATGGAAGTGGCTATCCAAATGGATTGGCTGGTGAGGGAATTCCTTTAACCACCAGGATCGTTTCAGTTGTGGATGTGTTCGATGCCCTGATAAATGCCAGGCCATATAAACCTGCCTGGGAGATGAGCAAGGCATTGGCATACCTGGAGGATGAGAAGGGGAAGAGCTTCGATGCTGAGGTGGTGGATGCCTTTCTAAGGATCTGTTCTCGGGGGGAGATTAAGCAGGTAAGCATATAAATCGGTCCAATTAGCTGGTGTCTGTAGACTGCAGTGGTTTCTGATGTATTAGCTTTAATCGCACTTTTTTGGGTAGGGATATTCTAAAATGTTTCGCGATAGCGGCACTATCGAGTGAAGAGTATTACACCATGAATGGTGCGCTTTTGGCGGTCATCTACATGAACATGAGTTGGGGGTGTAAGCATGGAGCGGTAAGCTTGTAACTCCCTAGAATAACAATTTCATGGCGTTCGTTGTGCCTTGCGCAGCACTATCCCAAGCACACATTTTGTGGTGTTGAACCTAGGATTCTAAAACAATCAATGTTGCAGGATAGATGGAAGGACGAGCAGGGTAGGGTTACGGTAGGTATTAGCAGTTGCCTGCTGGGGGAGGAAGTTAGGTATGATGGTGGGCATAAATATAATCAAATTATTGTAGATACCCTTAGTGAGTACTTTAGATTTGTCCCTTTCTGCCCAGAGGTGGACATTGGGCTGGGTATTCCCAGGGAACCGATTCAACTGATCGACGATGGAGATACAACCAGATGTGTTGGTACCAAAACCACCAGTCTGGATGTGACTGAAAGACTTTCAAGCAGTGCGGATAGTCAGAAGGAGTGGCAGAAGGATATATTTGGCTATATCTTGAAGAAGGGCTCTCCCAGCTGTGGTATGGAACAGGTGAAGCTGCTTCAGGATGGTCGAGTCGAGCGATTTGGTGTAGGTGTTTATGCCAACCGGATGATGCAGAACTTTCCCCTGCTGCCGGTGGTGGAGGAAGGGCATCTGGGAGACACAGCTCTCCGGGAGAGCTTCATCCAGCGGGTATTTGTCTATCGGCGCTGGGAGCAACTATGTCAGTCTGGTCTATCCTGGGCCAGTCTCGCCGGTTTTCATACCCTTCACCAGCCGATCCTTATGAGCCATGACCAAGCGGTGACCCTTAGTATAGGTTATGAACTGTCAGAGTCTGCAGTCACGGATGTCGATGTGTATGCGGCCGGATATATCACACGTGTGATGTCTATACTCAAGAACCCCTGATTGCTCCGCTGCCTGGCCGGGACTGTGTCCAAGCGGTAATGTTGCAAGATGTTGCGTACAGAATGAATATGCATAGCTATGTAGTAAGCAGTACAGCGTAGCCTGCTGGATGCATATCCACACCTGTACCCACTCTGGTCTTGCCTCCATTACACCTTTCGCAGTAGATAAGCCCTGATCTAATACTAATGAAGTATGTAATAATTTTAATAGTTGCTATTAAAAATACCTATAGATGGCCTCTGTGCCACGTCTGACAACTAGTCAACTCATACTTATGAACACTATGTTAATAAATAGTCTGCGTATGGTTTTGTTTCTATGTGACCGGTTGTGTCTCTTTAGCTACAGGTGAAAGTGGGTGCTACTCGGAGTTAACTATCGGTTATTGTTGCAGTTAATCACGGTGGAAATATTAGTGGCATATTTCGCTGGCAACATAGCATCAGATAATAGTTGAGGGTTGTCCGGCTGATTCTATTTATGTCTTGCGTATGGGTGGCTTAATACTTAATACTGATTATTGGCCTATTAAATAAGTAAATATTAATGTGCGTTTCTGCCATGTTGTTGTGATATAAGTATAAGGATGCGGAATCAGAACAATGGCGCTGATGTGGCGTACCTGGGTATACCACTCTGGCCTGGTGGTCCGTTGGGGATTGACGTTGGTAGTGGCAGTTAAATCAATTATAAATATCTGGAGGGTAGTCTATGAGTACGCAAGACTTGTCTGGTGAGGCCTATTGGAAGGCCAATATCCGGCTGGTAACTATTTGCTTAGTTATCTGGGCCGTATGTTCGTACGGTTTCGGTATTATTCTTCGCCCGGTATTGGATGCTATTCCTGTAGGCGGCGTAGGTCTCGGTTTTTGGTTTGCACAACAGGGATCAATGATCGTTTTCCTGGTATTAGTTTTTTACTATGCCTCTCAAATGAACAAGTTGGATCGTCAGTTTGACGTCCACGAAGACTGATAAGGGGTAGCCTTCATGGATCTTCAAACACTGACGTATATCGTCGTAGGCTTTACTTTTACTTTATATATAGGTATTGCCATCTGGGCTCGTGCTGGAACCACGAGTGAATTCTATGCTGCAGGTCGCGGCGTTCACCCTGTAGCCAATGGTATGGCGACCGCCGCTGACTGGATGTCAGCTGCATCATTCATCTCCATGGCCGGTCTTATCGCGTTCAAGGGCTATGATGCCTCTCTGTTCCTGATGGGCTGGACCGGTGGTTATGTGCTGCTGGCCATGCTGCTGGCACCATATCTGCGTAAGTTCGGTAAGTTTACCGTGCCTGAGTTCATTGGTGATCGTTACTACTCCCAGACTGCCCGTCTGGTAGCCGTTATCTGCCTGATCGTAGCCTCTATTACCTACGTAATCGGACAGATGAAGGGCATCGGTGTAGCATTCTCACGTTTCCTGGAGCTGGATTATGAGACCGGTCTCTATGTCGGTATGGCGATCGTATTCTTCTACGCCGTACTCGGTGGTATGAAGGGTGTTACCTACACCCAGATTGCCCAGTACTGTGTGCTGATCTTTGCCTACACCGTTCCTGCAATCTTCATCTCCATGAACCTGACCGGTAACCCTATTCCACAGCTGGGTCTGTTTAGCAACACGGTGGCAGATGGTACTCCGCTACTGGTGAAACTGGATCAAGTCGTCATGGATCTGGGTTTTGCCCAGTACACGGCGCAGAAGGGCGGCACGCTGAATATGGTGCTATACACCTTCTCGCTGATGATCGGTACTGCTGGTCTGCCACACGTGATCATCCGTTTCTTTACCGTACCTAAGGTAAAGGATGCTCGTAGCTCCGCTGGTTGGGCCCTGGTATTCATCGCCATCCTGTACACCACCGCTCCTGCGGTTGGCTCCATGGCTCGCCTGAATCTGACCAATACCATTCAGACCGGTCCGGTGGGTGAGGTTTCTGCCAACTTGGAGTATGAGAAGCGTCCACAGTGGTTTAAGAACTGGGAAAAAACCGGTCTCCTGAAGTACGAGGACAAGAATGGCGACGGTCGTATCCAGTACTACAACGACAAGAACAAGGATTTCGCAGCCAAGGCTGAGTCGTTTGGTTGGAAGGGCAACGAGATGACCAAGGTTGACCGTGACATCATGGTTCTGGCCAATCCTGAAATCGCCAAACTGCCTAACTGGGTTATCGCTCTGGTAGCTGCCGGTGGTCTGGCCGCTGCGCTGTCTACCGCCGCTGGTCTGTTGCTGGCCATCTCCACCTCTATCTCCCATGACCTGCTCAAGAGTATGTTCATGAAGGGTATTTCGGAGAAGAACGAGCTGTTGGCGGCACGTATCTCCATGGCAGGTGCTATCGCAGTGGCGGGTTATCTGGGTCTGCATCCACCAGGGTTCGCGGCGCAAACCGTTGCGTTGGCCTTTGGTCTGGCTGCATCCTCGATCTTCCCTGCCTTGATGATGGGTATCTTCAACAAGCGGGTGAATAACACCGGTGCCGTGACTGGTATGTTGGTTGGTCTGGGTTCCACCCTGCTGTATATCTTCACCTACAAGGGTTGGTTCTTCCTGCCAGGTACCAATATGTTGCCTAACACGACTGCAAATCACCTGTTCGGTATATCCCCTGAGGCCTTCGGTGCCATAGGTGCAATGCTGAACTTTGCATCAGCAACCATCGTGTCCAAGATGACAGCGCCTCCTCCAGAGCATATCCAGCATCTGGTAGAGGATATCCGTATCCCTAAGGGATCCGGTACTGCTGTAGATCATTAAGTTAGCCGCTTAATGTAGTGTAGAATGAGGGATCCCGGATTATCGGGATCCCTTTTTTCTTGTATGAGACTCTCTGGCTGTAGTTAGGTCCGGAATGAATGAAATAATGGGCTTCATTAGGCAGATATTTAGGAACTTAGATGGAAGTTGAACTGCTTGAAATTCGCGATTTCCTCGTCTTGCATCATCCATTTAACCAGCTGAGCATTGATGCACTGAACGGCGTGCTGGGAGATATTGAAATAAGATACCTGCGGCGGGGTACGGATATTCGTCAGGACCATGGCCTTATGGAATCTCTCTACCTGATTCGCACTGGAGCGGTGGAGCTTCAGGGGCATGACGGGGAGTTGCTGGCCAGATTGGCAGAAGGGGATATGTTCGGCTACCGCGCATCTCCGAGGGAAGAGCAGGATGATATCCGTGGTAAGGTAATCGAAGACTGCCTAGTGTACCAATTCCCGGCTTCAGCAGTGGATGATCTGTGTGAACAGCATCCGCAGCTGGACTATTTTCTGGCCCCGGTGGGTGGGGATCGTCTGCGCGACGCCATCACCCATGTGGGAGATGACAGTAACTCTCAGCTGAGCATGATGACTACCCGTATCAGGGACCTGATAACAAGGGAGCCTGTCATCATGCCACCAACGGCAACCATCCGTGAGACCGCCGTTGCCATGAGTGAAGAGCGGGTCTCCTCCATACTCATCACCCAGGAGGAGATGCTTCAGGGTATAGTCACAGACCGTGATCTGCGTAACCGTGTGGTGGCAAAAGGCCTAGATTATGATCTGCCTGTCACTGAGATTATGACTGGTGAAACCTGTACTGCAGATATAAATGACTATGCCTTTGAGGCCCAGTTGCAGATGGCCCGGCAAAATATCCACCACCTGCCGGTCCTGGATGAAGAGAAGGTTGCAGGGATGCTTACCGCAACTGACCTCACCAAACATCACACCACCTCAGCAGTATATATGGTGAGTGATATCCATAAACAGAATGATATTGAGTCCTTGCAGGAGATCAGCACCAAGAGCGCTGACTTGCTGGTTAATCTGGCTGCGGCCGATGTCACGGCTGACAGCGCCGGCCATGTAATCACATCTGTGGTGGATGCCTTGACCTGTCGCCTGATTAAACTGGCGGAGGATCAACTGGGCTCGCCACCAGTTCCTTATGCCTGGCTTGCTGCTGGCTCTCAAGCCCGCAGTGAGCAGACTGCAAAATCAGATCAGGACAACTGTCTGTTGCTGGATGACAGCTACGATGAGAAAAAACATGGAGAGTATTTTCAGCAACTGGCTAGATTCGTATGTGATGGCCTGGATGCCTGCGGCTATTTCTACTGTCCGGGAGAGATGATGGCCATTACCGATAAGTGGCGGCAGCCGTTACATGCCTGGAAGAAGTATTTCAGTAAATGGATTGACCAGCCGGAACCCAAGGCCTTGATGCTTACCTGTGTGTTCTTTGATCTGCGTTGTGTCTGTGGTGATCGCAGTTTGTTTCGCGGCTTGAGAAAATACCTGCAGGAGAAGTGCCGTGGCAATCGTATCTTTCTGGCGCATATGGCGGGTAATGCTCTTACCCACCGGCCGCCGTTGGGATTCTTTCGAAATTTTGTGTTGATTCACGGTGGGACACACGATCTTACCTTTGATCTTAAGCACACCGGTATTGTCCCCATCGTAGATCTGGCCAGGGTGTACAGCCTGGCTGCGGGTATCAATCTGGTCAACACCCAGGATCGGCTGAAGGCGGTAGCCGAAGGTGGTGAGGTATCGGAGGAGGGTGCGCGTGATCTGCAGGATACATTGGAGTTTGTAAGCTTCCTGCGTATAGAGCACCAGGCCCGGCAGATCCGTGCTGGTGAGGATGCGGACAACTTCATGTCGCCTAAAGACCTCTCAAATTTTGAGAGGAACCATCTCAAGGATGCATTTTCCGTGGTTCGTACCATGCAGAATGTTCTCAGTCAGAGATACAAAATCTAAAAAGTACTGGGAGCCGGAATGTCGATCTGGAAGTACCTGTTTAATATTGAAGAGCGCCGCAACTGGTGGATGCGTAAGATGCCGCCATCACCACTCCGGGACTATTATGAAGTACCATTCCCGGACAAGGAGGCGGACTGGCGTCAGGTAGACTATCTGGCGGTGGATTACGAGACCACTGGCCTGGATGAGGACAAGGATGAGATTCTGAGTGTAGGCTACACCACCATCCATGGCTCCTGTATGCGACTGGGGGATGCCACTCACATACTGACCAGGCCCCAAGGTGTAATTCCTGGTGAGTCGGCTGTGGTGCATGGGATTCTGGATGATGCGGCATCTAGTGCTGAGGCGCTGGAAGATGTGCTGCCACACCTGTTGCGTGCCTTGGCCGGCAAGGCCATGCTGGCCCATTTTGCCACCATCGAATACCATTTTCTGAGTAACGCCTGCGAACGTATCTACGGATTTCCCTTTGTCGGTCCGGTGGTAGACACCCTGGCCCTGGAGGTACGGGTCTACCGTTCCCAGGATAAGTCCATACAGCAGGGTGATCTGCGTCTGGCCAATGCACGTACCCGCTATGGACTACCAAGGTATAGGGCACATAATGCGCTGATCGATGCAATTGCCGCGGGTGAACTGTTTCTGGCGCAGGTCGCAACCAAGATGGACAAAAAGAATATAATGTTGAAGGACCTTACGGTGGTAAGTTAATCAACCCCTCTTTTTGCCCTTGGCTTCCGGTTCCCTGTCCACACCGATGGAAACCCCCAGAACATTATCCACCAGCTTCGCTCCAATGCTGCGGGCAGCCAGTAGCAGAAACAGGAACTGGGCGCCAAACAGGAATACGTAGGTGGTGGCAATGGATAGTGGCATATCGCTGTTCAGCAACCATGCGATGGCAAATGGTGGTAAAAACATCAGGCTCAGGCAGTAGAGGTCACGCAGGATTTTCCAGTGGATGTCTGTGTTCAATACCACCGTCTTGGTGGAATATTTGCGGTATAGCCCCTCCCAAACCTCGGTCTGCTTCACCCGGCTGAAACCGGCATCCTTGATCTGTGGAAAGGCGGCCAGCAGTTTGGAGCTTTCAAATGGCTGCTTGCGTGAGGTGAGAAAGGCATCCTGGGCCGGATGCGGAAACTGCCAGCGCATATAGAGCAGGCGATTCTTCCATACTTCGTTCATGCCCCAGACATAAATGGGGATAAAGGCGGCCAGGCCGAAAGAGATGGCGGTGATCAGCAGGTTGTTATCCATCTTGCTCCAATGCACCATGCTGAGCAGGAGCGCCTCCAATCCATATGGGAGGTGCAGGAGAAATAGATAGAGCATGGCGCCGTTGAGCAGGGCGAACATGCCCAACAGCAGTTTGTGGAGCTGGTTTAAAAAGTTCATGGGTGTCTCAACTGGAACAGGGGTTATGCCAGGATGGAAACAACATGCATCCGAAAAGGCCTTTATATATATTTTGCTTTATACGTTTCATTTCACGTGATTTACCAATAAATAACAACCTGAATATATGCGTGTGCACTGGGGGCAGATTTAAGTCAATTTAATATTGAGATATAGATTCAATGTATTGGCCTGACTTGACTCTGACCCCCCTATGGATCCACCAATCACCACATCAGGTCATCTGGCACCTGGTAGTCGGCGTATGGGTCGTCTGCATCACTGCTGTCGGAGTGGTTGCTATTGTTTAGGATGATACAGGATGGGTCGCGTTGCTCGATTTTATCTGCCACCACAGCTGGTACCAGATTGTAGCTGCCCTCCAGCTTGATGATGGCCAGACGTCCTGCGACCAGTTGCCCCTGTAGTTTCTCCGACAGGTATATGCGTTGTACCTTGTTGTCGTCGGTGAAATTAAATCCGATCTCGCCATCACTATCTTCAATGCGATTCATCTGGATCAGCTGTTTTATCTGCGCGGCAATGGCGTTCTTCTCCGCTGCCTGCATGCGCTGCTGATTGAGTTCACGGTCCCGTGCCGCCTTCTCGGTCTGGGCCTGTTGAGCCCGTAGTTTGGATTCATCCAGGGGTTGAGCTTTCTTGCCTTTTTTCTGCTTGGCCTGTTTGCGCTTCTCTTTCTTGGCCTGCTTCGCCTTTCGCTCATCCACCAGTCCGGTTTTTTGTAACTGGTCGAATAGTGAATTACCCATATGGGGTTCCTCTTGTTTCTGCCACTATCTGCCAAGGGTAACATACTGGGATCTGGTTCATGCTTGTAGGTTGCCCAATTCGCGAGTTCCAGGTTGAGGGTGTAATATTCCGGTTCCAGTTGGAGAGTGCATACAGGATTAGAGTGTTATCGACTAATGGTAAAAAAGTCCACACCTGCCAAGGGCAGAAAAAAATCACCGGTAAAGAAGCGCCGTAAGAGCCGTGGGAAAAAGCGGGCAGCCAGAACGGCCTCCAAGAGCAGTTTCATATCAATGCTGTTGGGGTTGCTTTTTCTGTTTGCCCTGGGTGGAGCGGTGTACATGGCCTATCTGGATCAGACGGTCAAATCCAAGTTTGAAGGCAAGCGCTGGGCGGTTCCTGCGCGCATCTATGGGCGCGCCCTGGAACTCTACCCCGGTGCGCCCATAACCCAGAAGCAGTTTCAGGCTGAATTGCAGCAGTTGGGTTATCGCAAGGCCGCCACAGCAAAGCAGCCGGGAACCTGGTCGCAGGACCGAGGGCGCCATGTGGTGCATACCAGGGAGTTTGATTTCTGGGATGGCAGGAAATCCGGAACCGTGCTGGACCTGAGGTTTTCCCGCAACGGGCTGAAGTCCATCTTGGACCGAAAGGGACGCAAGCAGGCCCTGGCGCGTATGGAGGCGCCCCAGATCGGAAGCATCTATCCAACCCACAAGGAGGACCGGGTCCTGGTGCAGCGTAGTGACCTGCCCAAGATGCTGGTGCTTGCCCTGATGGAGGTGGAGGACCGTACCTTCAACACCCATCATGGCGTGGATCCCAAGGCGATACTTCGTGCCATGTGGGCAAACCTAACGGCGGGGCGGGTGGTACAGGGTGGCAGTACCCTGACCCAACAGCTGGTGAAGAACTTCTATCTCACCAGTGAGCGGACCCTGTGGCGTAAGGGGAACGAGGCGTTGATGGCCCTGCTGCTGGATGCCCGTTACTCCAAGGATGAGATACTCGAGGCCTATGCCAATGAGATCTATCTGGGGCAGGATGGAAGTCGGGCGATCCATGGTTTTGGCCTTGCCAGCCACTTCTATTTCCGGCGGCCACTGCAGGAACTGGATCTGCCGCGACTGGCCCTGCTGGTGGCCCTAGTGCGCGGTCCATCCTATTACGACCCGTACCGACATCCGAAACGGGCAAAGAAACGGCGTGATCTGGTGCTGGATATCCTGCATACCCGTGGTGTTATCAGTAAGAAACAGAGGCAGGCCGCGGTCGGGTCCGGGCTGGGGATTAGCAAGAAGGGCCGCAAGGTGGGCGGTAGCTATCATGCCTTCCTGGATCTGGTGCGACGCCAACTGCAACGGGATTACCGCCAGGAGGATCTCACCTCTGAAGGGTTGCGGGTGTTCACCACCCTGGACCCATGGGCCCAGAAGCAGGCCGAACTGGCCATGTCTCAGCGTCTAACCCGGCTGGAAAAGGGGCGCAAACTGCCGCGGGGTAAGCTGGAAGGGGCTGCCATCATCGCTGGTGTGGAGGCGGGTGAGGTGTTGGCTGTAGTAGGAGGCAGAGATCCCAGTGTGGCTGGATTTAACCGGGCGCTGGATGCCATCAGGCCCATCGGTTCACTGGTGAAGCCGGCGGTCTATCTTACCGCCCTGATGCAACCGCGCAGATATAATCTGCTCACTCCACTGGAAGATGAGTCAATCTCCATCAAGCAACCTGGAGGAAAGAGATGGACCCCATCCAACTACGACGGCAAGTCACACGGAGAGGTCCCCCTGCATGAGGCGTTGACCAAATCCTACAACCTGGCCACGGTGCGTTTGGGTATGGATCTTGGGTTGGGGAAGGTGGCCAAGACACTACGTGCCCTGGGTGTGGAGCGGCCGGTGGATCTGTTTCCATCCATGCTGTTGGGGGCAGTATCACTGTCGCCAATCGAGGTCGTGCAGTTCTACCAGGCTATTGCAGCCGGTGGTTTTCGTTCTCCCCTGCGCGCTATTCGTGAGGTGCTTACGGCGGATGGAGATACCCTGCAGCGCTATCCGCTGACGGTAAAGCAGGCGGTTCCGGCCGGTCCGGCCTATCTGTTGAACTGGAATCTGCAACAGGTGGTGCAGCAGGGCACGGCCCGACGCCTGGCCAAATACTTTAGACCGGAACAGAAGATTGCCGGCAAGACCGGTACCACCAACGATCTGCGGGATAGCTGGTTTGCCGGTTTCAGTGCCGATAAGGTGGCTGTGGTTTGGGTCGGGCGCGATGATAACAAGTCTGCCGGCCTGACCGGCTCCAGTGGTGCCCTTGAGGTGTGGGGGGATATGATGGGGAGGGTGTCCCTGGCGCCTGGTGGCCAGATGCAGCCGGAACAGGTGGTGCGGGTGTTGGTGGATAAAAATAGCGGGCTGCGTGCGGGTAAAAAATGCCGTGCGGCTGAGATCTATCCGTTTATAATGGGCACGGAACCCACCAGAAATGCACCTTGTGCATCCGGTGGGGTTGGACAATTTCTACGTGGCTTATTCGAATGAACAGACTAATCATCATCACCACCCTGGCATTAACCATCCTGCTTGTTGGCTGCTCTGGGGGCTCCGGTTATCGGGACCCGGCACCGGTTACATCCGGTCAGGATGGGGGCGGCTCAGGAGCGGTAGTCAGCGCCTATCAGGCCCCCAGATCGCTTGAAATAAAACCCACCTACAGCTCTCCAGTGGAAGAGTTGTTGAGGCTGTCCAAGCAGCAGCAGGGTGAAGGTAATACTGTAGCTGCCGTGGCAAGTGTAGAGCGTGCACTGCGTATAGAGCCCAGAAATGCATATCTTTGGAACCGGCTGGCGCGTCTGCGTCTGGAACAGGGGCAGGGTAGTCGGGCGGTAGAGCTTGCCGCAAAATCCAGGTCACTGGCCGGGGCCGATAACCAGCTCAAGGCAGACAACTGGCGGCTGATTGCCAAGGTGAGGCAGCAGAGTGGTGATACTGCCGGGGCACGCCGGGCGGTCCATGAGGCCGTACTGCTTGGTGAGTAATTAATTTCCACAAACCGCCTTGATTGCGGGTAACAATACCGCAAAAAATCCACTTGCGGTATGCGTAACGGCCTAAATAGGGGTGGTGTTGCGGCTTGGCGCTGGTTATGGCTGTTTTTTTGTGGCCCCTGATAGGGTGTTGTGACTGGAAATACTCTTATGAACAGGTGATGGATCCACATGCAGCGTTTTTTCGCAAAAATTCATATACAATCATTTAATTACTAGCCATAAAAACAGAAAGGTACGGTGTCTTGAGCATCTACGCTGAAGAAAAACTGATAAGTCAGGCACGGCAGTTGGCGGCAGACTACCGCCGAGCCATGGGGAAACCACTCCCCGGGGTCAGCAATGAGATAGCCCTGCATGATGCCATCCGGTTGCTGGATCTGGTGCCTGTGGATCAGGCCGTCGGTGGTTATGACGCCATTGATCCCGGTCGCGAGGATAAGCGCATCCAGATCAAGAGCCGTACAATCTTTGACGAGAGTGTTGGCAGTCAGCGCATCGGGCAGATCAAGGTTGATCAGGAGTGGGACTCGGTAGTATTGGTACTTATGGATGAGCATTATGAACCGTTTGAGATCTATGAAGCAGAACGTGACGACCTTATGGAGTATGTGGGTAAGTCCAGCAGCAGCCGAGCTAAACGTGGCATTCTCTCTGTCTCCAGATTCAGAATTATCTCAAGATTGGCCTGGACCAGTGTAGATGGACTGGAGTCTGAGGTCTGGGATAACCAGGCCTGATAGCTGAATTATCCTCTATGAACGACCTCTCTGAACTGCTCGGTCCGGATGGACTGCTGGCCCAGCATATCGACGGTTTCTCCTACCGCTCCCAGCAGTTGCAGATGGCGCAGCAGGTGTCTGAGGCCATGGCCAGTGGCAGCGTGCTCATCACCGAGGCCGGCACTGGCACCGGCAAGACCTTCGCCTATTTGATACCGGCACTGCTGTCTGGTATGAAGGTGATCATCTCCACCGGCACCAAGAATCTGCAGGATCAGCTGTATCACCGGGATCTGCCGTTGATCAAGGATCTGCTGGCGGTTCCAGCCAGCGTGGCCCTGCTCAAGGGGCGTTCCAATTATCTCTGTGTCCACCGTATGGATAATGCGGTGCAGGAGGGACGGCTGCGCTCCCGCGAATTGGTGGATCAGCTGATGCAGGTGCGTAGCTGGTCTGGCAAGACTCGGGTGGGAGATATCGCGGAGCTGAGCAGCATCCCGGAAAACTCACATATATGGCCAGTTGTCACCTCCACGGTTGACAACTGCCTTGGTGCCGAGTGTCCCTCCTACAGCACCTGTCATTTGGTGGAGGCCAGACGTCGCTCCCAGGAGGCCGATCTGGTGGTGGTCAATCACCACCTGTTGTGCGCCGACTTCTCCCTCAAGGAGGAGGGGTTTGGTGAGCTGTTGCCGGAGGCGGACTGCTTTATTGTGGATGAGGCTCATCAGCTCCCGGAGACCGCCAGCAACTTCTTCGGCGCCAGCGTGAGCGGACGCCAACTGCTGGAGCTGGCGCGGGACAGCGAGACCGAGTATCTGCGCGAGGCCGGGGATGTGCCCGAGATACCGGCCCAGGTCTCGGCCCTGAGTAAGTCGGTGCGGGATCTGCGTCTGGTATTTGGCCTGGATCTGCGGCGTGGACCCTGGTCAGAGCTGGGTGGTGACGAACGCATCACTCTGGCCCTGGACCGGGTGCGGGAAGAGCTGGAGCGGCTCAAGTCGCATCTGGCAGCAATCAGGGAGCGCGGCAAGGGTCTGGAGAGCTGTCATGATCGCTGTAGCATACTCCTCTCCCGATTGGACAACCTGTGTGATGAAGAGGAGGAGAACAGCATCCGCTGGTTTGAGACCTACAGCCAGAGCTTCAACCTGAATCGCACTCCTCTGGATGTATCCGACATGTTCCAGTCCCAGATGCAGGCGCGATCTGCCAGCTGGGTGTTTACCTCCGCTACCCTGGCGGTGGGGGAGAGCTTTCGTCATTTTCAGGGTCAACTGGGCGTGACCGAGGCCACCACCTCATGTCTGGATAGCCCCTTTGACTATCTCAATCAGGCGCTCTGGTTTGTACCACGCAACATGCCGGAACCGCGCAGCCCGGATTTTCTGGATGCGGTAGTGGAGATCATAGTCCCGGTGCTGGAGGCCAGTGGTGGTCGTACCTTTCTGCTGTTTACCAGTCATCGCGCCCTGCGCCTAGCGGCTGAAGCCCTGGAGGATCGGGTGGATTTCCCATTGTTGGTGCAGGGCAGCGCCCCCAAGACCGAGCTGCTGGAGCGTTTTCGGCAGTTGGGGAATGCGGTGCTGCTGGGCACTGCTAGCTTCTGGGAGGGGGTGGATGTACGCGGTGAGGCCCTATCCTGCGTGGTCATAGATAAGCTGCCATTCGCCTCCCCTGGCGATCCGGTACTCCAGGCCAGGATCGATGCCCTGCGCAAACGTGGCGGCAACCCGTTTATGGAGTTTCAGGTGCCCCAGGCCGCCATCGCCCTAAAGCAGGGGGCGGGTAGGCTGATTCGGGATGAGACCGACCGTGGGGTGTTGGTGATATGTGATCCGCGTCTGCTCTCCAAGGGGTACGGCCACACCTTTCTCAACAGTATGCCGCCCATGGCCCGCACCCGGGATATGGCCGATGTGCAGCGGTTTTTTGCAGATGCAGATGTCGAAGTCTAGCTAAGTGAGTGGTTAAACCGTAGGCCAGAATAAGCGACAGCGTTTCTGGCAATTGTGCCAATGGATATTTATGACACCTTGCCGGGAACGCTGTGCTTATCCCGGCTTACCACCGGTTAATCCCCTATTTCACTCCACACTTA
The DNA here is from genome assembly GCA_024206335.1 of Gammaproteobacteria bacterium. GTDB lineage: Bacteria > Pseudomonadota > Gammaproteobacteria > Chromatiales > Chromatiaceae > JAAGZL01. Next base: position 18,074 of record JAAGZL010000122.1, read on the forward strand.
ACCGCCAAAGCCAGATATAATTCCCCGCATGAAACTGCTCGCAATAGAAACCGCCGCCGAGGCCTGTTCTGCCGCCCTGCTGCTGGATGGTGAGGTCACTCTGCGCTACCAGGTACAGCCGCGTAAGCATAGTGAACTGATTATGCCTATGCTGGATGACCTGCTGCAGGAGTCTGGTCTGAAGCCAACCCAGCTGGATGCCATTGCCTTTGGTTGTGGTCCTGGTTCCTTTACCGGGGTGCGTATCGCCGCTGGGGTGGCCCAGGGCGTTGCCTTTGCTGCCGATCTGCCGGTGGTGCGGGTCTCAACCCTGGCGTCCCTGGCTCAAGGTCACTTTCGACAGTCCGGGTGCCGCCGGGTATTGCCGGCGTTCGATGCCCGTATGCAGGAGGTATACTGGGGCTGTTATGAGTTGCAGGAGTCTGGCCTGATGCAGGCGCTGTTTCCGGATGAGATTACGTCGGCCGACAAGGTAACCCTGCCGCAGGGTGGTAATTGGCACGGCGTAGGTGGCGGCTGGCTGAGCTATGGGGAGACCCTTGCAACAGTCATTGGGTCCGGGCTCAAATCGGTCACCCCAGATCTGTTTTGCAGTGCCCATGATATCGCCCTGCTGGGAGCGTCCGGGTTTGAACAGGGAGAGGCAGTCTCTGCAGATCAGGCCCTGCCGCAATATTTGCGGGACGATGTGGCCAAAAAACCAGCCAATCCAATCCGGTTCGGTTAAAGTAATACCTGCCCTTTTAGCTCCATTGTGGGAGCACCTATTATAGATAGGTGCTAACTATAACGGTAATCTGGAGTAATCCAGCAGGTATGTTAAATAAAATCATATCAGAGATGAACCGGACCAGGAGTAGTGTGACTTCCATACTCCTGCTGTTGCTTGCGTTCTTTAGCCTGACCTACTTTTTTTCCAACATTAATGCCGACCTGATACGTGCTGGTGAGGCTCGTGCTGCGGAGATTGCATGGGAGATGCTGGAGCGGGGCAATTTTGTTCTGCCATCCTTGAATTATGTGGTTTCCAGTGAATCATTAACCAAGCCCCCTCTCTACCACTGGATGCTGATTCTGACCAGTGCCCAGTTGGATTGGTCGAACTGGGCGGTGCGTCTCACCTCTGTAATGGCCTCACTGGGTTCTATCTGGATGGTGCTTCTGTTGGGCCGGCAGATGTTCAATGTACGTGCCGGGGTGTTCTCGGCACTGGTATTGTCCACCTGCATCGTGTTTCTGGAAAACAGCTCTGCCGCCAGGATGGACATCTTTTTCAGTTTTCTGATTCTGGCCTCAATATACTGCTTCTGGGTGGCGATTAATCGGGAGTCCGGTTCAAAATGGATATACGGATTTTATCTTCTGAGCGGTCTGGGTGTTTTGACCAAGGGCCCTATCGGTATTCTATTTCCTCTGGTTGTTGCCATCCTGTTGAGTATGAACAACCAGAATGCCAGAGGTTGGCATGAGCTGAAGCCAGCTACAGGTCTGTTGCTCTTTCTGTTTGTGGTGTTGCCCTGGTATCTACTGATGTATTTAACTGCACCTGGTGACCTGGGCTTTAATTTTCTGTTCGGACAGCTGGCGCACTGGTGGGCTGGCAGTAGTAATGTTGCCGCTGCAGGTGGTAAGTCATTTCTCTATTACCTGCCCCATGTTCTGATAGGTTTTTTCCCCTGGACACTGTTTTTACCAGTAGCTGTGGTGGTCGGAGTGCGTGCTGCCAAGTGGGAGAATAATGCTGCTATCAAGGCCATGCTGTTCTGGTTTCTGGGTGGGCTGCTTCTGTTTAGCCTGGGTGGGAAAAAGGCCGCCCGTTACCTGTTGCCCATCATGGCCCCCTTCGCCCTGATAATAGGTTTTTATCTGGATCGGATTGGAGGTCGTGTCAGCCAGCGTCATGGTTTGATTTTAAAACTATCTGTTGCCTTGGTGCTATTGCTGGTGGTGGTGCTTACCCTGTTGATCGCAGGTATTGTGACTGAAAACCAGTGGGTTGTGCAGAGTCTGTCCAGGGGGCAGGAGAGGGGTGGAGCCAGCACTCTTACCGCAGTTATTGTGATGTTACGTGATAATCCGCTGCCAGTGGCTGTTGTGGTTGGCCTTATGTTGCTGTCGGCAGTTCTAGCCATGGCCGGAAGCATCCGGCGCAACGTCAATCTGATGGTCTTTGGATTGGCGGCGGTAATCTGGACCCTGGTATGGCCCTTTGCCCTGACCATCAAGCCGGCACTGCAACAGCAGATGAGTCCACGGGTTGTGGCGGAAAAGATTGCGGGTATGCTGCCGTTGGATGCGGTAATCTATGGTGGCGGCAGGGCCTATCAGCACTCCATACGTTGGTATCTTGGCAGAAATATAGAGCTTGAATCTTCGGGTAGACTATATGATCGCACATTGTATGAGCACTCCTCATGGGTGTTGTTGATGGAGAACAATCCCCCGCAGGGGAAATTGTTGGCCAGTGGCAGGAAGATGCTGCAGTGGCAGATTGGGTATTACCATGTGACACTATTTCCTGGATCGAGTCCGGATAGCGTAGGGAGGTGAGTGAGCAGATGGAGCTTTCCATTGTAATTCCGATATTCAATGAGGCAGAGAATATTCGTATTCTTGCCGATGAGATACGCTCTGCCCTGGATGATAGATATAGCTACGAGGTGATCTTTGTAGATGACTGTAGCAGTGATGGTTCCCAATGTGTGCTGCGTAACTTGCGTACAGAGTTCCCCCAGTTTCGAGCCCTGAGACACCAACGCAACAGCGGTCAAAGCACGGCGGTGTGCAATGGGGTTCTGGCTGCCAATGCAGAGTGGATTGCCACCTTGGATGGAGATTGCCAGAATGACCCGGCAGACATTCCCGCCATGATGGATATGCTCAAGACGAGTGCCGGGGATGGAGCATTGCAGATGGTGGTAGGCTATCGCAAGAAGCGTCAGGATAGCTGGCTCAAGCGGATATCCTCCAAGATCGCCAATGGTGTGCGTTCCAGGCTGCTGGGTGATGCCACCCCGGATACTGGCTGTGGTCTTAAGCTGTTCTCCCGTGCTGCATTTCTGGAACTGCCATATTTTGATCATATGCACCGCTTTCTTCCAGCCTTGATTCAACGCAATAGTGGCACTACGGTTTCGGTGGAAGTAAATCACCGGCCCAGGGCGAGGGGGGTTTCCAAGTATGGCCTGCATAACCGGATCTGGGTTGGCATAATAGATGTTATTGGTGTCAGATGGCTACAGCGCCGGGTACGCATAACTGCAGTTGAAGAGTGTGAGTAATAGCTGGTGCTGGTGGCTAGGTTAATAAGGTGGGCCAGATATGCATGAAGTTTTATTTGAGTTTTTAGGTGCATCAGTTACCCCATGGAAACTTATAGGGTATACCGGGGTTTTTTTGTTTGCGGGTAGATGGCTGGTTCAGGTTATATCTTCTTCCAAAGAGAAGCAGCCAACCTTTCCTCGTGTCTTCTGGATAATGAGTTTAATGGGAAGTGTACTTCTATTAACTTATTTCATATTTGGCAAGAATGATTCTGTAGGAATACTATCCAATGCCTTTCCGGCCTGTATTGCACTTTATAACCTGTATTTGGATATTACCCACAAGTCTAAACTCGCTAGTGTGTAGATATACTTGATTTGTTAGAGAGGATAATAACTGGTTGGAAAACGCCGGCGCTTGGGGAAATCAACTTCTGGATTTAATAGCCAGGACTATCTGATTGCGCAGGGCCTTTACCAGATTGAGTTGCTTGCTACTCAAGCTTACTCCATTTGGTTTGGCGTGGTCAGCATAGATAAGTCCTAACGGCCGCTTGTTTACTACCAATGGGAAGAGAAAGAATGACCCGGAATTTAGTATCTTTGTATACCAATTGGGTATATTAGGTCTTATTTTTTTATCAAATGCATTCTCAATATACAGGTCTGCATTATTTTTTATTGCAGCATGGAAAACATTCGGGCTGAAAGCAATGGGAAAGTGGAAGTTGTCTATCAGTTTGTCAATATCAGAACCGAACCCCATCTTGGCGCTGTACTCTCTTTTTACTTTGTCTTGAAGTGCGAGTATCACATGGTCATAGGTGAAGGCACGGTAGATGGTTTCGATAACAATATTGAATATCTGACTGAGGTTTGTCTGGTCTTCCAGTAACATTCCTGTTACTTCCTGTAACCCTTCCGTAAGGATTGCTTCTGCATTTTCAGCTGGTTGTTCAGCTGTTGATGTAGCAGCATGCTCCTCTAGCTGTGTTTTCTGTTGTGGGTTTATTTCTAGGGTTTGGGTTAGATTATCCTCTGGTATTTTTGGCTGTGTCTCTTGCTCAGTATCTTTGTTTTTTTGGTTTTGATTGAGGTGGTGGACAAAAGAGTCCTTTTTGGGTTTTTCTATCAGGCCGCCGCTCAGTTCTCTGAATTCTATCTTTGCTTCTTTGGCCATGCCTTTAAACCGTTTTTCGGTATATCCAAGTGCGGTGTTATAGCGCTTTAGAAGCTTTTTTGTTTCCAGTTCGTCCTGGCCCTGTTCACTGCCAAGTATGCTTGCTGCCTCATTGGCGAAGTTTGCAATACAGCGTAGTTTTACCTCGCTCTTATTGAGGTCGCCAGGTTTATCTGGCTCTATCTTGACCATGCCTTTGGTTATATTGTTCGGGAAATTCCACTGCTTGGCAATCGTGACGCCGATATCGCTAAAGGTCATGCCAAGCACCCTCTTTTCTGCCTGTTCCTGTGGTAGTTGTTCCTGGTTTACCAGGCGTTCAACCTCTTCGCTCTCTCCATGTAGGTAGTAGGTGACCAGTATCTTGCCAAGGTTGTGCAGCATGCCGCAAAGAAAGCTCTCTTCGATGTGTTCCATACCAGCACTTTCTGCTGCTTGCCTGGCAAATGCTGCACTGTATATGGCTGAAGCAATCTGGTTTTTCAGTTTTGTGGCCTGAGACTTATTATGCAGATGTTCAAAGAAGATAAGGGATGCAGCAATGGAACGAATGGTCTGTACGCCAAGTACCACAATGGCTCTGGATACGGTGCCTATCTTTCCAGCAAATCTGTTGTAGTAAGCGGAGTTAACCACTTTGAGTAACTTGTTTACCAGTGCAAAGTCACTCATTATTACGCTTGCCAGACGGGTTGCGTTTTGCTCTTTGGAAGATGTCAGTCGGTTCAGGGTTCTGATTGATTCAGATAGGGCAGGAAAGTCGCTCTGACGTTGCATGCGACGTAACAGGAACTCGATGGTGCCCTTGGATGAACTGCCATTGCCATGCTGTTGTTCGCTGGCCTCCCTGTACTCTATTAGCGCCCCAAGCATCTCATTTGCATCGGCGTAGCGTGAACCAGGATCCTTCTCCAAGGCTCTTAAAATTATGGCATCTAGTCGCTCTCCAATGTCTGAATTAATTGATGACGCCGGTTCAACTTGCTTGCTTATAATATTGTTTAATACCGTATTTGAGCTGTTGCCCTGAAATGCACGTTTGCCTGTTGTCATTTCGTGCAGAATTGCACCTAGGGCAAAAACATCCATTTGTGGGCTTACTTTGCCCTGGGATATATACTCGGGGGCCATGTATCTGGGGGTTCCGGCAAGTACTGCGTCCTGGTTCTTTGACTTCTTTAGTATGCGTGCAATGCCAAAGTCCATTATCTTTGGCGTATCTTCATCATCTAGCATGATGTTGGTTGGCTTTAGATCGCGATGCACTATTCTTTCTTTATGTACTTGGGCTACTCCGGAAAGTATGCCGGTAAAGATATCCAGTGCCTTATGCAGCTCCATCTGCTGGCGTGTGATTCGGTCAGAAAGAAGCTCTCCCTTTACATATTCAAATACCAGGTAGGGTTTGTTGTTCTGTTTGTCTACGTCGAAGATGGATACGATGTTTGGATGCTGGATACGGCTGATTGCGCGCGCCTCATTCAGAAACTCTGTTACATCGTTTGATGACAGGCCCAGCTTACTATTCAGCAGCTTGATGGCTACGTGGCGCTGTAGCTCAGGGTCGGTGCAGAGAAAAACCGTTCCCTGACTACCAGAGCCTAGTTTTTTCTTTATGCTGAAGCGACCAATTTGCTGCATGAGCTACTGATTTCCTTGACAACTGTTGCCGATAATATCGTTGTCGGCCGGCATCTGAAATTCTTTTGTATTTTATGGTGCGGTTATCCAAACTGATTGGAGTTCTGATGCTTGGCTATCGAAAAATGCAGCTCTCCAGCCCATCTCCGTGATCGATCAGGTATGGGCCCACATCTTCTTTCCAGTCTGCCAGGACTATGCGCCTGGCTGGTCTGCCATCTAGTCTAAAATCGTGGGTTGCTGGTAGATGGGTATGCCCATGGATCAGCTGCCAGGTTCCGTTCTGCCGCATGTACTGCTCCACTGCCTGTTGATTTACGTCCATGATGTTATTAGCTAGATTGGCCTTGGCATCACGGCTTTGTTGCCGCATATCTGTGGCTATGGTTGTGCGTTCATTGAGACTCTTACTCAGAAAGTTATCTCTGAACTCATCGCTACGCAGGTATTCACGGTCTCTCTGGTAGTTGATGTCGTCTGTGGTCAGCAGATCACCATGCATCAATAGGGTGGGGCCACTAGCTAGATTTACTACTGCTGGATCGTGTAGCAGGGAGCAGCCGGTTTCCCGGCAAAAACCCTCTCCGATCAGGAAGTCACGGTTGCCCTTGAGCAGAAACAGTTCCGTTCCTTTGGCCGCCAGATCTGATAGTCCCTTGAATATTTGCGGGATGGGTTCCGTGCGGTCGTCATCGCCGATCCAAACATCGAACATATCCCCCAGGATATATAGACGCTGGCTGCTGGATGCCTCGTCCTTGAGAAAGCGCAGAAACAGCTCAACGGTTGCGGACCTTTTCCCAGACAGGTGTAGGTCCGCAATTAGCAGTGTCTTGATCATCAGGGCTATTCTGTAACCTCGGCCTTGCTGATAATCACATCTTCTACTGGAACGTCCTGGTGGCCGCCGTTGAAACCGGTTTCTACGCCCTTGATCTTGTTCACTACATCCATACCATCGGTTACTTTACCAAATACGCAGTAGCCCCAGCCATCCTGTCCTGGATAATCCAGGAATTTGTTATCGGCAATGTTGATAAAGAACTGAGCAGATGCTGAGTGTGGTTCCATGGTGCGGGCCATAGCGATGCTGCCCACTGTATTGCTTAGGCCGTTGTTGGCCTCGTTCTGGATTGGGGCTCTGGTCTCCTTCTCCTTCATTCCGGCCTCAAAGCCGCCGCCCTGGACCATGAAATTGCTGATGACACGATGGAATATGGTGCCGTCATAGTGTCCATCTTTTACATACTGGGTAAAATTCTCAGAGGTCGCTGGGGCCTTTTTTGTATCCAGTTCGATGGTGATGTCGCCAAGGTTGGTCTTAAGTGTGATCATGGATTAACTCTCTATAAGTTTTAAGTGAAAATGATTAATTCGATGGCTTGTGGCCAGAAGCAAAATTATTTGGCTACCGCTACCCGGGTAATGCTCTCGATAATAACAGGCTTCTCAGGGACGTTTTTCATGCCATATTTGGTGGTGGTGTGAACGTCAGCGATCTTGTCCACCACCTTCATGCCCTTGGTTACTATGCCAAATACTGCGTAGCCCCAGTCATCAAAGCTCGGGTAGTCCAGGTTGTTGTTGTCAACATGGTTGATAAAGAACTGGGAGGTGGCAGAGTGGGGTGACTGGGTGCGGGCCATGGCGAGGGTGCCGCGGCTGTTTTTCAAACCGTTTTTGGCTTCGTTCTTGATCGCCGCATGACCGCGCTTCTGCTGCATGTTTGGGGTAAAGCCGCCACCCTGGATCATGAAACTGTTCATTACCCGGTGAAAGATGGTGCCATTATAGAAGCCTTCGTCCGCGTATCTAAGGAAGTTTTTGACGCTAATGGGGGCCTTGTCCCCATAGAGTTCAATTTCGATGTCACCCAAATTGGTTTTTATCACAACACTTGTGGTTTCGGCAGAGGCCACGGAGAGGGAGGCTAGAGTGATCATGGTGGCCAAAAATAGTCTGGAAAACAGTTTGTTCATATCTGATTTATTCCTTTAGTTTGAAGATGCAGGTGGGGGCGTCTATAGCGCCGCCCTCCAGATAATTCGAAACCACGTATCATAATGCACCCAGAGGCGGTGAGAAACCCCGGGTTTTGCTTTGTTGTGACAAAGGTTTCGTTTACTATGCGCAGGTCTGTCAAGTATCCAAGGGATACCCTGAATATCTGGTAATCAAAATGCTCAAGGTCTACAACGATCTCACCAATAAGAAAGAAGAGTTTATACCCATAGAGCCTGGCAAGGTAAGTATGTACGTATGCGGTATGACCGTATATGACCTTTGTCACCTCGGTCATGCCAGAGTAATGGTGGTATTTGACGTGATTTGTCGTTATTTGCAGGCAATAGGGTACAAAGTTACCTATGTTCGCAACATTACGGATATTGATGACAAGATCATCAATCGTGCAAATAAGAATGATGAACCATTCTCAGAGTTGACCGAGCGCTTCATTCAGGCCATGCATGAGGATGAGGATGCCTTGGGAGTTCTGCGCCCCACGGAAGAGCCCAGGGCTACAACTCATATCTCTGAGATTGTGGCCATGGTGGAGAGCCTACTGGAAAAGGGGCACGCCTATGTGGGTAGCAACGGTGATGTCTATTACTCGGTGGGTAGCTTTGACGGCTATGGCAAGCTCTCCGGTAAGACCATTGAAGATCTGCGTGCCGGAGAACGGGTTGAGGTAGAGCAGGAGAAGCGTGATCCCCTGGACTTTGTGTTGTGGAAGGCGGCCAAACCGGGTGAGCCGTCCTGGGAGTCACCCTGGGGCGAGGGACGTCCCGGCTGGCATATCGAGTGCTCCGCCATGTCCACCTGCTGCCTGGGTGACACCTTTGATATCCACGGTGGTGGGGCTGATCTCACCTTTCCTCACCATGAGAATGAGATTGCCCAATCTGAAGGGGCGACTGGCCACAAATTTGTAAACTACTGGTTGCATAATGGATTTGTGCGCATCAATGAAGAGAAGATGTCCAAATCCCTGGGCAACTTCTTCACTGTGCGTGAGATTCTCAACAGCTACCGGGCGGAAGAGGTGCGTTATTTTATCCTCACCAGCCAGTATCGTAGCCCACTGAATTACGATAATGAACATTTGGACAACGCTAGAGGTGCCCTAACCAGATTTTATACCTCCATGCGAGGTCTGCCAGAGGTGGAGCCGGCTGGGGCAGAGCGGTATCGGGAACAGTTTACTGCTGCCATGGATGATGACTTCAACACCCCTGAAGCCCTGGCCGCCATGTTTGACCTGGTGCGTGAGATCAATCGTACCCGTAAGAGTGATGAGTCCGCTGCTGCCGCCATGGCGGCAGAGCTGAAGGAGATGGGCTCGGTGCTGGGAATCTTGCAGGGCGATGTGGAGGCGTTCCTGCGTGGTGAGGCAACGGGTGATGACGCCTTGAGTGATGCCGATATCGACAGCCTGATTCAACAACGCCTGGATGCCCGCAAACAGAAAAACTGGGCTGAGGCGGATCGTATTCGTGATCAACTACAGGAAGCAAAGATCCTGCTGGAAGATGGGGCTGGTGGTACCAACTGGCGTCGTGGTTGAGTAGGTTTAATACTACAGAGCAGCCTTTTTATCCGTGGAAGTGGCAAATTACTGACACTCAACCAGCTATATATTAAAAGTGGTGATCCTCACAGCCGGGAACGCTACGCTTATCCCGGTCTACGGTCACGGCAACTGCTGTAGGCCAGAATAAGCGAAATCGTTTCTGGCGTTTCAACCTGAGGGTGGAGAGATGGGTATCTGCCTATCGTCAGGCACCAAATAGACAGTGAGCACGAAAATAATGGAACAGCTGGACTGCATAGAGATTGATACCAACCCCAACCCGGATGCTGCCGTGATCTGGCTGCATGGTCTAGGAGCCAGTGGTGAAGATTTCGTTCCCATTGTTCCAGCCCTACGGCTGCCCCCCAGTGCCGGTGTGCGTTTTATCTTCCCCCACGCCCCTGAGATGCCGGTTACCATTAATGGTGGCATGATCATGCCGGCCTGGTATGACATCCTGGAGATGGATGTAGACCGTAAAATTGATCAGGTGCAGCTACTGGAATCAGCAAAGGCCGTAAGTGCTATTATTGAGCGCGAGATAACACGCGGCATCAGCAGTAATCGTATCATCATCGCCGGCTTCTCCCAGGGTGGTGCGGTGGGCTATGAAGTGGCCCTGAGTTCACCTCATACCCTGGGTGGTCTGATCGCCATGTCTACCTACTTTGCAACGGCAGATGCTATTACTGTCCACGCCGCCAATGCTCAGATCCCCATCCATCTGTTCCATGGCACAGCTGACCCAGTTGTTCCCGAGGCGCTGGGGCAAAAAGCCAAGGCGCTGCTTGAAGCTATGGGTTGCGCACCTGGCTACTCAACATACCCTGTAGATCACACTGTGTGTTTGGAAGAGATTGAGGAGATAACGCAGTTTTTACAAGAGTGGTTGGGTTTTTAGGGTTGGAGTTCTATTGTAGAGGGTGTGGAGTTGTTTTTTACTCAACCTGGCTTGCATGGTGCTTCAGAGTAAACCTGAGTGTGTAAATGCTATTTTTTAAACAGTTTCATTAGATCTTCAGGAGACGCGTTCATAATTGTTGCATCAGGGTTAAATTGGTCATCACTAACGGTAATCCCATGGGTTCCGCTCTCTTCTTCCTCATAAGGGACATTTTGATCAATAAACATGGATGAGAGGCAGTTGGGAAGATCTCCTGACTTAAAGGGTAAATTCAGGATATCCCGTCTAACACGGTAGGCGTGCACGATATTGATTCGGTAGATCTGATAAAAATGATCTAAATGTGCAATATTTTGCTGTGACAGTGGTGCCAGTTGCAGTTCATACTGCCCCTTGTTTTGTGCAATACGGATAGGGCACAGATGCTCTTCCCTGAAAAATGAATCGCACATCACCTGGATCGAAGCACTTTTGAGGATTCTGCCGTCACTAAATTCAACGATACAGGGTTCATGTTCAGAATGGGGTGGGTCTATCTCTCTGAAATGGGCTGTCTTAAGATTCTTTTGGTGGATAAAATATTTAAGCAATCCGTGTTTTGATAAAAACTTGGTGAGCTTGTGTGGGTTAAGCAGTATGTCTGCCGGCCCAGATGGTACCAGGTATTTTTTATCGATGAATGCTTGCGTAATGTCTGGAGTTGATACCAACGGCTTGTCTCTTTAATATTCCTATGGGAGGAAAATGATGGTGAGCATATGTTGGCAACTGTAGCACAGCACTCCCTATAGACATAACAAAATCTTGTGTTTGTGTTATCTGCAAAAAAATGGCGTATGTGGTTGCTACAGTTGGCATGTATTTACAATTTATTGCTCCCTTTTTTCTGAGGTGGAATCGCACAGTTTCGACCAATCACTCTGCAGTGTCTTCAGTCGGTCTTTGTAGGCCTCAGCATCTCCGTAATCAACAAAACCTTCTACCAGATGATGCGGGTCCGGGGTGCGTTTTGCATGTTTAATCGGGCACCAATATCTTTCTGTACGGGCAATGATCTCGCGACCATACTCAATCAGCCCATTGCCGTAACTGCAGTACATACAGTTAACCCTTTCGATTATATTCAGATAGGACAAATGTTGGTGATCGATACGAAAGTAGTCAGAACGCCGCACCATGGGGATGCCATAGATTCGAAAACAGCTGTGTTGGTAGATAGTAATCATCAAATCCAGCATAAGCAGTGGAATCGATACGCTATAGATTATGGGGGCAGACAGAATATGCCCAATCCGGGCGCGTCTCAGGTAGGCCCAGATGCCGGTACGTTGAGTACGCTGCAGTACCTTCATACCATGCTCAAACTGCACCTTTCCCTGCTTCATGGTATAACGAAACAGCTGGCGTTTTTCATCCAGAATGCGGTCTATCTCATTTTCAAGCTCATCTTGCAGGCTGTGCAAGCGACTAAGGATATCGTCTAACGATGAGTTTTGCATGATGAATCCTAATGGTAAAAGAGTTTATTTGCTTAACTAAGGCTATCCCGCTTATCTTTTGTCAATCCAGAAATTGGATGTCTATATAGTTCTGTGAATATCCATGAATGCTATATAGTCTGTGGTGACTTTACTCAACTGTTCAATGGATGATTATACCGCGTATGTGGTTGGAAAAACTGCACCAGGTATCAAGCAAATAGTTTACGGTTGAGATATGGCCTATAGATGAAACTAACGTCCCAGCTTATGCGTATAGTAGCGGCGATGTGTAATCATGTGTAGACTGAAACTGTCTTCTTGGCTATCGAGTATTTGATATTTCTCTTGGGGTTATATCGTTATCAATCCCCTTCATACGAGGCGTTCAGATCCATAGCTTTAAAGATAAGAGAGCAATCTAAACATAGAACAGTATTTTTCCCCTGGTAAAAATGCATGGAGCCACAGCATAAACCCATTCGTATCCTGCTGATCGAGGATGAGTCAGCCATTGCTGATACGGTTGTGTATTCCTTGGAGTCTGAGGGGTTCGAGGCAAATTGGTGCACTACTGGTGAAGATGGGCTCGCGGCATTTAGAGAGATGCGCCCGGCCCTGGTGATCCTGGATATTGGTCTGCCAGATGCCAATGGCCTGGATCTATTTCGTCAGCTACAAGAGATTTCGCCAGTTCCAGTTATTTTTCTGACCGCACGTGGTACCGAGATTGACCGGGTGGTAGGGCTTGAGATCGGTGCGGATGACTACATAGTTAAACCATTCAGCCCCCGCGAGTTGACGGCCCGAGTCCGTGCGGTGTTACGCCGTGCAGACCCTGGCATGGTGCAAGAACCGGCAACGAGTGAGAGCCCATTTCAGATAGAGCAGGAGGCCATGCGTATCCACTGCCACGGCCAGCCACTTGAGCTGTCACGCTATGAATATCGCCTGCTCAAGCTGTTGATTGAATCTCAGGAGAGGGTGTATACCAGAGGTCAATTGTTACAGCTGGTGTGGGAGAACCCGGATCACAGCATAGAGCGAACCGTAGATACTCACATTAAGACCCTGCGAAATAAGCTGCGTGCCGTGCGTGATGGTTTTGATCCCATCAAGACTCATCGTGGTACTGGGTATTCGCTGAGTCTGCGCGATTGAGCATCAAGGCACGTATATTCTTGATCTTTGTGGCCCTGGTGGCGGCGGGCTTCTATGTTCTGGTGGAGTTTGTTCAGGATGAGTTGCGCCCGAGTTATCTTGAATCTCTGGAAGAGCCTCTGGTAGATACCGCAAACCTCCTGGCCGAGGTATTGGCTCAAGAGTGGAATGGAGAGAGCTCTGAGTTTGTCCCCCTTTACGATATATTTGATCGCGCCTACAAGCGCCGTTTCAGCGCCAAAATCTATAACTTGGTAAAGAATGAAATGGACATTCGGGTTTATGTTACAGATGCGCGTGGCATAGTTAGATTCGACTCTGACAGTCGTCGGCATGAGGGTAAGGATTACTCACGCTGGAATGATGTCTACCGCACCTTGCGTGGTCAGTATGGGGCACGTATGACCCATGACGATCCGCTTTATTCAGGTATGGCCGTCCTCTATGTGGCAGCCCCGGTTTACCACGAAAATGAGTTGATCGGTGTCGTCAGCATTGGCAAGCCGGCCCGCAATTTGGATCACTTTCTTGCGGACGCAAAATCAAAGATAGCCCTGATGGGCATGGTTGCGGCACTGCTGGTGCTAGCCCTGGGGCTTATCCTCTACCGGTGGGTTACCCGCCCTATGAACCGGCTCGTGGACTATGTGGAGGAGGTAAAATCCGGGCGACGTGTCACTCTGCCCCAACTGGGTCGGAATGAGATCGGAACCATGGGGGCGGCAATGGAAGAGATGCGGGTGGCTCTGGAGGGAAAGGACTACGCCGAGCGCTATGTTCAGACCCTTACCCATGAGCTGAAGAGCCCGCTGGCTGCTATCCGTGGTGCCGCTGAGATCCTTCAGGAAGATGTACCAGAAGAGGAGCGGCAGAAATTCCTTAGAAACATCCGTGAGCAGGTAGGTCGTCAGCAGGATATTATTGATCGTATGCTAGAGCTTGCCGCGTTAGAGAAGTGCAGGGAGTTGGAGCAACGTGAGCCCATTGATATAACAGCGCTGGTTGATGGTGTTACGTCTGCTCTGGCCCCGTTGAGCAAGAAAAAGAACATAACCATTGATGTGGATCTGGAGCCAGCCAAGGATCTGCAGGGAGATCCATTTCTGTTGCGCCAGGCAGTGACAAATCTACTCCAGAATGCCCTGAAATTCTCTTCTGATGGTGACCAAATCACAATTACTGCACGACGGCATGATGGGCTGTTCTGTTTTCAAATAACGGATCAGGGGCCTGGAATTCCTCCATATGCAGAGGATAAGGTATTCGAGCGCTTCTACTCACTGCCTGCACCGAATGAGCGCAAGGGAACCGGGCTGGGCCTCAGCTTTGTACGCGAAATTGCAGCACTGCATGGCGGAAATACCTCCCTCGAAAACGGCAAGGAGAGAGGCGCTGTAGCCTCCCTCTGCATTCCATAGACCATTTTTCACACCCTTTTCACCCAGACTTCACATTCACTTCTTTTCGTCCCTTTATTCTGAGTTCCATCAGAGTAAGGAGGTGAATCATGAAAGCAATGTTAGGTGTAGTTCTCATCCTGGTGGCGATGCAGAGTTTCGCAGAGCCCGCAGTGACCGTTCCCTGGTCAGAGTTTCAAACCATATATAGCCAGCAGGTTGGTTTGGATCTGCGTAAGAAGCTTGATGAGTTACAGAAGACACTTGATAGCAAACAGCCCAAGCCTATCCATGTGATAAGTAACGCTCTCTATCAGCTAAAGGCAACAGAGTCTGGCATGTCTGGACAAGTGACTCTAAACGGGCAGGTGTTACAAGGGCATCCCGATCCGGTATCTCTATTTGGTGAGGGTGTTGCTGTTATCAGCACAGCTGATGCAGAAGGAGCAACACTGGTAACGTCTAATAATGGCTATGAGCTATATCTTACAGGTGAAGGTATGTACAAAATTACACTACAAGTTGAGATCCCATTCCAGAATGAGCATCACTCCAAGACTGTTTCGTTTCGTATTCCCAAGGCAGTGACTAATCTGCTTCAGCTCTCACTACCAGATGGTGTGCGGGTATTGGGTCTCCAGGAGTCGGTGGGTGAGGATGATCACTACTACTTCCCACCAAAGGAGTTGTTGAGCTTTCGCCTTGAGAAAGAGCGTGCTGAAGAGAGAGATGCTCCCCCGCTGGTTGATAGTTTCAGCAGGATCAATATGCGAGGTGGCAACTACCTCATTACCAGCATCTTCTCTCTGCCCAGAGGGAGTGCAGCCGACCTGCCAATACATCTGCCGAAGGGACACCATTTTATTGCAACTACCCTTAAAGGTGCTTGGGTTACAGAGAGCGGTTCCGATGGGGTTGTTGTCCGCTTGCCACAGGAGTGGCAGGGAAGTTTTTCTATCGACTATGAAGTGCCGATAGCCTCTCAAGAGGCAGCCACCTCTATTCGCTTGCCCTGGATACCAGAGAATCTGGGCCGAGAAGGTGAGTTTCACATAACACAGCCAGATGATGGCGATATTAGTCTGGTTGGTGGTGACTACAGAGAAGAGTTATCCGTGAGCAGGCTCCCGTCTGCCATCGCAAGACTGCTCCCTAGAACTGCCAGAGGCTACAGCAAGCCTCTGAAAGATGGTGAGATCCAGCTGGAGTTAAAACGTTTCGAGTCTGTGAGTGCCCCGGATATTGTGCTCGACAGCGTCCATTTTCATACCAGCTTTTCCGATAATGGCCGTGCCATGTCTCGGCTTACCCTAAAACTACCTCCACAAGTGGGTAATAAACTCACCCTGGATGCAGTGCCAGGCGCTGAGATCTGGTCCCTAAAGGTCAATGGAAAAAACCAGAGTCTCTACAGTAGCTCCGGTGGGCGCTGGGTTGTTCCATTGCTTGCTGGTGAGGTTTCCACGGTAGAACTTGCTTATCTGAAAAAGGTATCCCGATTAGGGTTGAAAGGCCGCCTGGAACTCACCATTCCAGCTACCGGGATTGCAGCCCATAAATTGCTGCTAACCGTTGGGCTGGCCGAGCGGGTGGAGATGATCTCGCTGGAAGGCGACTTGGTTCCCATCGAACGTTCTAAACGGCCGACAGCAGCAGCCAAGGGCAACAAGAATTACAATTTCAGTTACCCCTATTACCAGGGGGATTCCCACTCTATCGCCCTCTACTACCAGGAGCCGGTGCAATCTGCGCCAGCTGACTGAATACTCATATCTGGAGAATACCATGACTAAACAACGCATTTTTGCACTCGTCCTGATCTTCATGTTGGGTGTGGCCGGCTGGTACATACTTGGCACAGCAAGTAGCGTCCGTTCGGCCTCCACCCTGTATGGGTTAAACAATGCCATGTACACCCTATGGGGCAGACCGATAGTACAAGAGGCCCCAAGTTTCAGCGTCAAGGTACCCGGGACCAAACGGACTCGAACCATACTGCCAGCCTCCAACCAGATCAAGGTGGGGTTGGATCTGGAACAGCGGCGAAAGGGGCTGGTCTGGTATCCCACCTATGTAAGTGATTTCGATGCCACATACCGGCTTATCAACCATGATGCCGTAGCCCAGAAACTCCGTATCCATTTTAAATTCCCCTCTCAAGACGCCACCTATGACAGTTTTAAGATGTGGCTGGACGGAAAGGCGGAACTGGTGGAGGTGAATCCGAAACAGGGGATTCGCAAGATCGTGGAACTGGCCCCGGGACAGGGCATGGATTTCCGCATCACCTACACCACCCGTGGGCTACGTCAGTGGCTGTATAAGCTTGCGCCGAAAAGTGGCCGGGTACTGAAGTTGGATCTGGATCTCACGACAAATTTCAAAGACGTAGATTTCCCAGAGAGCAGCCTTTCTCCCATGTTGCATGAGATGACAGAGGGTGGAACTCATCTGCGCTGGCAAGCTGATGATCTGATCACTCGCCAGAATGTGGCCATAAGCATGCCTGAAAAACTCAACCCCGGGCCACTATCGGCGCGCATGAGTTTCTTTGCCCCGGTCTGCCTGCTGTTCTTCTTCGTTTTAATCACTGCCATTGCCATATTGAGATCGGTGAATATCCACCCCATGCACTATCTGTTCGTTACCGCCGGTTTCTTTGCCTTTCACCTGCTATTCGCCTATCTGGTGGATCTGGTAAACATCCATTTGGCCTTCGGGGTCGCATCCCTGGTCTCAGTGGGATTGGTTATCGCCTACCTGCGCCATGCCCTAGGAGAGCGGTTTCCCTGGAAGATCGCTGGGGCAGGGCAAATATTCTATCTGGTGCTGTTCTCCTACTCCTTCTTTCTTAAGGGGATGACTGGCCTGATTGTCACCATTGGGTCGGTTATAACCCTGGCGGTATTGATGTACATGACCGCAAGGCTTGATTGGAATCAGGTATTCGCCAGACAGGTAACTGAGGGATAGGCTATGTCCAGGGCCGTATCACTAATAACACTGAGCTATGGCCTCTTCATTGGGTGGGTCATCTATCTGGCTAACACGGGCCAGAGCAGCATCTTTTTTCAACTGGTAAGGGCGATCCCCTATGGCGATAAGTTGGGGCATCTGTTCCTGTTTGGGTTTCTCACGCTTGGGTTGAATGTTGCGCTCAAATATAAGACGTTCAACCTCAAGCAGAGAGGGATCTACTATGGCTCAACCATTGTGGGGATAGTTGTTTTGCTTGAAGAGCTTAGCCAGTACTTCTTGCCCAGCAGAACATTTGACTTCATTGACCTGGGGGCTGATATCGCAGGGATTCTGCTGTTCTCAATCATCAGCTATATATTGAGTAGACGAATATCATGTAGGCCCGGATAAGGAATGTTCCGGGCAAGTATTTGCCGGGAACGCAGGCTTATCCCGACCTGCTTCATAGAGAGGGTGAGTTGTGGGTTACTCCTGGAGCTATGGGAACAAAAACCTATATTGTCGGTGCCCCATCAATCTGCTCATGTTCCCACGGAAGAAAATCATGGTCAGAGAGTATTGTTGCCTAAATATTAGAAATAATTGCTCTCTGACCCTGTTTTTTCTGTTTTTTCTGTTTTTTACTTTTTTTCTGTTTTTTACTAAGCAGGCGAATATCATGTAGGCCCGGATAAGGAACGTTCCGGGCAAGTATTTGCCGGGAACGCAGGCTTATCCCGACCTGCTTCATAGAGAGGGTGAGTTGTGGGTTACTCCTGGAGCTATGGGAACAAAAACCTATATTGTCGGTGCCCCATCAATTTGCTCATGCTCCCACGGAAGAAAATCATGGTCACTAGAGGGTTATCCAACAGGCTCTACACATCTAGCAAGACGTAGCATTAGCTCTCTATTTGACTCATCTAGATTGGAATAGAGAGTCATAAGTTCTCGCATATCATCTGGGAAAGAGCTGCATAGTGGGTCGTTCTCAATATGTTGCTCATCCATCCATCTATTTGGCTTTGATAGGTATTTCTCACATTTGCGCATCATGCGTTCGGTAAGGTCCAGAAAGGGATTGGCTAGATGTGCATCAAGCTTCTTACGTGAAATACCCAGTGCCTTAAGCAAAGATGTCAGCTTCCGGCTAGATCTTGCCTCTTCACTGATGGCAATAAGGTTTTGATGGCGAATGGCCTGCTGGTCACGTCCGCTTGATCTGATTGGCCCTGCGCCAAACATTATCCAGCATGGTGATGAACTGGTTGCTGTTGCAATGAGTTGAACATCATCTGGTGATGGCATAGAGATGCCAGCCTCATAATTCCCCAGTCTTGATCGCTTCCATTCAGGAATATTTGCAAGAAGTGAATCTGCAGTGTCCATTCCTGCCATCTTCCTTGCCTGCTTGATGCGTTGCCCAATTAGAATAGCTGTTGGATTTTTGCGTTCGCTCATACTCGTAGAATCCTGTAATAACTGGAATCGGATAAATAATACAAGAATCTTGTAATTAATGCTTGCAAACTTGTAATTAATTCTTATACTACCGCCAACCTAAATTAATCAATTGGAGATCATAGTCTCGATGTACGCAAACAAATACATATCCATTCAACTTGCCGCTCTGGCGCAGGGGCTATTACGCCTCGCGACCGGTAATCCGGTGATGGGTGTGTACGTGTTTAGTGGCAATACGACTCATGGTCCAGAACAAGATTATCGGTTTGATATGACCTGATCTTCCGCATGACATTTTCGTGGAAGGTCGTAACAAGATGCCTTCCACGGAAAAACCACACAGTGGTAACCCCGTTGGGCATTATGTGCAACGGGGTTTTTTATTGCCTACATGGACGTAGGTACTTAGCGTGAGCAGGAGCGGAAGCTGTGCCTCGAATTTGATCATAACGCCTGTTTGGGAGTTCGTTACGAGCTGTGGCAGCAGCTGGTTGTGTTCCGGACCTGTTATCGCGCTATTCGTATCTGCCTGGTGCGATGAAGGTAAGTGAAGCGGGACTTTAATTTGGGTGTCGGGTGGGGAATCTGGCCGTAGCGAACTCCCAAGCTGGTGTTGAGGTAACTGGAGAAAAAGGAGAGCAGATATGCAGCAGTTGATTCTACGTGTCGATGTCGGTGGGCAGCCCATGGGTTGGGTCCCATGGCAGGAGGCGGCCGTGCTGTATGCGAAGGAGCAGATTGTCTGGACTCTGGGTGATACGCCGCTGCGTATCTTTGGAGGGGTTAACCGCATTAGCGGTATGCGCTCCTACATTGATGTGCATCCGGTGATTGCGGCAAAGGGTTCGATGTATGCGAAGTCCTATGGAGCAACGCCGCCGCTGACCAACCGTGAGCTGTTTAGAAGGGATGGGCACACCTGTATGTACTGTCTGGAGCAGATGCCTGATAGGCGTCTGACCAGAGATCACGTAATGCCAAGGTCCCGTCGCGGCGCTGATGTCTGGACCAATGTGGTAACTGCATGTATGGCCTGCAATCAGCGTAAGGGGGCACGTACCCCGGAGGAAGCAAATATGCGGCTGTATGCGGTGCCATATACGCCTGGTTATGCCGAATGGCTGATCCTGCGTAATCGCACCATCTTGACCGATCAGATGGAGTTTCTGCGGGCGCAGTGTCCAAAGGATTCGCCAATGAGAATTGAGTGAATTAATCCCTTTGTACATAGGGCAAACAAGATCAGGGACAACAATGCCAGGGATGGCACAACCGGGAGCAGCAATAACCGGGCAATTATTAACAGCAGATCTTCTGGGTTAGAAGATCTTTAGATAAAGGAGACAGCAATGAGTGTAACAACCATGAGTGTTCGAGTAGTGATGACTATTAACCAACTTATAGAGCAACGAAAATGGACAAGAAATTATTGGATGAAATCATTGCCTGTCTGCCCAAGGACAGGACACTGTTTCGTTATGCGAGAAACGATTATGCATTGATGCTGTTGTCGCGTTACGTAGGGAAGGGTATGAAGCTGACCGATATCCGGCGTTCACCCTTTGGACGGCTGCTGGAAAAGCCGGCCATACGTAGTCTGATTGCAGAGATGGGCAGCGGCCGTGTCAGCGGTGATCTGTTTGATTATGTATATGTGAAGGAGAGACAAGACTTCTTGCTGACCATCGGGCGCTGGAATGAGGAGAGATCCCGGCATAACCAGACCACGCGCAACAACGCAAATCTGGTGTTACAGGTGAACTTCAACTGCGGCCATGATCAGGCATTTGAGAAGTGTGTGGCAGAAGAGGATCGCTGGTACTTCGAATCATGTGGGCACCCCATATTCCAGCGTGGTGCTCGCAGGTACTTTCGCTACACCCTGGCCTGGATAAGGTTGGATATAGATTTTGATCATGATGAGGTGTTGATAGAGGAGATTCAGACCGATTGGTTGCGTGATGCTAAGGCGTTTCTCTCCTGGCTGGAACATAAGGCAAAACGAGCAGGCAAGCAGGATAAGGATGCGGCTGTGCGTGCCAGGAAGGCACAGGAGTATGTAAAGAAAATCCTGGCAGCCTATTTCCCCATGTGGGATGAGGCAGCCCTTGCGGCAGCACTAAAGTTCATTGCTGATGAGCTTGGTATTGGTACGGTCTATTACCACTCCTTTGAAACCGGAAATGTACTCAAAGGTATGCGTTACAGCCAGCCGCCAAGATCGCTGTATACGGATCTTCCCCGTAAGTTTTGTTTTGAGCTTACCGATGAAGTGCCAAGGATGTTCAGCAAGTCGACAGCAGCCAAGCGCAAACTGCGCAGGGCACCTGATCCGAAATGGTATCGGTTAAGCAACCTCCAAAACATGGAGGCAAGGCCATGATCAGAATAACCGACAGCATCGAAATAGATGAGGAGAGCCTGGAGTTCAAATCCATCTATGCATCAGGCCCGGGCGGTCAGCACGTGAACAAGAACCGCACTGCGATGCAGTTGCGTTTTGATATCACCCAGGAATATGGCTTGAGCCATGGGGTGCAACAGCGATTGATACGACTGGCCGGAAACCGGGTAAGCAGTGACTACAAGCTGATCATTACTGCGCGGCGTTACCGTAGTCAGGAGCGCAATCGCAAGGATGCCCAGGAACGGCTGTTTGAGCTTATCCGTAAGGCGGCAGAGCCGCCAAAGCCGAGGATAAAGCGCAGACGCTCCCGTGCCGCCAATCAGGATCGATTGGAAGAGAAGCGCAAGCGTAGCGAAGCAAAGGCCGGGCGCCGCAAGGTGCTCAATTATTGACGGAGATAAATTGTGAATTGCACGAATATAACAATGAATTGCGATGGAGGGGTATCCCGGCCATCCATGCGTTGAAAGAGGCAATACATCGTTCAGCGGTTCAGGTTCTGTATGCCTGTCCTGCGCACCCAAGCTAACCCAGTAAGGGGATTGCCCGGTGTGTACAGAACGACAGTGGGCTTTTCAACCCCAGCGAAGATAGCTCAGTGGGTAGAGCAGCTGATCAATTC
>JAAGZL010000123.1 GCA_024206335.1 Gammaproteobacteria bacterium
AGTCATGGGTTAGAATAGATACAGATTCTATTGCTAAATATGGTTCGGGTAAAATTAAAGTAATTAATTCTAGATGGTTAAGTAACTTGAATCTTGCAGGAGCGCAAAAAGCAGCTACATTAATCGGTCGAAGGTTTGCTGACATACAAAGAAAAATTACATTTCAATTAGATCCAAAAGATTCAGATGGAGCAACAGGTCTTTGGACTGGCCAAACTAGGAATATCAATTATCGTGACATATGTGATTTTAACGGCTATCCGGTAGATACAATGTTTCAGATAATTTCAGCAAGCCAATCACGAAACTATAAATTTTCAGGTATAGAATTTAAATATGGTGATGAGCTTGCAGATGATATAACTGTCACTGATAAGATAGTTTATTATTCAGGTGAAGAAGGTGCAGACAATATTACAAATGTAAACCTTATGGCAGATTGGGAATCTTTATACCAACCACACGAGGCAGATTCAGAGGCTATCTTTGTTGTTAAAACCGGAACAATAATGGGCTCATCGTCAATATCAACTTATTCCATTGAGACAGGCGCATGGCCTAATCTTACAACGGGCTTTGTTAAGATAATAATTCAATCTGGATCTTATGTTGCTGGTAAAGGTGGTGACGGTGCTAATGGCGATAATACTCCTGCTGCTGAAAATGGTGGTGGTGCGATCAATCTTGGTGTTGATGTTATCCTAGAAGGCGGTGGCGTTCTTGGCGGTGGCGGTGGTGGTGGTGGTGGCAAAAATGGCGCATTTGCTGAAGCAGCAGGTGGCGGTGGTGCAGGTAGCGCAATCGGTAGCGCAGGCCAAGATACAAGAAATACAGGCGGAACTTCTGTAAACTCATTGATACATGCTGAAGACGGCACTGTATCAACCGGAGGCGCAGGAGGTTTTATTTCAATAGATCACAATGGCGAACCGTTCGACTACACAGGTGGTGACGGTGGCGATTTAGGCGAAGCAGGAACCTTATCAGGTGGCACAGCAGGCAAAGCATGTAACTTAAACGGTTACACTTTAGATCAAAGCAGCTCAGGTGTTACAATTGAAGGTGCGGTATCATGAGCTGGACATTTTTAAATGATGATTTAACACATACTGGCACAGAGACTACTTTGTCTGGATTAGACGGAGTAACAGGTGTTGAAGCGTGGGTTGACGGCACTCGAAAATGCTATCGGATCGACGACACGATTGTAGACTTTCTTAAACTTGACGGGGATTTAACTTGGGATTCAGACTATGAGTGTTTGTTTTTAGATGAGCATGTAAAAGTAATACAAAGTGGCGCACTTCAAATGGGCATATCTACAACTAAAAACGGCAAAGAATATTATTCAAGAGGTCTAGGGCTTGTCATTAATGACTTAGCGGGCAAGCAGAACACTTCTGCTGCTGCGTGGTGGTGTTTAAATAACTCAAGCTTTAAAATGCGAGGCGGAGCAGTTGACTTAGGTGCAAATATCTTTTTTGGTACTTCTACAGTTTCATCAGCTACAATTAATCAACACGTTACTGTAGACATAGACGGTACTGCATTTAATAGTCTGTATAGTTCTGA
>JAAGZL010000124.1 GCA_024206335.1 Gammaproteobacteria bacterium
ACATCATTAACGTCAATGGCACAGCGATCACCAATTTAACGACGGCGAGTGCTACCGGTGCGGCATTAGCGAGTGGTGGTACCTACGATTACGACCACACCACCGGCGTGTTAACGATTAACTTTGCCGGTGCCACCAATGCGGCGGCAGCAGAAGCCATTTTACAAGCGCTTACCTTCGGTATTGATGCATCGGATAATGATCCATCAACGACAGCCCGCACAGTGACCCTGAACACGGTGACCGACAACGGCGGTGGCAGCGATACCAGTACCGACATCAGCGAGACGGCAACGATTAGTGTCGGTGCGGTCAATGACACCCCCACCCTGATAGCCACGGCGGTGGATGACACCTTAACCGAAAACATCGATACAACCTCAGGCGCAGTCTTCAGCACGGTCACCATCGATCCGATTGATACGGTTGCCGACTCGCTGATCGGCCACTGGAAATTCGACGAAGGGACGGGAACCACCGTCGCCGATTCATCGCCCAATGGCAATACCGCCACCCAGGCGGGCGAGATGGGCACATGGATCACGGGCAAGGTTGGCGGCGCCTATGAAATCAATGCAACTAACCCAGCCCCCGGTGGCAACGGTACCTCCCGGTTTGAGTTGGTCGATTCGACCGATTTCCAGATAACCGGAGCCGTGACGGTCGCGGCCTGGGTAAATCCCACCAACGTCTCAAAATACGGTGTTATAGCAGGCATCGACCAGGCGGGTGGTACAGCGAGTGATATGTATTCGCTCAAGACCAATAGTACCGTTAATGACCAGCTACAGTGGGCGGTAGTCGGCCCGGGAACGAACGTTTTGCTCGAGAGCACGAGCACACTCTTTGGCACACTTGGCAGTATTGGGGACGGTTGGGTTCATGTAGTCGGCGTTTATGACCCGAGTGGGTTTGCCGGCCTCTACGTGAACGGCGTTCTTGACGTCTCTACGACCATCGTACCGACCTCGATCCAGGCGAATACAACAGACTTCCAGATCGGTCACAACGCCAGTGATACAGACGTGAACGGCTTGAACGCCGCCCTGGATGACATTCAGGTCTACGATGTGGCCCTTAGTGCAACGGACATTTTGACCCTTTACGAAAACCCGGGCAACCTGGGTGATGATATTGCCTCGGCCCAACTGACTATCGGCGGCGGCATTGAGAACACCGATACGCTGACGATCAACGGCACGGCGATTACCGGGCTCGGCAGTGACAGCAGCGGCGCGATCACCGGCGGTCACAGTTACAGCTACACCCAGGCCACCGGCATCGTAACCATCACCTTTGCCGACAGCACCAATGCGGCAGCGGCCGAGCTGGTACTGGAAAGTATCACCTATGGCATCGACGATGCAGATCAAGACCCATCCACCACAGCCCGCACGGTGACCCTGAACACAGTGACGGACAATGGCGGTGGAGCCGACACCAGTACCGACATCAGCGAGACGGCCACGATTAATATTGATGCCGTTAACGATGCCCCGATCCTGACCGGCGATCTCACTGCCACCATGAATGAAGGCGCCACTTATACGATAACCAGCACCAATCTGGGTTACACCGATCCCGATGATCTGGATGCCGAGGTTACCTTTACCACCAGCTCCGCCGTCAACGGTAAGATCCAGGTCAACGGTTCGGATGCCAGCAGCTTCAGCGTTACCGAACTCAATATCGGGCAGGTGACCTTTGTGCATGACGGCAGCGAAACAGTTGCCGCATCGTTCGATGTCAATGTGGAGGATGGCAACGAAGACAGCAGCGCACCGGTGGACAGCACCTTTAACCTCACCGTTACCACGGTCAACGATATATCAGTGGCAATAGCAAACACCGTCACTACCAGCGAAGACAGTGCCTACAGCTTCAGTGCAACGAATTTTACCTATACCGATGCAGAAGGTGACACTCTTGTCTCTGCGACCATTATCAACCAGTCACTGGCCAGCGGTAGCCTGACTCACAGTGGCGGCACGGTTGTAACAAATGGTGATACCCTGACTGCGGCACAACTGAACAG
Source organism: Gammaproteobacteria bacterium (assembly GCA_024206335.1). Taxonomy (GTDB): domain Bacteria; phylum Pseudomonadota; class Gammaproteobacteria; order Chromatiales; family Chromatiaceae; genus JAAGZL01. Next base: position 2,036 of record JAAGZL010000124.1, read on the forward strand.
CTTGATCTACACTCCGGCAACCGACAGCAATGGTACTCCGCTGGCTACCTTTGACTTCACTGTGAATGATGCTGATGTAGGTGTCGTCTCGGCCCGGATGGATATTGATGTCACTGCGGTCGTAGATCCTGATCCCGGTCCTGATCCCGATCCCGATCCCGATCCCGATCCCGATCCTGATCCTGATCCTGATCCTGATCCTGATCCTGATCCTGATCCCGATCCCGATCCAGATCCCGATCCTGATCCCGATACTGATCCCGATCCTGATCCTGATCCTGATCCTGATTTTGTTCTGGAGGTTACTGGACCGCTTCCTATGCCACCAGTGGAAACAGATTCGCTCGTGGGACTCATGAGCAATATTATGCTGGATTCCGATCCCGATCCGGCTCAGGGTCGGGACAAATTGCCACAAAAGCAACTGGATCTATACAGTTTGGATTTAGCAACTTTTGAGTCGTCCTATGATGTTGCTCGTCTTAATCAGGTAATCCCAGATTCAAGGGTTCCTGATTCGGTAGAGAATATGAGTCATGATATAGATGTTTTAGCTGTAGAGGAGGTAGCCAAGAAAAAATTTACTATTGCCACTATTACCGGTTTAACAATGGGTCTTTCAGCGGGGGTTATTGCCTGGTTGCTTAGGGCGGGTTCACTGCTCGCCAGTTTTATGTCTGTCGTACCACTTTGGCGGCAGTTTGATCCATTACCTATCTTAAGTGAAGCTGCTATTAAGCATCGGCAGGAGATAGCTGGCAGTGATGATCAACCAAAGAGTAGCAGTAAAGATACCAAAGTTGAAAATATGTTTAAACAGCAGGTGAAGTCGGCTCAGACTAATAAAGGAGGTGGCTAATTATGCTGAAATTTATTATGTCACCCCTGTCTAGGATTAGTCTTGGTCTGGTTATGGTGACCATCTCAGTAATTCTAATAAGTGATTTACTGGGTATTATGCCTGATTCAAGAAAAGCAGAGTATGAAGCACGAAGAATTATAGCAGAGTCTTTGGCAATTCAGCTTTCAACCGCAGTTGCAGAGAATATGCAACGTACCGTGGAGGTAACCTTGCGTTCTGTTGTTGGTCGTAATGAAAATATATTGTCATCTGGGATAAGGGATGCGCATGGTTATTTGTTATTTGTTATAGCTGATCACGATAAGCAATGGACACTAAAGCCTGATGATCAGTCGACTCTGACGCAGGTCCATGTTCCTATTTATGGTAAACAGGGGCACTGGGGGACTGCCGAATTAATATTCAAAGATGATTTTAAAACACTTTCCTTGCGTAATTCTCTTTTCGGCGTAATTCTTCTGGTGTTGGTGTCTGGGTTCATTGGTTATCTACTGTTTCTTAAAAACACCTTGCGAGAGCTGGATCCTAATGCCGTAATTCCTGAGCGAGTGCATGAGGCGCTCGATACCTTAGTGGAAGGTTTGCTTATCATAGATCGTAAAGGGGTTATTGTTTTTTCCAATGAGGCCTTTGCGCAAAGAACAGGCCTGCCTCCAAATGTGCTGATTGGCAAGGAAAGTGCGTCGCTATCTTGGCGCTTAGCTGATAAATGCACAACAAATAAAGAGCTTCCCTGGTTTTGCCTTATGGAGGGTAAGGAGCTAGAGGATAATACGATTATCAAATTATTAGCTGGCACTGGCAGGATATACACATTCAGCGTTCATGCGACTGTGATCTCTGCCGATAATGGGGTAACCCGTGGCGCGCTGATAACTTTTGATGATATTAGTAATATCGAGGAAAAGAATGATGAGTTGAGGCGTACCCTGGAAAGATTTGAGGAAAGTCAACGTGAAATAAGTCGTCAGAATCAGGAGCTTATCCTGCTTGCAACACGGGATTCTCTGACCAATGTCTTGAATCGACGATCTCTGTTTAAAGGGTTTGAGTCCTTGTTTGCAGCAGCACAGGAAGAGGATCAAAATCTTTCCTGTGTCATGATCGATATTGATCATTTTAAGCTAGTCAATGATAACTTCGGGCATGCAGTTGGTGATGAGGTTATTAAATATATGGCGAAGATATTGATAGAGTTTTCGCGCCCGAGTGATTTAGTTGGCAGGTATGGAGGAGAAGAATTTTGTCTGGTGCTTCCGGGAGTTGATAGAGATTCAGCAGTTACTGTTTCTGAACGTATACGTATTGCTATAGAGGCTAGTCATGGTGCAAAGTTTACCGATGCCATAAAGATTACGTCAAGTTTTGGGGTTGCTGACATAATGGATGGTGCAAAGGATATAGCGGAATTGGTGGATCAGGCTGACCGGGCGCTTTATAAAGCTAAGAAGGGTGGTCGTAACTGTGTAGTGTCTTGGACTAAAGCAGGATTTGGAGGCAATGTTATACAGGCTGATCCGCCGTTGATGGTTGAGCATGGTTCTGCGCAAAAGTTGAATGAGTCAGGGGGTCATGTTGACGCTCATGCTCAAGGAGGATTGCGGTTTGAAGACGATAATGTTAATGATTCGGTTTTGCTGTCGCGTGCTATAATAAAGGAAGATGCCGAATATGTTGTTGGTGAGTTTATTCAAGAAAATGCAGCTTCTAATCAAACGGACAGGGCCTTGCTTTTTGATCGTCTTGACCAGGCGATCCGTCGGGCAAGTCGAAACAAAACGCATGTTGCAGTAATGTCTATAAGCATTCAACAACTGCAACGTGTATACAAAACTATGGGGTTTTCGATTGGTGAGAAATTTACATCAATTGTGGTTGCACGTTTGCAGAAGGTGGTGCGTGATACGGATACTGCTACACAAATGGATCAAGTTGAACTGAGGTATGCACTTTCTAGGCTGGAAGGAAATGAGATTGTGTTGTTGCTGACCGATCTTGAAAAAACAGATTCGGTAACGGTTATCATGCGGCGTCTCTTTGCTGCAATCAATGATTCGATTGAAGTTAACGGGCTGGAAGTATTTCTTGGTGTCGATATCGGTCTAAGTCTTTACCCTGCAGATGGTGATGGGGCCGATGCTTTACTTTGTCAGTCTGCCAGCGCCATGCATGAAGCAGAAAATTGTGTTGGTCGAAACAAATTCCAATATTATTCTGAGGAAATTAGTCAGTATTCTGTGCGGCAATTACGGCTGGATGCTGATCTACATCGTGCTTTACGGCGGGATGAATTGGTCTTGCATTACCAAGCTAAGGTTGATCTTAGGAGTGGTGCATATGTTGGTATGGAGGCATTACTTCGATGGAATCACCCGCGGCTAGGGTTAGTACCGCCGGTTGATTTCATTCCGATTGCTGAGCAGAGTGGACTAATCGATCAGGTCAGTCAATCGGTTATCAGTATGGTGTGCAAGCAGGTTCTGCTCTGGCAAGAGTCTGGTTTCGGCATGCAAAAAGTAGCTGTTAATCTATCGCCGGTCAATTTCAAAAATCCTGAGCTGCCTGAAATAATATTCGGGCTGCTCAACGATGCTGGAATTCCACCTGGCATGTTAGAAATAGAAATTACTGAGTCCGTTGTTTTTCAAAATATCAATACTGTGGCAAGTATTCTTAAACAGCTTGATGCGGCTGGTGTGCAGATTACCCTTGATGATTTTGGGACTGGCTATTCCTCTTTGAGCTATTTGAAAAAATTTCCGGTTAGCAAAGTTAAGATTGATCGTTCTTTTATCTCTGATTTTGTTTGTCAATCAAATGATGTAGCCATAGTTAATGCGGTTATTGCCATGGGGCACAGTCTTGGTATGTTAGTAGTGGCAGAAGGTGTTGAAACAGAAGAGCAGCTTTATATGCTGAAGGATATGCAGTGTGATCAAATACAGGGTTATTATATTTCTAAACCAATCCCTGCTGAAGAAGTAAGCGCCCTATTATCTAGATATGCTGATCCTCAACGAAAGATCATTAACGTTGGAGTACATGGTATAGAAAGTACAATAAGTCAGTACAATAATGGGATGTTTGGTGTGTTGAATAAGTACGAAAAAGATGCTGGTTAGAAATGAAGCAACAGTTTTCACCCAAGTTCAAATGATGTTACTCCAAAGATTTTTTGTATAGAAATCGTTGGGGCGTTTATTGTATACATTCGAGCTGTTTCAAATATTGGTTTCATTTTGTATTTTTCAGCAATAGAAATTGCGGCAGTATTAGCTTCTGGAACATCAAGGTAAATAGGGGCGGATCTCTCTACAAGGTCACTCAATGCTGTGAATAGTGACTCTGCCAGTTCAGGCGTCTCCGCAAAGAGAGGGCCGATTTTGTAACCCTCTCGGCATTTTCTAATAACACCATACCCGGCCAGTCGTTTATCCTCTATGATTCCCAAAGCTTGGTGACCAGATTGTCTAACCCATGATTTCAAGAATATGGAGCGCTCTTCGGGGAAGAAGGCTTCGTCATATGACTGAATCTCCTCAAATGGTATGGAAGAAAGATCGGTAATATTGGATTTCTCAGGTAAGGTTGTACTTTCGTTCACGCCCTCATAACGGATATTGCGATACGCAAATTTGAAACCGAACTTTTTATAATTCTCTTGTTGCTCTAGCACACCATCTAAACCAATGTTTCTACCTGCAAGGTATTTTATTCCGGCATTCCACAGTTGAATGCCGTAACCTTTGCCGCGGTATGTTGGTTTTACAATATAAAAGCCCATAAAACCGAATGAGTTGCCATATTTGACCGCGGATAGTGTAGAAATAGGTTCACCATCAATCTCTCCAATGAGAAAGCCGTTGGGGTCAGCCGCATAAAAGCTTTCAGCATCATGCAGGCCAGGATTCCATCCCTCAGCGGCTGCCCAGTCAATGGCGGTTTTAATATCTTGCTTTGTCATGTTCCTGATTGCGTAATGGGGTGATGACATTAAATATTACCTTTGGTGGCGGTTAGGGTTTGTGGCCTGTAACTACTGAAACTAGTTAGATCATCGTGCGTGTAAGGTTCTCAAATCTCAAATATGGCACCTGGATGATTGTGTCGCGTTCTTTCGCATAGAAAATCTTATTTTCGATACCCAAACATGACATCAAATGGTGGTTCGATCAAACTATCTCCCATGCCTTCGCTTCCAGCCAAGGAGAGCGAAGCGAAGGCTGGTAGACCCCGGTAGCCG
>JAAGZL010000125.1 GCA_024206335.1 Gammaproteobacteria bacterium
CTTATAGAGGCTATCTGGGACTCAATTGCCGCGACTCCAGAGGCTGTACCGGTACCGCAATGGCACAAGGACATTCTTGATAATCGTCTAGCTGATAAAAATGCCGTGTCGGATACCTGGAAAAACGTAAAAAAACGGCTCGGCTGATGATAATTACAATTCGCAGGGAAGCGGAACAGGACATCAAGACCGCTATCACTTGGTACAATTTGCACCAGTATGGGGTGGGGGATCAGTTCCTGGTAGAACTCCAAAGGTTATTCGATCACATTATGGATAATCCACAACTGTTTCCTGAGATACAGCCTGGAATCCGTAGAGCACTGACCAACCGCTTCCCATACTCCATATATTACACGGCAACAAATAACGAAATCGTTATATACGCCGTATTACATCAAAGACGGTCACCAGACGCGTGGGGTGAAACCTAAATATGTTGCCACCTCTCAAACCCATAGCCATGAAGGAAAGGATCTCCATGCTGTTTATTGAAAAAGGAGAGATCGATGTACTGGATGGCGCCTTTGTCGTCATCGATAAAACAGGCATACGCACTCATATTCCGGTCGGCAGCGTCGCCTGCCTGATGCTAGAACCAGGTACCCGTGTTTCCCATCGGGCTGCAGGTCTGGCTGCCCGCGTGGGTACCCTGCTGGTCTGGGTTGGAGAAGCCGGGGTACGGCTCTATGCCTCAGGCCAGCCCGGCGGTGCACGTTCAGACAGACTGCTTTACCAGGCTCAACTGGCATTGGATGAAAAAGCCCGCCTCAATGTCGTTCGCAAGATGTACGAAATCCGCTTTGGCGAAAAACCACCAGAACGCCGGAGTGTGGACCAGTTGCGCGGTATCGAAGGTGCGCGGGTTCGCAAGACCTACCAGTTACTCGCCAAACGCCATGGCGTGACATGGAAAGGGCGCAACTATAATCCCAAAGACTGGAACACCAGCGACAGGCCCAACCTCTGCCTCAGCGCGGCTACCGCCTGCCTCTACGGCATCACTGAAGCAGCAATACTTGCTGCCGGTTACGCCCCGGCAGTAGGCTTTATCCATACCGGCAAGCCACTTTCATTTGTTTACGACATTGCCGATCTGTTTAAGTTTGATACAGTGGTCCCGGTCGCCTTTAAAATTGCTGCACAAAACACATCCTTCCCAGAACGAAAAGTACGCTTGGCATGCCGTGACATATTCCGCGAAACCAAACTACTAAGAAAAATCATACCCTCCATAGAAGAGGTCTTAAACGCAGGTGGACTGAAGCCACCCAAACCACCAAAAGATGCTCAACCCATTGCCATTCCAGAAGAAAAAGGATTGGGAGATGCTGGTCATCGCAACTGAAAACATCCCGCCACGCCTGCGCGGAAGACTGGCTGTCTGGCTGATAGAGATCAGGGCAGGAGTCTATATTGGAAACCCATCAGCCAAACTAAGAGATTTTATCTGGGAACAGGTAGAGGAAGGCCTGGAAGAAGGTAATGCCGTTATGGCCTGGAATACCAATACAGAGTCTGGGTATGACTTCAAAACTCTGGGGGAAAACCGTAGGATGCCGGTAGATTATGATGGTATCCGCTTGGTTTCATTCATGCCCACGCAAACAGATGAAGATAACGTTCTTTAACAATTTGGAAATACAGGATATTGGCTGTAAAATATCGGTAGATTTTCCATACAGGAAAAACTCAAGCAATTTCATATAAATGGAATTAGAGTGTTCCCCGCACCTGCGGGGATGAACCGTGATCCCTTGTCTTCATCTGATACTAATTCTGCGTGTTCCCCGCACCTGCGGGGATGAACCCCTGGATAGCAACTCTCACGACCTTGCTAAACCGTGTTCCCCGCACCTGCGGGGATGAACCGGACGACCAATTGAGTTATAGCTACAGGGAATGGTGTTCCCCGCACCTGCGGGGATGAACCGAGTTAACGGTATTTGGTAGTTATTCCGCACCAGTGTTCCCCGCACCTGCGGGGATGAACCGCCCGTATAACCAGGCGCTCAAATCGGACTGCAGTGTTCCCCGCACCTGCGGGGATGAACCGCCGTTAGTCATTCACCCAACCCCCGACGCTATCGTGTTCCCCGCACCTGCGGGGATGA
>JAAGZL010000126.1 GCA_024206335.1 Gammaproteobacteria bacterium
AACCGCGCTTGGCCTTCCTGGAGCAAAGACCATGAACGCTGTAGTAGACCAATCCTTCACTGACTTCAAAGTAGCTGACCTCTCGCTTGCCGAGTGGGGACGCAAAGAGATAGCAATCGCCGAGACCGAGATGCCGGGCCTGATGGCCCTGCAACAAAAGTACGGCAGTGAAAAACCCCTTAAGGGCGCCCGCGTTGCTGGCAGCCTGCACATGACCATCCAAACCGCAGTACTGATCGAGACCCTGGTAAAACTGGGTGCCGAGGTACGCTGGGCCTCCTGTAACATCTTCTCCACCCAGGACCATGCGGCCGCAGCCATCGCTGCCCAAAGCATCCCGGTATACGCCTACAAGGGTGAGACCCTGGAGGAGTACTGGCAGTACACCCATAAGATCATGGAGTGGGCAGACGGCGGTTCGCCAAACATGATCCTGGACGACGGTGGCGACGCCACCCTGCTGCTGATCCTAGGCACCAAGGCGGAGCAGGATATCAGCGTGCTGGATAACCCAACCAGCGAAGAGGAAGAGGTGCTCTACGCCGCCATCAAGGCGCGACTGGCCGACTCACCAAACTGGTACTCTGAGAAGCTAAAGAACATCCGTGGCGTAACCGAAGAGACCACCACCGGTGTACACCGCCTGTACCAGATGGCGGAGGCCGGCGACCTGCCCTTCCCTGCCATTAATGTGAACGACTCGGTCACCAAGTCCAAATTCGACAACCTGTACGGCTGCCGTGAATCCCTAGTGGACGGCATCAAGCGCGCCACCGACGTCATGATCGCGGGCAAGATCGCCCTGGTACTGGGCTATGGTGATGTGGGCAAGGGTTGCGCCCAATCCCTCAAGGGTCTGGGTGCCACCGTATGGGTCACCGAGATCGATCCCATCTGTGCCCTGCAGGCCGCCATGGAGGGTTATCGCGTTGTAGATATGAATGACGCCTGCAAAGAGGCCGACATCTTTGTCACCACCACCGGCAACTTCCACGTCATCACCCATGACCACATGGCTGGGATGAAGGACCAGGCCATCGTCTGTAACATCGGCCACTTCGACAACGAGATCGACGTCGCCAGCATGAAGAAATACCAGTGGGAGAACATCAAGCCCCAGGTGGATCACATCATCCTCCCAGACGGCAAGCGCATCATCCTGCTGGCTGAGGGGCGTCTGGTAAACCTGGGTTGCGCCACCGGCCACCCCAGCTTCGTGATGTCCAACAGCTTCACCAACCAGACCCTGGCCCAGATGGAGATCTGGAACAGTGCCGATGGTG
>JAAGZL010000127.1 GCA_024206335.1 Gammaproteobacteria bacterium
ACTGGCCGCTTTTCATTACTCTTTCCCGATAGTCTGGGACTTCTAATTGTTGGAGCATGAAATTAGCATCAGAACCCCGGCACCCCGCGACAACCTCCATAGTTTCCTCGCCTATTTCAGCGGCGATTAAGTCCCATACCTGCATGGCGCGTTCTGCATAGTACCCACCTGCGGTATAGACGCCACCTACTATAGCGGGTTTAAATCTAAGGAAAGTGGCGGATTCGTGAGGAATGTAGCTCACCTTGTGGTCTGCATCGGTATCGTCAAGCACGTCAGCACCGCGTAATGCCGCGGCTTCGGTAACAGCACAACGGAATGTATTAACATCATCAACTATCGCATACGTCCCCCCACCGGCTGCGTAAGGCCAATTTTTGTGATAGATATTGTGGAACGAAATTATCTCATCGCCAGTAGTTAACTCATGTGCGGTTGATGTACAGGTCGCGGTCGTTGGGTCAAAAGTGCCTTCTTGTGGGGATTGACTGCCGAACCAAAACCAAGCCCAAGCATCACTAAAACCGACGCCTGGATTCCACGGTTCGTTCCCCAGTTCTATCTTAACTTTCTTGCCACCTGAGAAATCAAAATGCAAAGCTATCTGCTGCCCGATGTACGTTACAGCTGCGTCAGTTGCTTGGTGCGGTATATTGTGGTGAAGACTGGCGTCTAGCTCGTTTGCTACCTCGCAAGCCGCTTGTATCGGCAGTCCTCTATTTACCTGCGCCAGACCATTCGGCGATCTACGAAGATTCCAGTTAATGTAGTCATAAGGCGTGAAGTCTGAATCATCACGATTGGGGCTGTCATTAGTCGAAAGGGGGTCCATCAGCCTTACACTATCGATTCCCGCAAGATCAGCCACAAATCGGCTATGCAGTATATTACCGGCATCATAGCGAGCCTCTTCACCGGGCGCCAATAGCTCTAGCTCTCTAACATCGCCAGTGGCGACCGTCCAGTAAGTGTTAGTCGGTACGGCAAGCGATGTATACTCGCGGCGATTCGGGGTGGAGCCTGGTATCTCGGTGCCACCGTTCCATGTAACATTCCCCGTTCCTACCCATCGCAAAACCCACGGATTATCAACCGTTCCCTCATTCATAAAATTAGTCGTCGTATGAGTATAGTGCGACCAGTGACCACCCCCCGAAGCGTCAGGATACCCTTGCGCGTCTAGTGTGCCGGGGATGGCGCTGTTGGACGTATAACCGCCCTTTATAACATTGATGAAGGGAAAGCTAGCAGACCAGTAGACCATAATCTCCAGACCTTGCGCGAACTTCATCATCTGGCCGCTATGGCCTTTGCCTGTTGTTGGGTCGTAATAACCAGTGTAAGTGTGGGTAGTGCTAGTCATGATTTAAGCAGCTGGTTGGGTGTAAGTAAATGTTAAAATTGTTTGCACTGCACCTGACACAATATCTGTACTAGACATATTTAACTGCGCTCCTGATGTACTAACAGCCCCATCGAAACGAGCAAGGACAGTCTCAGCCGCAGCAGGGTCATCACCAGATTGGTAACAACGAAACCATGTAGCTGTGCCAGTTGCAACTGCGGTGCCTTGCCATGTTTCAATAGCAGTTTTACTCAAGACACCAGCTACAGAATCTTCCCAAGTAAGACCAGTGGCACCACCGGATTCACTGATGGTAACAAGCAA
>JAAGZL010000128.1 GCA_024206335.1 Gammaproteobacteria bacterium
GACGCTGACTTTAGTAGCGACAAGGAGATCAACCAGAATCTGGTGGGCTTCTATCGACACAACTTTGACTTTTATGACTCATTGCTAATTGCCGGCGTGGATTTGCTGCATAGTGCAGCGGATGATACTTCATACGATGGTCGCAGTGACGCAGAGGATATTACACAGGAGTGGGATATAACTGCAGATGGTACCTCTCCCTTCTTTCAGTTTGAGATCTCTCCAACCGAACGTCTAAGGCTGTCTGTGGGGGCGCGTCGTGATGAAATCAAATATTCGGCGGTTGGCTATAAAATCTCGAGAGGTGTAACTACCAATTATGATGAGAGCAAAACCTTCTCTCAAACGAGTCCCAAGGCCGGGGTTACCTTCAAGTTGAATGAGGATAACAATCTCTGGTTCAGTTACGGGAAGGGCTTTGTTGTGCCCAGCCGGACCTATCTGTTTGTTGGCAGTCGAGGTATTGATCCTAATCCTAACCTCGAGCCTGAGACAGCTGAGGATATTGAGGTTGGTCTGCGAGGCGATATATCTGTCCTGGATAAAAACTTAAGCTACGATATCGCCCTCTACCGTACAGAGATTGAGGATATGCTGGTAACCGATGATGCGACCTCTATGTTTACGAATGCGGGGAAAGTTCGGGTGCAGGGTGTGGAAACCACGCTCTCCTTTACGCCTGTAGCCGATTGGCGTTTCGATATGGCCCATACCTATGCGGATAACGAGTACCTTGATTTTGTCACCGGTACGGATGATTACAGTGGTAATACCCTGGCTTACTCACCCAAGCACCGTTTAAATGCACGGGTGACCTGGATGCCGATCCATGGTTTGTCTGCTGAGTTGGAGATGGACCATATCACTGAGTACTACACCAGTACGGGCAATGATGATCCAAATGGCAAGGAAGATAGGCCGGATGTATATAATCTGCGTGTTTCCTACAAGACAGGCCCCTGGGCGTTCTGGGGGCATGTGTTGAATCTTACCGACAGAAAGTATGCAGAACGGGTTGGTTACGATGCTGATGATGTTGGTGTAAATAATACTACCGGACGTGAGTTTGAAGTCGGTGGCCCACGAACCTTCTATGCCGGTGTCAGCTATACCTGGAAATAGGTGGTATGGCATGAAGTAAAATGGGTGTTCCCATCCTGGTACTAAGGAATGTCCGCCCTTGGGCGGACATTCCTTTTGGAAGAGGAGAGATGATGCGACTTCAAATAATTGTCCTACTGATAGCAGTCTGTTCAACTCCTTTGCATGCCATGGTGAATGCAAATGAAGAGACGATCTGGTTGGAACCCCTCACCTATCAGCAGATGCGTGAGATGAGGGACAGGGCCATGCAGATGGCACCCAAGTCAACAAAAAAGGAACGTCCCAGCGGGGCAGGGCAGGCAGAACGCAAGACTGCAGGTAAGGATGGGGTCAAAAAGCGCAGTTGGGGCGGGGGTGGTCAGCGTCTCAGGCGGATCTATGTCCGATCAGGCTCTTTTCCAGCAAAACAGCGAGTGATGATGAGTGGTCGAATGAGCACTCGTCAGTCAGGCAAGATGGAAACTGGCCAAATGGCTGGTGGTCAGATGCAGAAGATGAAAACTGGCCGAATGGCTGGTGCTCAACCGAGCAAGATGGAAAGCGGCCAAATGGTTGGTGGCCAGATGCATAAGATGGAAGCAGGCCAAATGTCTGGTGGCCAACCGCGTAAGATGGAGAGCAACGCCAGTGGCAGTGGGATCTGGCTGGAACGGCCAGACAACACCATTCAGGGCTTTGAGGTTAAGCAGCGGCGTTCCAGCTTCCGGGCGGAATATTCGGCAGATGATGGTGGCTGGTACCGGATCTTCGCCTATAACGATCTTGGGGTCAGGGATAACCGGCGGGTCTATCTCTACTCCTACTACAGCTTTATGAGTCATGGGGATGAGGTGGGGGAGAAATCTCCGCAACCGGTTCGCCGCCAGGGGTATTACGCAGGAAAGCCAGAATTCGAACTGGTCCGGATCTATGCCGATGGTGAGGGGCGCTATCGCAACTACGTAGGGCAGAAGATTCGGGTGCGGGCGCTGTTTCAAGGCAAACCCGTGGTGGGTAAGCGGATGGTCTTGTCTACCGTGCAAGGGTGGCGGCAGGTCCAAACTACGGATGCCAACGGTGATGCACTCTTTACCCTGATCAAGGAAGATTTTCACGAGGATGGGTTTGATCGCAGAAAGTCTGAACTCTACCTGCTGCGGATGGAACATCGCACCGGGACCATGGGGGAGTACCTGGGAACCTCATTCGACGGTGAACGTCATATTGCTACCCTGCCGTTCCGTGTCTCCCCGGCCAGGGACGAGTGGCAGATTCAATACCTGGCCTATCTGGTGGCGATGGTAACCATCGTCGGTGCTGCAGTGGCCATTGCCATCCGTAGAAGACGCAGGAGACAGAGATGAATGTCCAACGTATAAGATTGATCGTTCAGTTTATCTCCTTTGTTGTTCTCACCTATGGTGGGTTGTTCTATATCGACATGGGCAATCGTATGCCCACATTCTCCTGCGCCTTTGTGGATGACAATGGTGGCAGCTGTTTTCTGGTAGGGTTTCAGCATATGCTGGCCAGGCCCTTCAGTGAGTTCTGGGGTGATGCCGGTATCCGGTTGCTGAAGGTCCTTGGTGTTGTTTCCCTTTGGGCCATTGTTCTGAACAAGGCCTGGTGTGGTTGGATCTGCCCGTTCGGCTTTGTGCAGGATCTGCTGACCAAGTTGCGTAACCTGATCAGTATCGATATGTCACGTTTTGCCTGGATGACACGCACCCGCTATAAGTCAGTAAAGTATATCCTGCTGGCACTGCTGATCCTGATACCGCTGGGTATCGGCAACGCCATGTTGGGGATGCCGAAACTCTCCCGCGACTGGTCGGCGCCGTTTTGCCAGATGTGTCCGGCCAGGGTTCTGATGCCGATCCTGAACGGTGACTTCAGTGAGATCTACATCGACTTTTCCAGTGGCCCAGGCATGTTTCTGACCACTGCTGCAATCGTGCTGTCAGGGCTATTCTTCACCACCGCTTTTGTAAAGAGACGTTTCCTCTGTTCCTACTGCCCGATGCTGGCACTGCTGTCACTGTTTGACAAGATCGGATTTACCACTCTGAGAAAGGATGGTCAACGTTGCACCCGTTGCGGCAACTGCTCCCGTGCCTGCCCGATGGAGATCAGGGAGATCGAAGAGGAGAAGACAATGAGCAATCTGGTGACCCAGGATTGCATCCTCTGTATGCGTTGTGTGGATGTCTGTCCCGAGGATGAGGCGCTGCAGATACGGTTTCTGAATATGCCTGTCTACACCGCTACCGAAAAGGGATTTCTCCAACGCCAGTCCGGGTCCAGCAAAGAACAGGTAGAGAGTGAGATTACCAAGCATGACTGAACAGACAAAAAAGCTTACTAAACGCGAACGGCTAGCCAACAAGGTCAAGGTCAATCTGGCCATGTCCGTGCGGGAGATCATGGACCAGATCAATGACCAGGGTAATCGGCCGGAAAACATGGCCTACTTCGATCGCATATTCGAGACCTTTGAACATGGTGGTGAAGGCACGGTGCAACCCAGGAAGGGGGAGAAGATCATCGGCACCTATTGTCTGTTCGTGCCAGAGGAGTTGATCTACGCCACCGGTGCCAGACCGGTAAGACTCTGCTCAGGTGCCTACGAAAGCGTGGAGATCGGCGAAGATTACCTGCCGGAAGGGGCCTGCCCCATGGTCAAGTCTGAGATCGGTTTCAGCGCCCTTCCCGTGCTCTCTTTTTTCCATCAGTGTGAGATGCTGGTAATGCCGGCCAGTTGTGACTGGAAGGTTAAAATGGCCGAGATACTCAGCGAGTTTGCCCCGGTGCATATGATGGATATGCCGCGGGTAAAAGAGGAAGAGTCATCACGGGCCTTCTGGCTTGAGGAGGTAAAGCGCTTCATAAAGAGGTTGGAAAAGGTGACCGGTGTTCGTATCACCCGTCGTCGTCTGAAACAGTCCATCCAGATGATCCAGCGTGCCCAGGTGGAGTTTCACCGCTTTCATCGTATCCGCAAGGCCACTCCCCCGGTGATCACTGGACGTGATGCCCTGGAGGTGATGAATGCCTATTTCTACGACCATGTGGAGGATTGGACTGCGGCCGTATCCAAGCTGAACGATGAGCTGGAGGAGCGGATTCGCAACCAGGTTCAGGTGGCAAGGGTGGGGGCTGCACGTATCATGCTGACCGGTTCGCCCATGGTATTCCCCAACTGGAAGGTACCCACCATTATCGAAGAGATGGATGGTGTATTGGTGGCTGATGAGTTCTGCACCTCCAACCGTTATCTCAACGATATGGTGGCGGTGGACGAGGGGACCATGTCGGATATGGTGCATGCCATTGCAGATCGCTATCTGTTGCCCTCCACCTGTCCCATCTTCTCCAACTCGGTTGATCGCAAGGATCGCCTGCTGCAACTGATCGATGACTACCAGGTGGAAGGGGTTATCTACCACATCCTGAAGGGGTGTCATCCCTATGATGTGGAGACCAAGATCATCGAGAAGCTGATGGAGGGTAAGGGGGTGCCCATGCTCAAGATAGAGACCGACTACAGCCCCCAGGATGTGGAGCAACTGCGAACCAGAATTGAGGCGTTTCAGGAGACGCTGAAAGGGCGAAGAGGTTGATATGAGTTATTACATCGGTATCGATATAGGTTCGGCCACCACCAAGGTGGCGGTAGTGGATGATGAGACTATTCTGGGTCACAAGGTGGTACCCACCGGGGTACACTGTGAAGAGACCGCTCGAGATGCGCTGGATCTGTTGCTGCACAAATTGAGTCTACGGTTTGAGGACATAAAGAGCGTTACCTCCACCGGTTACGGGAGGCGGCTGGTCAAGTTTGCCAACAGTAATATCAGTGAGATCAGTGCCAATGTGAAGGGTGCGCTTTGGTATGGTGAGCAGACCGGTATCCAGGTGCGTACCATCATCAACCTTGGTGGTCAGGACAGCAAGGTGATCGCCATAGATGACCAGGGCGTCACCAAAAACTTTGCCATGAATGACAAGTGTGCTGCTGGCACCGGGCGTTTTCTGGAGACCATGGCCCGCATCCTCGAGATCAATGTGACCGAGCTGGGAGAGATCTCCCTTGAGGCCGATGTGCCGATCCGTATCAACTCCACCTGTGCGGTATTTGCGGAATCGGAGATCATCTCCCTGGTAGCGCGCAAAAAATTGAAGAGTGAGATCATTGCCGGTGCCCACTACTCCATTGCCAAGCGATTGAGCCGCATGGCCAAGCGGGTGGGTATCGTGGATCAGGTCTTCTTTGATGGTGGACCGGCCCTGAACGACGGATTGATCAAGGCCATGGAGGATGAACTCGCCACCGATGTCTACGTCCCGCCCAGCGTGCCTCAGGTAACTACTGCGGTCGGCGCTGCCCTGATTGCCAGGGATGAGTATCAAAAAGAGAACTCATGATTGAATCTTCCCCCATATTGCAGATGCATCTTAATATCCTGCAGGGTTTTGAAAGTGTCTATATCGGCATGCTGGTCATGGGTTTTTTCTATGGTTTGACCCTGTGTAGCTTCTCCTGCATTCCCTTGATCGGCCCCTACATCTTCGGTACCCAGGGCGGGTTCCGGGGCGGGTTTGATGCCACGGCGGTGTTTGTGATCTCAAGGGTGGTGGCATATACCATGTTAGGTGGTCTCTCCGGGTTTGCCGGGAGTGTCGCTCTGGAACACGTTGATTCTGGCTGGTTGCTTACCGTGGCCGGTAGCTTGGTCTTGTTGATAGGCGCTGTGGTTATATTCAAACCCAAGGCCGCCGCCTGTAAGAAGCAGGGTCAGGTACAAGGGCCGGTGCAGCGTACCTGGCTACATATGGTGGCCCTGGGTTTTTCCACCAGCCTGGTGCC
>JAAGZL010000129.1 GCA_024206335.1 Gammaproteobacteria bacterium
CGGGTATGGAGATTTGCAAGTTGCTTACCGGATCGCGTAGTGGGCTGACCATTGTAAACGTACTGCCGGAACCCATCGAGTTTCGGGGAGGCCACCTTCGGGAAGGCAAGTCTCTCGAACTCAGTCTGAAGAACAACATCGTTAGACGCTAGCATGGGGCGGACGGTACTCATTGCCTACCCCCTTCAACTGTGCTAAAGCGTAGTTTTAATGTTTGCTCCCATGAGTCAAGCTCAGCTTGGATTTTACCCATTCGCATTAAGTCAGCTGGTGTTTCTTCTCCACCTGAGTCAAGTACAGTTAGAATTGATGCCCATAGATGCTGTGCTCCAGCCATGTATGCAAGTCGCATATCATCAACTTGCATCTGAGAAGCGTCTTCAGGGATTATTAATTTCCGAAATGCCTCAAAGCCTGTCTCAAGTAATTTTCCCTCATCAATAAGATTCTTGGTTAGGAATGGTAGTAGTTCATCATAAGTGGCCATTAGAGAGACACCTCGCTATCTGCCGCCTCTGCATTGTGAGCTTGAATAGCCAGATAGATTTCTAGACACGCAACGGTATCAGCGTTTGCACTGTGTGCATTGTCCAGAACAGTGTCGAAGAAGAACTCATATGCCTCAGTGAGCTTTGGGTTCTTGATATGGCCTTTAACATTCTTGGCCTGAACGATCTGTTTGGACTCTGCCATTGTACAGTACGTATCCATCTGCAGGAACATATCCAGTTCGGGTTCCATTTGAGCACGATAGAATGCAGCAGCGAAAACCTTTGCATCGAATGCAGCATTGTGTGCAACAAACAACTCAGCTGGCTCAAGTAAAGCAAATACAACAGGCAATGCTATCGTGAGTGGGACACCAAAGTTGGTTAGAGTTTCAGTGTCTAACCCGTTGATTGCACTTGCTTCGATAGGCATCTCCCAATCTTCAGGGAGGATCATGGTGTTGAAAGAAGCTTGCACTCTTTGCTGCCCCATATCGTACAGCAGGAGTGCAAGGGATGCGAGGTAAGGATTGTCCGGTGAGGTGTAATCATTCCGAGCAAATCCAGTTGTTTCTGTATCAAGTACGGCTATAAGGGACATGGGTAAGGCTCCTATTAAGTGAATAATATTTCTTCAATTTCTGTAATCTGATCATTTATCATGGTAATCTCACTACGAATATGACCAGGTGTGTGGGTAAGTAACTCCTTTATACACTGAGGGTTTGGGGGTTGGGGTTGCTCCGATACCTGGTTGTCTTCGCCTTTCAGTACTGCAACCAGACAAGCAATTCGCTCGTGAGTCTGGTGTAGGTTATTATAGGCATTGTTAAAGTCGTCAAGCGGTGCGGTAGTTGTGTTATCAATTACGCAACCAGAAATTTCTAGTTCAGGTGAATTATTTGTAGTGGGCATAGTGGGTTCCTGTAGGTTAAAGGCTTATTGTATCTTCGCGTTTGTTGAGAAAGGTAAGTGCAGTTTGGTATGTCTGCTCCTCCTTCTCAACACCACGAATGGTTTTAGCATGTAGCTGATGGGCTGCAAGTAAGCTTGTTCCGCTTCCTGCAGTTGGATCAAGTACGGTGCTAGCGGGGTCAACAAACATACTCATGAAATGATTGAGAACAGTTTGAGGTTTCTGGCTCCGGTGGTGGCGGGTTTTGCTACCACGAGGTGCGGCGAAAGACAAGGACTTAGGGGTGACAATGTGGCGATCACCAAAGGTTAAGACCATTGCAGTCTCATATGTACGGCGGCCATAGCGTTGTGGATCAGGGACAATGCCATCGAAATCACTACAGTGCCAGATGAGTGGGAATCCTTGTATGACTACGCCGGGAAAATGCTCGGTAAAAAAGTCTTCAGTTTCTTGCCGAAAGTTCTGGCTGAACCAAAACAAAATATGGGCTGACTCGGCAATGAGTTTATCCTGGTGGGTAGCGAGGGTTTCAAGTAACTCCCAATAGATATCGGGGCTGTCATCATAATCACCTGACAGCTTATTCATTATGGTAGAAGTCTGCGGGCCTTTATTGAAGTTGATACCATAAGGGAAGTCGCAGTGTAAGAAGTTAAATGCCGGGCCAGTATAATTAGCTGCCCATTCGTGGAAGTCAGCATTAACCAACAGGCGTTCACCAAGAGAGAGGGGAGCAGTACGCTCTTCATAACCCTCAGCCCACGGGCCATCTTCACCATCTGGGCCGTCTTCGTCTTCGTGTTCATGGAGGTAGTTCGGTTGTGGGGCACCGGCTTCAGGCCCAGGAGTTCCGGCCAAAGAAACAAGGTCAGAAGAATCGAGTACTGCCGTGGGCATGGCTTTAATCTGTGTCGCTTTGCCGCCGAGAGAAACAACATCGTCCTGCCTGCGGGATATGTAACGGGTTAGATTTTGGGTAGCGGAATTAAGAGTAGGGGACTCACTGATTATGAGTTTAACCTCGGCGCTAGTATCGCTTAATACGATACGCCAGACTTTGAGATTCTTTGCCACGGTAGAATGATCGAGGCCAATGAGGTTACCGGTCTTAGTGTTACTCCATTCACGATCTTCCTGTAATCCGTGTGCATGGACTACATAAACTGCTTTCGCCCTGTCCTGCCAAGACAGTCCTTGTCGTTGTGCGTTCTCGATAAACTCGTAAACGCTCAGGTCTTTCTCAGTTAACTGATGCCCGAGCTGTGCAGGGATGCGTGTCCACTGGCTCCATGAGTCTACGTTACATGAACAAATAGGGGCTAGGGTAACACGGGCCTCGTCAGGAGAAGTGAAGCCGGAGTAGTCACCGTTGACCGCAGCACATAGAGCTTTGACAGCTGTAAGTCTACGTTCACCAGCGATGATAGAATTAGTATCTTGATCAATCAAGATAGGACAAATCCATTGGCTGTTACCGATGGATACAGCGAGATCAAGAATGGAGTCAAAGGTCAACTCACTGCGCTGACGGCCAGCACGATTAATCTGAATGTCCGCAGTAGGGACTTGTACAATTCTGTTTTGGAACATTTAATTTTCCCTCAAAGAAAATTGCGGGCCTTCCATGGCCCTAAGGAATCGCGGGTAGCTTGCGACTTACGCTTGAGTGATGCTCGCAACCATGAAGTTCGGTTGACGAGTTGGGTCTTGGTTTGGCTCATACTCGAAGTTGACCATAAGCTTACGGTCGATAGTCTTCTCGGCCAGGTCAATCAGAGTGTCGTCCTGGCAATCTTCCATACCCAAGACATCAATGACGAAACCGCTTTCTGTACCATCCTCATTCATGTAAAAGCGCCATGCCATTTTTTCCAGAATGCCAATAGCATCTTCATGGTCGATATCAGTCTCGATCAGCGGGAAGTTAATCGCACTGACAGCAGCCATACGCTTGTTGGTGTCTGCGGAAGTGTATGCGAACTCATGAACTTTGGCAGTCCAATCACCATACTTGTCCAGGGCTTCCTGCATTTCAGTCTGCAGATCGGGGTTGGAGTCATCGTCCAATTCAACGCATGAAATCGCACGGATCTTTGGTACGTAGGTCAGGCCGTTGGTGCCAGACTTCTTCCAGGTGAAGGGCAGCATCTCGAAGGACTCGATGACCGTGATATAATTACCGGCCGGAAAGCGAGGAGGTGCTTTGAAACTTGCTACATTAGTGGATAGTAGATCTTTTACATTACTCATAATAGTACCTATAGGTTTTCTTTCGGGTTAGAGAAAGTGTATGTACGTTTTGCCCGAATCAAAACGTAAACACGGTGCCTGAGTTAACGGGGAGTTTGTGTTTCAAAATCCCTTTCAATAAATGGAGTGTAACAGTGCAGTTCAGCATGTGCGCTGATATGTTCCGGCTCGTTTATCGCCACTAGATTAACATAACGATAACGACCGCACAGCCAGAGTAAGGTTTCAAGTAAGAGCTTCCCTTCTGGATTTGCTTCATACTTGTGAACGCGATGTGTTCCGAAGACAACTTCGTCAGGTGGGTCAAGGTGCTGAGGTCTAGGTAACGGCATTAATTTATCCTCGGAGGTTGAAGTAATCTACCATACCAAATTCGATAGGGTAGCGGGGTTCACAACGGCCGAAGTATGGAGTCTTGGTTACGACTCCTACACGAGGTTCAGTGTATATCCAACGACGAGTGGCAGCCCCTTTACCTTCTGATGTAGCAAGAAGGCAATGATTGAATCGGGCAGGAAGTTTCATTCGACCTGCTTTCCCGATGGAGATGGGAACCATAAGAGTATCCACAAGGTCTTCGACTGGATTACCTTTGTCGTCTACTTGGTCGGTGGCCTTGTAGATTTCAAGTGGGTCTTGATGCGCGCAGACAATACTATGGGTAGGTAGGTCTGCCATAGTGACCATCAAGGTTTCAGCTAGCTGCTGTGGGACTTGGTAATCACGCCAGTCGAGAGCTTGATTCAGCTTGTTGTTCATGCTTTGGCTGAAGTTGGTAATGGCACGAGCTGCATAGGTAAAGGAATCGGTGATGAGGATTGTCTTGTCGTTCAGACTATTTTCCCATTTCTCAATTTGCTTCACCGCAGTTTGCCATGCGACAGCAGATGTGATACCCATCTTCTTCACGTTCTTACCATTCTCACGTGCGGTGATGATAGTAGATGGTTCAATGCAGGAGCAGATATCATTGTTCTCTATGAGCGCGGTGTCATGCTGCTCTTTAGATATCTTTTTACTATGAAGAAGTCGGGCCAGGGTAGAGCGTACAACTTCCTCGGCCTTGCCATCAAAGTCAAGCCAGCGAAGTTCGTAACCTGAGTTACCATGAAAGTCTGGGATGGACAAAGGTACAAGGGCTGAGGATTTACCCTCACCAGAATATCCCATAAACAGCATTTTAATAAATGCTTGAGTTGGTTCAGTAGTGAGTTTGGGCATATAAAATCTCCGTTATTATGTGGTTAATATATCGTAGTGGGTTTGGTAGTGTATCACGTTTATATTATATTGTCAACTATTCTATGAAAATATTTTGTGAGGTCGGTTTAGAAACACCTGAACATCCAAGACGCTTTAACGGGTGCTCTATGAAAGTCCTTCGATCTGCAGTTGTCCAGTAAGCAGTTCCTCCTTGCCACCAGACAATATCATTTATAGCAACACGACGAGAATGCTCATCATACTCAACAAAGATAGCACACTTATCACCCTTATCGTCAGTGTTTATATAAACCCGATCTTTATCAGGTTCCTGTACAATATCAATTACTTTGCCGCCTACACTCATATCATCTGCTCTGTTCTTCCATAGTAAGTGGTCTGTAAATTGGATAATCTACATGTATAATATATCTATTTTTATCAACATTAAAAGGAATTTGCATTCCACAAAAAAAGGCTTGTGCAATTTTAACGTAGTCAGGATCAAGTGGTAGACATAGGACTAAATTGCTGTGCCATGATTGACCTGTTAGCTCAGTCATGAAATGCTGGAATGCTCCTAATTGATGAGAGCAAGTAGCACATACACTTTCAGTTTTTTCGTTTTCACAAATTTGACACTCCATTATCGTCTCCTATCTGCTCTGTAATGGATCCCAGGTGCGCTGAATCCAGCCGCTTTTAAGATATGCTTCACGTCTTGCAGGTGGCTTGTTACAGATCTCCCTGAAATCACAGCCACCATAGTTACCGCAACTTTCCTCATTCATGGGAAAGGTTCCAGTCTTGCAGCAATCCATGCCTCGACCTATCCAATAATGTAGGCCTTCAATATATTCGTTAATTTCTTCTGGAGAAAAGGGAATAACATGACGATTGTAGCGGTTAAAGTTCACGCCAACCTGGATGCCATCAAGTAGAATCCCATCAGTGGAAGCCAGCTCTTGGGTTTCGGCTGCAATTAGATGTGCAGCGATTACGTAAATAGGGAATTGGGTAACGGGTTTGAACTTGCCGAAAAATTTCTGGTCAAGCTGGTACTTGGAAGTCTTGTAGTCAGCTGCAAGTACACGACCTCCCCACTTAGCGAAGCGATCAATATGGCCGCAGAGGAATATCTCAATACCGTCCTGTTCGAATAGTGGGAGGGTGAAAGAATATTCAACGGCTGCTTTACCGGTAGAAAGTATTACTGTCTTGGCTGGATCGTCCCAGAATTGGTCTAAGTACCAGACGCAGGCACGGATGAGTTGTTCTTTTCTACGGGCTGTATCACCCGCGGGAAGCTTCTCGCCTAAGAGACCAGCAAGCCGGACGCAATTAAGTAAAGCGGTTTCTTTATCCACGTCAGCAGCAAGAAGCTGATGCCATGTTTGAAATAGGAGGTGGATTGCAATGCCAAAGGCAAGTGCAGGTGGTAGGACTTTATGCTGGTAGCCCATTACGATTTCGTAATAGTACTTTCGTGGGCAAGTCTTGAATGTTCCGAGAGACGTGCTGTCCCAAGCGAACTGAACACCGTCTTTGAAAGAGCCATTTTCGTTGTTATGCTCATGACGGGAGAGTGGAATAAGTGGGAAAGAACTAGTAGTGGGATCAGCCTCGACTATAGTATCTTCGATTGCATTGTAGTGGAGAATAGAAGTCATAGTTTCAGCCCTGCAAGGTTCAGCTTCTTTCCTCCCTTACGGACTGCTACACCAGCTTCTATTTTCTTACCGTTTGCCCCTACTTGATTACTGGTTACACGCTTCCTAGATCCAATGGTTTGTTCCCTGTTCCACAGTTCACGCTGAGCACGAAGAGCAGTGACAATAGCCAAGCGATCTTTAGGTGCCCAATCATTAGCCGCTGTAGACAGCAGGTCGTTGAGGGTCTGTGTGTATTCAGGTACTTCAGGCATGAGAACCTCGTTTAATAATTGTGTAGTTTTCTTCAAGGTAATTAATAAATAAACTAAGTTCACACCAGCCCCAATGAAATTTATGGGTTTGTGGTTTAGCGTCTTTATTCATTATTTTTTTGCCTTCTTTAAAAAGCTCTTTATTTAAAGGTGTATATTCAGGCATGGGGTTCTCCGGTTATTCAGTAGGTTCAGTTTTGTCGGGCCTACCTTCTGTGCTTTCAAACATATTCAACACAGCATTTTCTGCTTCAAGTAGGTCTTGAGAAGAGGCCAACCTTCCGGCTTTCATCTGATCTTCACAGTAGTTGCCGTAGTGCATAAGAACCTGACGGATCGCATCACTACCACAAATACCCGAAGGGGATAGGCGGAAGAACTCCAGGATTTTATTGTAGGTTGGAATGTGTACGCGAATTGTACGCGGCGCTACATCTATAAGAGATTTACGAGCCATGATATTAGTCTCCTGTTGAAGGAAAGAGAGGCGGAACAGGGACTGCAAACCACTCGCCGACGTTAGGGCCAGGTACAAGTACCCGACTGGCAGAAGTAAGGCAAGCAAATGCTTTGTTGAAGTGCATGATTTGGACGATACTTTCGCCTTCGTCAAGATGTATTACTTGTGTATCTGGATCGAACATAATATATAACCTTGTTAATGGGAAAAAAGAAGGGGAGGTAGCTCCCCTTCTCAAACACCAGGTAGTTAGCTTAGTCGCTCAGAGAGGCCAAGTCGATATCGGCTAGTTTCGCTTCTGTGGATTGCTCCGCAGCACGAACGCGCTCTTCTTCTGCTTCGGCTTCATCAACCAGAGATTGACGCAGATCAATAAAGGCTTCCTTTTCACCCCAGGGGCCTTCGCCTTCCATCAACTGCGTGACTTCACCCTCGAAGTCCTCGTAGGAGATTTGACCTTCACCAGCATCAGACCCACGCTTGGCAACAGTAACCGGAGCCGGTTGATCTTGGTAGCCCTTCTGCTTGATGAGCTTGCGAACGAAGTTGCCTGACAGACGGAACATGATCTTGTCAAACATGGAGCCGAAAGCAGTACCAGAACGAATGCCGGTAAAGTCGTAGCTGTCATACAGCGCATCCATGTCGGCCTGAGTTGGAAGATCGACATTATTTTTGTCAGCCTTCTTGATACGGCTTGCCATGTTGTTACCCAGATTTTCAGCGAGAACCTGATTCAACTGGTTAACAAGACCGGCAGCATTGGCACCAACGGCAGCAGCGGTGGAAGCAAGCATTTCAACAGTGAAAGGCTGTGCGATAAGGAAGGAGAAGTTTGGCTGCTCCGCCTCAGCGTACAGGCTTTCTTGAATAACACGCTTGCGTGTAGGGGTATTTTCATTGCGTAACATAGTACAATTTCCTCAATAGGTTAGGGGGTTAAACTCCGGTCAAAAATTGGCCGTTGCGTGTGGGATGGTAACATATTTATATCGCATTGTAAACACACTATTGCACATATTTAATATTATGTCCACTTTGGTGGATTTTGCATCGGGTGCTTAGCTTTTGCCACGTCCCTATCTGATGGTGCGTTGAGACGTGTTTCTGGTTTCTTGTCTATATCGACGACAAGAATCTCCTCAGGAGTGACTACTCCATACATCGCAGTCGGCGGATCACCTTCAGTAATATAGACAGCATTCATAATATCAGGGTACTTTTTCTGCGCGCGGGCAAGTCGCTGTCTTGCCCGGTTGTAGGTGATATCAGGTGCTAGTGTAACAGGTTGTTGCCAAGCTGCACATTGGATCATCTGCCACATTAGATTTTCTGGTGGCTCAGCCAGATTTGTAGCCAACAATCCCTGTTCATGGGGTTCGACCCATAAGCAGGAGTACAGGCCGAGGCCATAGAGAGCGTGGTCAGATTTGTATGTCATGATAGATTCAATAGCTGAATCGTATCGCATACCCTGGATCATACGGGTGAGGTAATCAGCCCGCTTGACAGTGCACTTATGAAGAACACCCTTGTTCAGTGGAAGCTCGAGAGCTTTGTCAAGTATGGGATAGATTTCGCCCTCTTGTTGTGGAGTTAAAGGCATCAGAATCCTCCTTCGTAGTCATCATCAAATAAACTGACTTCTTCAATTTGATCCAAAATGGATTCAACAGTTTCGGGGATATGATTCTCTGCCACATGGGTCTCGAGGTCGAAAACAGAGTCGAACATATCTGCTAGGGTTAGATCACGCATTAGGCTTCTCCTTATGATAAGGGCAGGTGATGATATTATCACCACCAAATCCATCTCCGAATTCTATTTCGTCACCTTGACACCCTTCACACTCAGGAATCTGCCAGATACAGGTAGTACATAGGTTAATTGTGGTATCTATTACTTCGTTACTCATCAG
>JAAGZL010000130.1 GCA_024206335.1 Gammaproteobacteria bacterium
CGTATTCCGGTCGAAGCCTGCCACTGATTCCGTTCGAAGCCTGCCACCCATTCCATTCGAAAGCTGCCACCGATTCCGGTGAAAGCTGCCACCCTGAAACGGGTGTGTAAATGAGATAGCCAGACACGGGATAACTGAAGGTATCCTGCGCCCCTTTTAGGTAATTGAAGGAGCCAGAATGCCAGCTAAGAGGTTGCCCATGAGAAAGATTAAAGAAGTACTTCGACTGAAGGCCAGTGGCATGAGCAGTCGTAAGATTGCCCAAAGCTGTGGTGTTAGCCGCCCTACCGTCGGAGAGTATTTACAACGGGCATCACGGGCAGGTTTAACCTGGCCGTTGCCCGAGGAAGTCAGCGATTCGACATTAGAGCATCAGCTGTTCCCAGATCCCCCGACACCGGCGCAACGGGACCAGGCACTGCCTGACTGGCTCTATATCCAGAAAGAATTCAGGCACAAGCACGTGACCCTGTTCCTGCTCTGGGAAGAGTACCGGGCACAACACCCGAAAGGATATCAGTACAGCTGGTTCTGTGAACGCTACCGGCAATAGACCGGTACGCTGGATCGTGTCATGCGCCAGGATCATCGCGCCGGTGAAAAGCTGTTTGGAGTTATGGTGACAGTTTACTTAATTCACTGCTGTGACGATTAAGAGATAAGTAAACTGTCACCTTATCTCTTTGGAATATAAATCACATGCTAATATCTGTCGACAATTCTATCACCATACCCATGTAGGTACATTAGGGTCGGACAAAGTGCCCGCTGCGTTAGAGGTTGGGCAAGGGCATGAGTGTCTCAGTTGGGTCGCTAGTCGCCGCCCAAATCCTTGCTCCGAAGGCCTGCTTTCTTCAAAGCTGCCGCTCAGATGAGCTTGCTGAG
>JAAGZL010000131.1 GCA_024206335.1 Gammaproteobacteria bacterium
GATCACGGAGAAGGAGGTATTCCAGGCCGTGGCTGGTGTGCATAAGCGTTGCCGTGGTGGCTATGCTGCAGTGGCTATGATCACCGGTTATGGGGTTCTGGGATTCCGTGACCCATTTGGTATTCGTCCTGTGGTGTTTGGCAAGAGGAAAACCGACGCAGGCTCTGAATATATGATTGCTTCAGAGAGTGTGGCCCTGGATGTGCTGGGGTTTGAGCGCATTCGCGACCTGGAGCCTGGAGAAGCGGTATACGTCGATATGGATGGAAATCTGCACACCTTCCAGTGTGCCGCCAACCCCATCCACTCCCCTTGTATCTTCGAGTTTGTCTATTTTGCCCGACCGGATAGCATTATTGACGATATATTTGTTCATAAGGCCAGATCCAGAATGGGTGTTGCCCTGGCTAAAAAGATTGAGCAGGAGTGGTCGGATTACGATATAGATGTGGTTATTCCGATCCCGGACACGAGCAGAACCGCGGCGTTGGAGCTGGCGACCAACCTGGATATAAGGTATTCAGAGGGCTTCATTAAGAACCGCTACATAGGTCGTACCTTCATCATGCCGGGTCAGACCGTGCGCAAAAAATCGGTGCGGCAGAAGCTGAATGCCATCGACTCAGAGTTCAAGGGTAAGAATGTACTGCTGGTGGATGACTCCGTCGTTCGTGGCACCACCTCGAAGCAGATTGTACAGATGGCGCGGGAGGCTGGTGCAAATAAGGTGTATTTTGCCTCGGCCGCTCCACCGGTGCGGTATCCAAATGTGTATGGAATCGATATGCCAGCGGCCAGTGAGTTGGTGGCACATGGCCGTAGTGTGGAACAGGTGCGAGAGATCATCGGTGCAGATAAGCTGATCTATCAGGACCTGGATGACCTGATCAATGCGGTGCAGAAGAGAGATAAATCTGAGGTAAAGCGTTTTGATACCTCGGTGTTTGATGGTGAGTACATCACTGGTGATGTAAGTGAACATTACCTGGAACAGCTTGAACTGCTGCGGAGTGATGGTGCCAAGCAGGATGAAGAGATGGCGGAAATAGGTAATATCGGGCTGCATAACAGCGCTTAGACAGGCATACAGGCAAGCGATGACAATCAATAATAAAGAGTGGGGCTTTGCTACTAATGCTGTGAGGGCAGGGCAGGCTAGAACTGAGGAGGGTGAACATTCGGAAGCGATATTCCCCACATCCAGTTTTGTGTTTGGCTCTGCGGCAGAAGCGGCTGCCAGGTTTTCTGGTGACGAGCCGGGAAATATTTACTCGCGTTTCACCAATCCCACTGTAAGAAATTTTGAACAGCGTCTGGCTGCCATGGAGGGCGGAGAAAGCTGTGTGGCAACGGCATCTGGGATGGCTGCAATCATGTCTGTCTGCATGGGATTGTTGCGTGCCGGGGATCATATTGTCTCTTCCCGCAGCATATTTGGTTCCACCACCGTGCTGTTTAACAAATATCTCGGCCGCTTTAATATCCAGACCAGCTATGTTGCCCTGGAAGATCTAGCGGCATGGGAACAGGCAATCCGTCCCAACACCAGGCTGCTGTTTTTGGAGACCCCGTCCAACCCCCTTACCGAATTGGGGGATATTGCCGCACTTGCCAAGCTGGCCCATGCCAACGACTGTATCCTGGTGGTGGACAATTGTTTTTGCACCCCGGCCATTATGCGACCGCTGGAGCTGGGTGCGGACATCGTGGTTCACTCCGCCACCAAATATCTGGATGGTCAGGGCCGCTGTGTTGGTGGCGCCGTGGTGGGGGATGCCAACTTGGTGGGGGAGGAGGTGTTCGGGGTGTTGCGCACCACCGGTCCAACCATGAGCCCGTTTAATGCCTGGGTATTTCTGAAGGGTCTGGAAACCCTGAACCTGCGGATGCAGAGGCACTCTGAAAGTGCCGCCAAACTGGCGCGCTGGTTGCAGGATCAACCCATGGTGGAACGAGTCCACTATCCTGGGCTAGAGACGCATCCGCAATTTGAGCTGGCCCAGCGGCAGCAGAGCCTGCCTGGTGGGATTCTCTCCTTCGAACTGGCAGGGGGCAAGGAGGCAGCATGGGGGGTGATTGATTCCACCCGGATGCTA
>JAAGZL010000132.1 GCA_024206335.1 Gammaproteobacteria bacterium
GCAGCACCCGGTGTGACTTCAAAGACACTGACGAGCCCACCAAAATTCTGAGCGGCTACGATTTCTGTCTTTCCAGCAGCTGTAATGGATCCCTCTGAAATTTCAACACCACCGGTATAGCCTGGACCGAACGGGAAGAAATTATAGGCAGGATTTTCAACAGCCTTGCCGTTCTTGATTTCCCAGACTTTGACCTCACCGGGTCGCCCCGGTCCTGGGGCGGTGATGATATCAGGTTCGCCGTCACCAGTAACATCTGCACCATAGACCCGCGCTCCACCTCTGAAGTCTGGTTCGTAAGCGAAGAATGGTGTGATTCTGTCGGCCCCTGTATCGGGATCAATAACGCGTACAAATGGTCCTGTCTCGCAGCCGATATCTGTGCCAACAATGACACCACGCGGTGGCACAACAACGGTGATCGTGGCCGTGTTGTTTGATAGATCAGGGTCCCACGTGCCGGATCCAACTGTTGCTGTATTCGGTATGGCACCACCACTGTTGCCAATGGTTACCAAAGCCGTGATCGTCAGAGTCTGACGATCACCCGTGTTCATTGGTCCAATCGTCCAGATACCGGTTCCAGGCACGTACGCGCCACCACTTGTGTCTGATTGGTATTGCACTCCTGCCTGCAGGAGATCATTGACAATGACATTTGATGCAGTGTCTGGACCAAGGTTGGAAACTTCAATGGTGTAATTAAAAGTCGTGCCAATCTGTGGCTTGAGATTGCTGGCCGTCTTCGTGATCGCCAGATCAGCCTGAAGAGGATTCACCGTAGCCGTGCCAGAATTATTCCCAGGATTTGGATCAACGGTGGTTGATGTAGCCGTTGCGGTGTTAATAGATTGCGATACAAGTCCAGAGCCTGAGGCCGGCTCTAACACTTTTGCGGTGATGGTGAGTGTTCTTGTATTCGGAGGTGAAGAAGGATCCGCAAGCGTTCCAACGGTCCATATACCAGTTGTCTCATCATAATCTGCTGGTGGAACTGCAGAGACAAACGAAAGACCTGTTGGCAAGGGATCAGCAACCGTTACATTTTGTGCAGTTGTTGGGCCGAGATTCTCCACAGTAATCGTAAACGTCACATTATCATTTACTTCTGGCCGCGGCGTATCAACTGTTTTGGTGACAACAAGATCTGCCTGTTGAGGGTCAGTTGGTGTACGGGCCTGGTTGTTGTCGAGGTTTGGATCCCAGACGTCACTGTGATTAATCGTGACCACGTTGTAGGCAACACTCGCTGATGTAGCTTCAGCAAGAATCGTAAGGACTTCAAAATCAGCGGGTGCAATGGTTGGCACAGACCAGATACCACCGGTTGCTGTCTGATTAAAACGCGTAGTTGTGTGTGTGTTAGTTGGCGTTACTGAAATAACAGAAATGTTATTTGGAAAGAGTTCTGTGACTTCAACATTTGTTGCAGTATCAACGCCATTATTTTTTAGTGTGACTGTATATATGAACGTATCACCAACATTCGGCTGGACGTTCGTGGTGATTTTCTCCACCGATAAATCAGCATACTTTGGTGTTTCAGTGACTTCACTCCGATTGTTCAGTGGGTCTGGATCATGTTCATCGACGTTCGTTACTTCAGCAACGTTTGTCTGTGCAGGTGGAATCGTAAACGCCGTTGTGCGGGCAGGAGCAAGGACACGTGCATCAATGGTGAGTGTCTGAGTGTTCAAAACACCGACATCAACTGTGCCTACATCCCAGATACCTGTTCCACTGTTATAGCTTCCTTGTGTTGCGGTTGAAGAAATGAATGCAAGGCCAGCTGTTGGCAGTTGATCGGTAATCTCAACATTGTTTGCAACATCAGGACCATTGTTCGTGACATCAATCGTGAACGTAATAATGTCACCGACATTTGGTGTTGCATCATTGAC
>JAAGZL010000133.1 GCA_024206335.1 Gammaproteobacteria bacterium
TCATCGGTAAACCAGGCTGAGTACGATCAAGGGCTTGTATAGAGCTTTTTTCATCCACACAAAACACCGCTGCGTTTTCTGGTGGATTCATATACAGCCCGACAACATCGGTCAATTTCTCTTCGAAGTGCGGATCATTAGGCTAAGTGTCGGCGCTGATGCTCCTTATTCTCCAGAGCGGACACTGAAGACTCTCTCTTCAGGGGCAATCTACGGCCAGAAGCGGGAATTCGTTATACTTACCGCCACATCATTGATATAAAGCTAGAAAAGGATAGGGGAAAATCTGATGGCGGAAAAAAATTCAAACGGTCTGGCATCCAGATGCATGAGTAGACACTTGCTCGTCCCAAAAGACTTTGGTGTGTTTGAGTCGGCCATTACCAGCTGGATTTCGACATGTGTCGCGTCGCGAACCAAAAGACCTGACGGAAAAGCAATCCGTCGGGAGATTGAGTTGGTTACAGGTAACCCATCTCTGAAAGCTGTATGGATGCTGGTGGCCCATCTACGGGGTACGGATATGCCTGTAGTAGTTGAAGCAGATTACCAACTGGTGAATTCAGGCAAGGGCGACATGAGAGTATCGGGCGTGGAATTTTCGACGGAAACCAAGCCACCATCTAAATCTTCAATACCCTCAATTCCCTCGAGTCCCAAAAAACCAAAGCCACAATTGCCACCGGCTCCGCTCGCGAAGTCCATTCCATCGAAAAACTTCATTGAGAGACTTGTTTATCGAAGGCAGAGAGCTTTGTTGCAATTAAATGTGTTATTTAAAGAGCGTACCGCGGCTGAAAAAGAAGCCATACGGCTTCGTGAGTGGGCAACGGGAAAATCCCTGGACCCGTCAGAAATAGAAAAAATGGTTAAGGGTATAAAATTTCTTCACGATGTGGTCAAGGCCCCTGATGCCACCGATATCAAAATTTCTGCAACATCGAAGGCCAGGCATCTTCAAGAGACGCGAAGCATGCTAGAAAAGGCCTACGCTGATCTGGATGGAGTATACGTAAGAATCGACAGTGTCATGTTGAGGCTACGGGCGATTGATGAAGCGTTGCAAAGACTGACCGGCGATTCTCGATGGGGATGGGAATATTCCAATAACCCATTCAAAAGGCTCACTATGGGAACGAGAGGTGCAGGCGATGCCGAATCTAAAAATCCAATCCTTGGGTTGGGGGATTGATACCGGATCGGTAAATACCAACTTCAGCTGACGCCGTCCACGGCGACGACTTCGGGTTTGTTCCAAACCACCGGCCCCGGCAGAAACGAAAAAATGGGGTCAAGTATCATATTGACTATTTACATATGACTCACTAATATCCCAACCATGCCTCGCCCCCTGCGCATCGAATACGAAAACGCCTACTACCATGTCATGAATCGAGGAAGAGGGCGTCAACATATTTTCCA
>JAAGZL010000134.1 GCA_024206335.1 Gammaproteobacteria bacterium
AGCGTTTAGAATTTGCTTGAAATCGAACAGGGGATCGGTATTATTCCTCTCCTTCTCATGGGGCGTTAGCTCAGTTGGTAGAGCATCTGACTTTTAATCAGGTGGTCGGGCGTTCGAGCCGCCCACGCCCCACCATTTTTTCATCAATATCAATAGCTTACAAATCCCTCGTTTTCTCACTGCACAAAATGCACAAAATGTGCACAAAATAATCCAATAAGTTATTGATTCAGTCTGTAGCGTCGACAGATTTTCGCTTTCTGTCGTAGATACTGACCATCGCCTCCGACCTGTGGCCACTGGCAGTTTTTTTGTCACCATCGAAGTCGCTGACACCTTTTGCTTTCAAATCGTGGAAGGTGAATGATTCAACACCCGACTCGGATACTAAGGCGTGAAACCTCTTGCTAAACGTATCGCCGCGGATCGTAGTATTTCTGTATGTCACTACAAGCATGTCTGGCACTCGAATTTTGCCCTTTAATCCAAGATCAACTGCTGCTTTGAGCCTGGGAGACCAAAGTGTTAAAGCGTCATCCGAGCCTTTTACACGCCTTGTATTCAAACCCCCTTCTTCAACGTCCTTGCACCGCACATCTAACACCTCGATTCGACGCATACGGCACAGATAAGCGAGTTCCATTGCTACCTTGATGTAGTTGGGGGCGAGCTTGTATACGGCATCATATTCAGAATTTGTTACATATCGCGTGCGATGATGCTCCTTCACTTTTTCGGCACCTGAGCAAGGGTTTGGTGTTGTCACGATATCTCGCCTCAAACACCAGTTCCAGGCGGCTGATAGAGCTGCGACTTCTCGGTTTCCAGCTACATTGTTACGATAGTCAAGATACCGTTGGATTGTGCCGACAGTGATCGATCTGTACTTAACCATCCCGAACTCACGTCCTCCAACAGGAGCGGAGAGAATGGTTTTCAGGTTACGTTCTATCTCTCGGTGCGTTTTCCTCTCAGCGAGTTTATCTGACTTGAGGTATTCACCAACCAGATATGCCAGGGTGTCTTTGGACTGGCCTGTGAGATCTTCGTATGCTCGCCAGATATC
>JAAGZL010000135.1 GCA_024206335.1 Gammaproteobacteria bacterium
AGTCTGCAGCCACGCAAGACTGTGTAGACGTCTGGTATCACCCAGCAGCCTTCCACCCGCCCGTAACACTCATCGGGACATTCGAACACACTATCGCTCGGACTTTTCAGCCGCGACCATGGTAAGAGATGTAGCCGCAAGTGCCGCGGGTTGACCGGGCTAAATGTTAATACAAAGAGTGCTTCTCCTAGCTCAATGTGAAATGGGCATCAGATGATGTTCCCTTTGCAGGGATTAGGGCGAAGCCCTAATCCCGTGAGCTGAACGGTGCCCGTGAATGGACTCCCCACATGCCTACGCACCTGACCACACCAGGATACGGCCCATGTGGTTTCGTTCAACCGCAATGGTTTACGACCGATACAACGCACCTAAGCTCTGTGCCTAGGAGACGCCCGTTTATGGGATTAATTGATGGGTCGCCGAGGAGTGCCAACTCCTCCGGGGGGAGGAGACGGCCACAGCTCGATGATGACTATCCCCCAGCTAAGTTTGGTTTGACCATGATTCGTCAAAACTCACCGCCATAGGATTTGCTCAGAGACTGGGAGGTTCAACCAATTGGTGGAATCTTTGGGGACAGTGCAGAAGGCAAAAAAGGTCCCAAAGATGTTTTAAAAAAATGTGGTCAAACCTTACAGGCAGAGAGCAGTATGGTGTGGACATTATTTGAGGGGAGACGTCAGACACATGTGGACGGACGACCGTGCTGTGTGGGGAGAGACTCTCATCTAGTCCTCCATTTGTATAGATTGTTAGTTAGTTATGAGAGAGAGATATTTCACCCTTTAGATTAACGTCGCCATACTAGTGTGTATTGCTCAAGCTATCATTGAGA
>JAAGZL010000136.1 GCA_024206335.1 Gammaproteobacteria bacterium
CCAGAGGGGAAGCAAAGTAGGCATCTGAACACGGCGTCAAGTCATCTCGGGAGCTGGCAACGGAGCGGCAACGAGCTTGCGAGGTTGTCGCGCAGTGCCAGTGACCGGGACGACCGGGGCAATAACAGGTTGTCGAAGATCGAGTGCGTTTTGGGGACTGGGATGTCCCAAAACGCATCACGAGATCAAAGACTCGCTTACAGCCGCTTGGGGGGTGATGAGTTCGTTATGTTGCAGGGGGATATCAAAAACATAGGCAATACCCATACTGCGGCAGAGAAACTGCTTGAGTGTTTCCGTGCTCCGTTTATTCTGGATAATCGGGAATTGATTATCACTGCAAGTATCGGGATCGCGGTTTTTCCCGATGATGGTGATAATCCGGCAGAACTTTTGCGTAATGCGGATACTGCCATGTACCATTCTAAGGAGCAGGGTCGCAATACCTATAACTATTTTACTGATTCCATGAATAAAGGGGTTTCCAGACGGCTGCAGTTGGAGGAGCAATTGCACGGCGCGCTGGAACGTAATGAGTTTCACCTCTGTTATCAACCCTTAGTGGATATCAAAAGAAAGGCCGTGGTTGCTGTTGAGGCCCTGTTGCGCTGGGATAGTTCAGTGCTGGGTTATGTCTCGCCTGATGAATTTATACCGATTATGGAGCAGACTGGGCAGATTGTGCCAATCGGCCAGTTTGTGCTAAAAGAGGCACTGACCATGACTGCAAAATGGCAGGATTATACTCCTGGCTTCAGGGTTGCAGTAAACATTTCGCCGCGGCAATTTCGTGATCCAAATCTGCTACAACAGATCAAGGAAGCCTTGTGTCAGAGTGGGATTTCAGGAGAACTATTGGAGCTGGAAATCACAGAAGGCGTACTGATGTCTGGCCAAGCATATATAGATGAAACCTTGGTTGCTCTAAGTGAACTTGGTATTGGTATTGCCATGGATGATTTTGGTACTGGCTACTCTTCACTAAGCAACCTGCGTAGTTATCCATTCGATACCTTAAAGGTCGACCGTAGTTTTATTAATGATATTACTGTGGACCCGGCAGATCGAGAGCTGGTTAATGCCGCTATTGCTATGGCTCACGGTCTTGGGTTGAAGGTGGTTGCTGAGGGAGTGGAGACAGAGGAACAGTTGGCGCACCTAGCCAGTCAGGGCTGTGAGTTTGCTCAAGGTTACTTATTCAGCAAGCCTGTACCCCCAGAGAGGATACCTGAGCTGCTTGGAGCAGGAGGTGCTGGGTGAGTGTTATGTGCTTAAATATCACTAGCTAGGTAGTAACTGCCCATAATATCCGTATTACCACCAATATCTACTATATCTTAATGTTGTTACTATCTAACAGTCGCGATTCTTTATATCGCTTTGTACGCGCTGTAAATAAACACCACACCTTGATAATAAACACATAGAGGATAAGTGATAATGTTTAAATACAAATTTACCAGGAAGATGATCATAGCCGCTACTTGCGCGCTAGCTTTGATCAACCCAGTATTTTCAGCAGATAAGGTATATCGTCTGAAGTTGGCAGAGACTTGGCCCTCAAACTTTCCTATCTTTGGTGATGCCACCAAAAACCTGGCCAAGATGGTACAGACCATGTCCAATGGTCGTCTGAAGATAACCATCGATTCCAAGAATAAGCATAAGTCACCATTCGGTGTATTCGACATGGTACGCGGCGGTCAGTATGACATGGGTCACTCTGCCTCCTATTACTGGAAAGGCAAGGATCCTAATACCCTGTTTTTTACCACCATGCCTTTTGGTATGACAGCACCCGAGCAGTATGCCTGGTTCTATTACGGTGGCGGCATGGATCTGATGAAGAAGGTGTATGACAGACACGGCATACTCTCATTTCCTGGTGGTAACACCGGCAACCAGATGGGTGGTTGGTTCCAGAAGGAGATCAACTCCGTGGCGGACCTCAAGGGTCTGAAGATGCGTATCCCAGGTTTTGCTGGTGAAGTACTGGCTAAACTCGGTGCCAAACCCACCAATATCCCAGCCGGCGAGCTGTACACTGCTTTAGAGCGTCGCACCATCGATGCTTTAGAGTGGGTAGGGCCATCCTTAGACCTACGTATGGGTTTCCACAAGATTGCACCTTATTACTACACCGGTTGGCATGAGCCTGGCACCGAGCTGCAGTATATGGTCAATAAGAAAAAGTGGGACAGTCTGCCTGCCGACCTGCAGGAGATACTGCGTGTAGCCATGCGTTTATCTGCCTATGACATGTATGCCCAATCCTATCATGCCAGTGGTGAGAACTGGGCCAAGATGAAGAGCGAGTTTCCCAACATCAAGGTCAAGACCTTTCCTAAGGAGGTTATCTCCGCAATGGAAAAGGCAAATGCCGAGCTGTTGGTAGAACGTGCTGCTAAAGATCCTCTGGCCAAAGAGATTATTGACTCGCAGGCCGCATATATGAAGAAGGTGCGGGCATGGAGTGAGATCTCAGATAATGCTTATCTGAATAGTCAAAAATAGTATGGTATATATAACCGGCGGCCAAAAGGCCGCCGGTTTTTGATTGGGGGTAACAGATGTCTCTTCTGAAGCTTGAACGGTTGATCAATGGCTTTTCCGATCTACTGGGAAGGATAGCTGGTGTACTGTTGGTTATTCTGTTGTTCAATGTCTTTTATGACGTAATCATGCGCTACATGTTCAACGATGTCTCCATTGGCATGCAAGAGCTGGAGTGGCATCTCTATTCGACCATATTTCTACTTGGTGTCTCTTACTCCATACGTCATGATGGGCATGTGAGGGTAGACCTCATCTATGAACGCCTGGGGGTTAAAAAGCAGGGATGGGTAGATCTCATCGGTAGCATCATATTTCTGTTGCCCTTTACTCTGCTGGTCTTTTACTACGGGCTGAATTTTGTTGCTGAATCCTGGGACATGTCCGAACAGTCAGGCGATCCTGGTGGACTGCTCTACCGTTGGGCGATTAAATCCATGATACCAATAGCGTTTATGTCGATGGCCATAAGTGGCGTCGGAATGATACTGCATTCAATAAATAGAATTCGCGGATTGCACCAGGATGAGCATCAAGCTGAGATGCAATTCTAGCTGGTCGGGTAACTAACTATGATTGGAATAGTAATGTTCTTTGCAGCCTTGGTGCTGCTTCTGCTTGGTTTTCCGGTGGCCTTTACCTTCGGTGGTGTAGCCCTGTTATTCGGTGTCTTTGCTGAAGGGCCAGATATCTTTGCCTTCATGCCGTTTCGAATCTACAGCATCATGGAGAATACGGTGTTGATGGCAATACCCCTATTTATCTTCATGGGTATTGTGTTGCAACGCACCAATCTTGCTGAGCAGCTTCTGGAATCGATGGGTAAGCTGTTCGGTGGTGTGCGTGGTGGTCTGGCCATCTCGACCATTCTGGTGGGTGCTCTGCTAGCCGCGTCAACCGGTGTTGTGGGTGCATCTGTAGTAGCGATGGGTCTGATCTCGCTCCCGGTGATGCTCAAGTTTAACTATGACAAACAACTCACCTGCGGCACCATCTGTGGTGCAGGAACCCTGGGACAGATAATTCCACCGTCCATCATCCTGATCATCCTGGGCGATGTTATGGGCATACCCGTAGGCGACCTGTTTAAGGCAGCTGTTGGTCCAGGTGTAGTGCTGATTGGGGTGTATGTAATATACATCCTCTATACGGCCTACAAAAACCCAGAAATGGCCCCGGCCATACCCATGGATAATGACCTTGAAAGCAAGGGCGAACAGTATATAAGAGCACTTAAGGCAGTTCTGCCACCACTGGTTCTGATTCTTGTGGTGCTGGGGTCGATCTTTGCCGGAATTGCTACTCCAACGGAGTCTTCAGCGTTGGGTGGGATTGGAGCCCTGGTACTTGCCGTACTGTACAAGCAGTTCAGCTGGAAGATGGTCTACAACTCAGCCATGGATACAGTAAAGGTAACCTCCATGGTGTTTGCAATATTATTAGGGGCAACAGCCTTCTCCATGGCGTTTACCTATACCGGTGGTGATCTGATTATTGAAGAGGTGCTTACACAGTTGCCGGGAGAACAGATGGGTTTTCTGATCCTCTCTATGCTGGTAATCCTGTTTCTAGGATTCTTTATCGATTTTGTAGAGATCTCATTCATCATTGTACCCATGCTGGCACCGGTTGCAGATACCCTGGGGATTGCCCCATTATGGTTTGCGATCCTTATCGCCATGAACCTGCAGACATCTTTTCTGACTCCGCCATTTGGTTTTTCACTGTTCTATCTGAAGGGTGTTGCGCCACCTGAAGTGAGCACGATGGATATCTATCGTGGCGTGGTTCCATTCATTATCATGCAGACTGCGATTGTACTGACAATCCTGTTGTTCCCTGGCCTATATGGTTTGGGGTGAATGAGATATCAGCCAGTTTTTTTAGCTGGATAGATATGCCATCGATATCTATGGTCCTGTATGTCATTTAAAACCAAGATCCTCCTGCTTGCGCTGCTCCCGCTGATTCTGGTGGCACTGTCGATTACCCTGATTAATCTGAATCAGGCCAGGAACCTGTCGGAAGATGAGATTAGAACATTCGAAGACAATCTGCTGGCATCGAAACGCCAAGCCTTGAAAAACTACATCAGTTTGGCCCTTACCTCAATCGATCATATTATTCGTAATAAAGAGATGGATGAGCAGGTAGCACAAGAAGAGGTAAAAAGAATCCTAAATGGGCTGACCTACGGTGAAGACGGTTATTTCTTCGTGTATGACCGCAATGGAGTAAATCTAGTACACCCTAAATTGACTCGTCTGGTTGGGCAGAACCTATATGGTCTTCAAGATAAGAATGGTGATTATGTAATCCGTAATCTTATACGGGTGGCTGCTGAGGGTGGGGGGTTTTACCGGTATCTATGGAACAAGCCGTCTACGGGTAAGGACGAGGATAAGCTGAGCTATGCCGTGGAACTACCCAGGTGGAGATGGATGATGGGGACTGGACTCTATATCGATGATATCGCAAAGGAGGTGCAGAAGATAAGAGGTCAGGTCAAATCAAATATACGCAAAACATTTTTCACCGTGCTTGTGATTATTACTGTAACGGTGATTGCAATAGCTTTGTTAGGCCTTGCTATCAATATTCATGAGAGCCGATTGGCCGATGCCAGACTGCGTGAACTTGCCCATAAAATGGTTCGGTTCCAGGTCAACCAGAGAAGACACTTTGCCCGCGAACTGCACGATGGCATCAATCAGTTGATGGTGTCAGTAAAGTTCAGAATAGAGTCTGCCATGAGTAAACAGCAGAAAGGGCGGGGTAATAGTATAGAGGACTTGGAAAAGGGTAAGTCTGTACTGAATGATGCGATCCAAGAGGTGAGGCGCATATCCCACGATCTGCGCCCAAGTCTGTTGGATGATATGGGGCTGGAATCGGCGTTAGAGAGCCTGGTCGAACATTTCATTGAGCGAACCGGTTCTAGGACCGATCTGAGTATTGACCTCTCTGAAGAGAACTTGGAAGAGGATATTGAGATTACCATCTATCGGGTGATTCAGGAGGCACTTACAAATGTTGAGCGCCATGCTGGCAGTTGCAGTGTGAATATGCGTATCTGGCAACGGGGAGACGCGGTGCGTCTGGTGATAAAGGATGAAGGATGCGGCTTCGATCCTGAGAGTGTTGTTCGGGTAGAGGGAATAGGTTTGCGTAATATGCGCGAGAGGGTAGAGTTACTGGGAGGTGAATTCGAAATCCAAAGTGAACCTGGAAAAGGCACGTTACTAAAGGCCTGTCTCCCGAATGAAATGAAGGTAAAGATAGATCTTACCAACAAGGAAATATGAACGATCAAGCCCCAATAAGACTCCTGTTAGTAGACGACCACCCCCTGGTACTGGATGGGATCAGCTCTCGTCTTCAGGTTGAGGATGGGATAGAGGTGGTTGGTCAGGCAAGTAATGGCAAAGAGGCCCTGGAGGTGGCAGATAAAGTAAATCCTCATGTGGTACTCATGGATGTAACCATGCCTGTCATGGGTGGCCTGGAGGCGACAAGACTCTTTAAACGGCAGATGCCGGCTGTGCGTGTACTCATTCTCACCATGCATGATGACCAGAAGTATATTTTGAAGCTCATGCAATCCGGGGCATCTGGTTATGTGCTGAAAAATGTATCTTCAGAGGAGTTGATAGAGGCCATAGAGATGGTTCATCAAGGCAATACCTATTTCAGTGCTGGCGCATCTCAAAGTCTGTTTAGAGGAAATGAGAACCCAAAGCGGAAGATAGATGGCCTGTTAACCAAACGCGAAGAGACAGTACTTAAACTGATTGCTGAGGGAGATTCAAATAAAGAGATCGCCAACTCTCTTAATATCTCTGTACGCACTGTCGAGACCCATCGCCAGAACGTCAAAAGCAAGCTGGATATACATACCGC
Source organism: Gammaproteobacteria bacterium (assembly GCA_024206335.1). Classification (GTDB taxonomy): domain Bacteria; phylum Pseudomonadota; class Gammaproteobacteria; order Chromatiales; family Chromatiaceae; genus JAAGZL01. Next base: position 6,454 of record JAAGZL010000136.1, read on the forward strand.
CGCTGGACTGACTAAATATGCAATAGAGATTGGCTTGATAGAACTTTAGAGAGTTTTCTATTCAATACTCATTACAGAGAAAACTGAATACCACCGAGTTAGTACGCCCTAAATGCATAGAACAGTTGTCATTTTCTGCATTCTGTTACCAGATGAGATATGAGTATATTTAGATAGTGAGAATATTAGGGGGGTTACCCATCTACTATTGTTGCGCAATCTGATGGAGAAACGAAACAATGAAATATATGCCGCGTATACTGTTTGCTCTGGTGATATTTGCCCTCGTCGGCGTCTATTTTCTGTTTGATCTGCAACGCTTTTTCAATCTTGATTTCATCAAAACCCAACAAGCAGCTATCGAAACATGGCGCTTGGCAAATCCCACCGCAGCTTTCGGCATCTATACATTTATATACATAGCGGTCACGGCACTATCACTGCCCGGTGCCGTCATCATGACGCTGGCCGGAGGCGCCATTTTTGGTCTGTTCTGGGGTACGGTGATCATCTCCTTCGCCTCCTCTATCGGTGCTACCCTGGCCTTTCTGATCGCACGTTTTTTGTTGCATGATTGGGTCCAGACAAGGTTTGGGGATAGGTTGAAGGCCATAAATGAAGGGGTGAAAAAGGACGGTGCCTTCTATCTCTTCACCCTGCGCCTGGTGCCGGTGTTTCCCTTCTTCATCATCAACCTGGTGATGGCTATGACGCCGATGCGGGCACGTACCTTCTACTGGGTCAGTCAGATCGGCATGCTGATGGGTACCATCGTCTACGTCAACGCCGGCACCCAGTTGGGCCGGATTGAATCGGTGCAGGGGATCCTCTCTCCAGAGCTGCTCGGTTCCTTCGCCCTGCTGGGGATCTTCCCCCTCATTGCCAAGAAGGTAGTGGAGATATTGAAGGCGCGAAAGGTCTATGCACAGTGGCAGAAACCTGCCGCATTCGATCGCAATCTGGTGGTGATCGGTGCCGGCTCGGCCGGGCTGGTGACCTCCTACATCGCCGCCGCGGTCAGGGCCAAGGTCAGCCTGGTGGAGAAGCATAAGATGGGCGGTGACTGCCTCAATACCGGCTGCGTTCCCTCCAAGGCGATTATCCGTTCGGCCAAGCTGCTCTCCCATATGGCTCGCTCCCAGGAGTTTGGGATCCGCGAGGCCCATGCCGAGTTTGATTTTGCCGATGTGATGGAGCGGGTGCAGCGGGTGATCAAGGACGTTGAGCCCCATGACTCGGTGGAGCGTTATACAGAACTCGGGGTGGATGTGATCCAGGGCGAGGCCAATATCACCTCACCCTGGACGGTGGAGGTCAAAACGGATGGTGGCAGCCAGACCCTCACCACCCGCAACATCGTCATCGCCACCGGAGCACGCCCCTTCGTGCCGCCGATTCCGGGGATTGAAGAGATTGGTTATCTTACCTCCGACACCGTCTGGGGCCTGCGTACACGCCCGGAGCGTTTACTGGTCCTGGGGGGCGGTCCCATCGGCTCGGAACTGACGCAGGCCTTCTCGCGCCTGGGTTCCAAGGTCACCCAGATACAGCGGCGTTCCCGGCTGCTGGTGCGCGAGGATCGGGAGGTTTCGGAGATGGTGGCTGCCCGCTTCCGGGCCGAGGATATCGACCTGCGGCTGCAGCATCAGCCCAAACAGTTTCTGATAGAGGATGGGGAGAAGGTTCTGGTGTGTGAGGACCTGGCCAACAACAATGCGGAGGTGCGCATACCCTTCGACCAGGTGCTGGTTGCCATCGGTCGTAGCGCCAATACCACCGGTTTCGGAATGGAGACCCTGGGGATACCGTTGACCGCCAGCGGCACCATCGAGACCAACGACTACCTGCAGACCAACTATCCCAACATCTATGCCTGCGGTGATGTGGCGGGGCCATTTCAGTACACCCACACCGCGGCCCATCAGGCGTGGTACAGCGCCGTCAATGCCATGTTTGATCCGTTCAAGAAATTCCGTGCTGACTACTCGGTGATCCCCCATGCCACCTTCATCGACCCTGAAGTGGCGCGGGTTGGTATCAACGAGCAGGAGGCCAAGGAGCAGGATATTGCCTACGAGGTAACCACGTACGGCATTGATGACCTCGACCGGGCCATCGCCGATGAAGAGGCCCACGGCATGGTTAAGGTACTCACGGTGCCGGGCAAGGATAAGATCCTCGGCGTGACCATCGTCGGCGAGCATGCTGGTGACCTGATCGCTGAATATATCCTCGCCATGCGCCACGGCATCGGCCTCAACAAGATCCTGGGTACCATCCACATCTACCCGACCATGGCCGAGGCCAACAAATATGTGGCCGGTAACTGGAAGCGGGCCCACGCCCCCGAGACCCTGCTGCGGTTGGTGGAGCGCTTTCACTCCTGGCGGCGGGGATAGGTAAGTCGGTGCAGCTGGAACGCCATATCCATGAAGGTCAATACAAAATCGATTTTCTTGATTATGTCTGGCGTCTTAATGATAGGTGGAATTGTTCTGCAGGCCACTGCGTCAGTTTTGATGGCAGTAGCAGTTTATTCAAAAGTGTTGTTAAAGAAACTCCCCACATCCATGTGGGAAGTTGCTGCTGGCCTCCAATTTGTGTTCAGGGCTGACTTAATAGCTCCATTCGCTATACCTATTCCTCCAATGCAGGTATTTACTTTTGACCAGCTCACCACGTGATTCCAACAATGAACCACCAACTATTGCCATGGTTCCAACTATAGCCATGGTTACCCAGTAGCCAAAATCAAACACATGGAACAGATGTTGGAACTGATCCAACAATCCCACAATGGTCATCACTATGCCGGTGAGAAATATTGACCGCTGCTGAACGCTGTAGCTGAAGATGATCATGGCCAGACCGATCGTGATGGTTAGAAGCGATGCTATCACTCCGCCATGAACCAGCAGGTTGATAGGCAGGGCTGCGGCAATGATCAATGATGCCAATATCCGGTATATGGATGTGTTGTGAAAGGCTCTAAGCGAGATCTCATACAGCATGATGGCTGCTGTCAGGCTGCCAGCGATGGTGGATACTGACTCACTCCATCCGGCACTGGTGATGGTCATGAATAGGCCAAGCCCGGTGATTGCTGTGATAGGTGCTGAGATCAGTTCTATTGCTGTACGGATGCGAGACTTTCTATGCATAAGTAGTGAACATTGGCGCAGGGCGATGAACAGCATGGCTGCGGCGGTGGTTAAGAGGATAAAGTCAGGTGAGTACAGCCAGATATTTCTAACCACAAGGATTCCCAGCGGAAGGAACTGTAACAATAGTGCAGCCATGCCCTCCTGGGTTTTGATCTCGCTGCGGTGACGAGTGATCTTATTGCTGGCGTACAGGGTGAACATGGTGAGTAGTGCAACCAACCCGGCGATTAATACAGGTGTGCGCAGGGGTAATAGCATGGCTGCATTGCTGAACAGGTAGAGCAGGCTTAATGAGTGCCCCAGTTTGCGTGCTAGTGTACGAAAACCAATCCAGATTATTGGCAGCAATACTGCCAGCGCAGCTATGGTGGTTAATCCTGCCTGAAGTGGGCTGCCAAGTGCCCAGGCCACATATTGGGGGTAAATACCCGTGCCTATGTTGCCAGTTGCTGAGAATATGAAGGCACCAAGGATGGCAAAGTTTGCTGGTACCGATATCAGTGCTAGTAGCAGTAGCAAGCGGGCACCCTTTGCCTCTTTAAGAAAGTGGCCGCAGGCCAGCCCTATGGTGGCCAGTGCGCCGGTATGCCCCAGCAACATGATATAGCGGATCAAGTCGCCACTCCCTTCCCAGCCCCGCATCAAAAAGGTGTAGAGTGAGAACAGCACTGCTGCGGCGCCGAAGCCCCGCAGCAGCTGTGGCAGCTTCCTGGTCCAGCCGTTGTTGTCTTCATTGTTGGACTTGGTTTCAAGCTCAGTGTTTAGTTGTGTTTCATGCGTTGTCATTGCTTTTCTCCTTGGCGATCAACTCTTCCAGCTCAATGCTTAATGCCTGCTGGTTCTCTTCGTTGATGTAAGCCTGTTCCAGGGTGTCGACTGGTTCGTAGCTGTCAGCCATGATCTCCGCCTGGGATATCTTGATTTCCCATCGGTCAAAGCTGGATTCCAGCTCATCCGTATGGGTGTGGTCCATATCGCTGATTACCGTCAGCGCATCTGCGCTGGTTTGACGGGAACGCAACAGCTCATGTTTTTGCTTCATGGATCTGAGGTCGCTATCGCTATGGCTGAGATCCTGCGCCATCTTTTCCGCTGCCTTTTGATACTCATCGCGACTCTGGCCCAGTTGTTTGATCTGGTTTTGGGCTTGTTGTCTCCGTTGCATACAGGCCATGGCTTGGGATGGATCTCTCTCTGCCTCTTTTATAGCCCGTTCGGCCCACTGCCTCTCTTCCGCTGTCAGTTGTGATATCTGCTCCTGGATGCGCTGCTGGGCCCCCTGCAGTCGGGCGTGTTGCACCTTGGCGGCGGCGATTTTTTTGCGCTGCTCTTTGATGGTGGCTTGGATCAGTGCGTCGTGGTTTTCTATTTCGCCCACTACATGATCGATTTTGGAAAAAAGAGTGGTTGATATGCGTTTGATAATCGACATTGAAGTTCTCCTTGGCTGAATTGATGTGAAGGGGAGTATTGTCGTGATGCGAGAAATAATATACTTTTTTCAAAATAGAGCACTAGAAGTGGTCTTATGGTATATTGTGGCTATACCAAAATTTGAATGAACAGAGATATGGCTGAAACCAAGGCGATAATTACCACCCTTAAAGAGCTTCTTCGCAGTAAACAGACCACCTATGCAGATATTGCTCGTGGCTTGGATATGAGTGAAGCTAACGTTAAACGCATGTTTGCCACCGGGCGTATGGCCCTGGAGCGTATTGAGTCTATTTGCCAGCTGATCGATATAGAACTCAGTGATCTGTTTCAGCTGTACCAGGAGACCAGGCAAAAGACTGTGCAACTCTCCACAGAGCAGGAACGTCAACTGGTGGATGATACGCAGCTGCTGCTGGTGGCGGTATGTGTGCGTAATCACCTTACCTATGAAGAGATACTGCAGCACTATGCGATATCTTCCACCGACCTGATTCAAAGGTTGGCCCATCTTGATCGTTTGAAGATTATCGACCTGCTGCCCAACAATCGCATCAAGTTGCGTATTGCGGAAAACTTTTCCTGGATACCTCACGGCCCTATCGAACGGTTCTATGAACAGGCAATACAAAATGAGTTTTTGAAGGGACGGTTTGGTGGAGAAAACAATCCGCGCCTGTTCCTCTCTGGTTTACTCAGTGAAAGTTCGCAGATGGTTATGGCCAGGCGGTTCCAATTGATCTCAGATGAGTTTACGCAACTGCACCGACAGGACTGTAAGCTACCTATAAATAAGCTGCACAGCGTTGGGATCTTGCTTGCAATGCGGCGTTGGGAGTTTTCTGTGCTCAAGCCGTATAGTGCAAAATAGGGTGATTTTAATAACTGTTTTTTGGAAATCCCAGGCTTGGGAGTAAGGTCTCGGTGCTAAACACAACCTCCTGTGGGGACTGTGTCTCGTGGCGAAAAAAGAGATGTCAGCTTAGGTTTATATGTGTTGTCTAGGTTTCTCTTTGTTCAGGCTGAGCTCTTTCCCAAATCTGCGTTGATTGAATCTGAGTAACACTCAATAGATTCCTGTTATACCTTAGTCTAGATTTTGCTAGGCCAAGTTGGTACCGGGGGTGCGGTACGCACCTTACTAACAAATCTCACTATCTTGATATCTTCTTATGATACCACTAAATAATAGCAGGTAAAACAATTGGTTACGATTATGTGTTGGTGGGCGTAATTGAACATGACGCGGTATCTGGATTGCTTAGCCTGTTGGGGGGCAGAAAAAAGCTAGTATTTGATGTCAATTGACAGGTTGTCCGCAGATTTGTGGATTCCCAGTCGTTGGAACTACCAGTTCCATGATGTACATCAAGCGGCCAGTTATGGAAATTATGTGCTTTGCCTTCATTTTTATATTACGCTGTACGGCATTATGCTGTACAAATAGACTCATTTCAACTATGCTGTTGGTAAATGAAGCCGGTCTGGAGTTTAGTTATGGCAGCAACACGTATAGATATGAGAATAGACCCGTCCATCAAAGCAGCGGCAGAGAAGGCGGCTGCGCTTCAAGGCATGAAGAGCCTTACCGAATATGTAGTTCGACTCATAGAAAAAGATGCTAATCAGGTCATCCAGGCGTATGAATCCATTACGCTCAAGGATGATGTCTTTGATCGCTTTATTACCGCCTGTGAAGTGGCTAATAAGCCGAACCGCAAGCTACGTGAAGCTCTGAAATATGCCGAAGAGCAGAATATCCGGTGACTCCAGCTTCCAAATTCGTTGAACTGAATAAGGCTCTGCACGAAAGAAATTTATTCGACTGCGGCGTGGAGGAACTGAACACCTTCCTCCATAAGTTTTCGGTTCGGCACAGAGAGGCTGGAATCAGCCTGACGATGGTGCTGCCCACGCAGGAAAGCACAGCGGAAATCTGTGCCTTTTACACTCTATCTCACACAGAGATCAAACGGCAGACCCTGCCGCAATCCATGGCAAAGAGACTTCCACGCTATCCTGTCCCTGTACTTCTACTTGCCCAGCTTGCTGTCCATAAGACGGCTCAGGGTCTAGGGCTTGGAAAAATAGCACTGATCAGGGCCTTGCGTCATTGCCATGAAATCAACATCCACCTGCCATCTTTTGCCGTGGTGGTGGATGTACTTGATGATGGGGTGCAGCATTTTTATACCCAGTATGGGTTCCAGGTACTTGATACAGACAACGGACGTATCCGTCTTTTTTTATCTATGAAGGCTGTTGGTCAGCTATTTTCCGGATCAGAATAAAGATGATGCTTGGGTGTAACGGGGTTCTATCAGAAGAGCAATTTGCCGAGTGTTCAGTGAAGAAATCAGGCGCTTCCAGCCAAGGAGAGCGAAGCGAAGGCTGGTAGACCCCGGTAGCCGTGAGGCCGCACTGCTTACCCGGCGTGCGTAGCGCCAGAGGGGAAGCAAAGTAGGCATCTGAACACGGCGTCAAGTCATCTCGGGAGCTGG
>JAAGZL010000138.1 GCA_024206335.1 Gammaproteobacteria bacterium
GATCGATTATCAACAGAAGAAATATGAACGTTCATTCAAGCAGATTAACAAGGCTATAGAATTAAACCCGCTGCAAGCACAGTCCTATCACCTGCGCGCGCAGATCCAATTGCAAAATGGCGAGATCAAACAGGCCAGAAGTGATTATCAGAAGGCGCTGGAGCTTGATCCGGCTTATCTGAACGCACATTACAATCTCGCCCTGTTGTATGATATCTATCTGCAGGAAATAGCTCTGGCCATCGAACACTACTCAATTTATCTATCACTACTGGGAGAGAAAGACGAAGCTATGCAAGACTGGATAAATCATCTCAAGGGGACGCTGGAAAATGGCTAAACCAGGCTTGCTTTTGGTTTTACTGGCATGCTTGCCGTTCGCACTAGCGGCACAGGATACGATCGAACTGCAAACTACCACCATCAAGGGTAACAAGGAATTGCCCAAGATACTGTTTATCGTGCCGTGGAAAGAAGTCGCACCCGCCAAACTGAACCAGCAGGAGCTGGTGTTGCACAGCCTTTCCGACGATTTATTCGATCCGGTGCTGCCGGTTCAGTACTAGCAATTATTCGGAGAAAAACGCACTTA
>JAAGZL010000139.1 GCA_024206335.1 Gammaproteobacteria bacterium
ATATGTCCTCGGTACCCTGTTTTACCGCTTCATCAGCGAAAACTTTGCCCTCTATATTGAGGCTGGTGACGATAGTATTAATTACGCCGAGCTTAACGATGAGGTGATCACGCCAGACATCAAAGACGATGCCATTAAAACTAAGGGTTACTTCATCTACCCCAGCCAGCTGTTTGCCAATGTCGCAAAAAACGCCAACAACAACGAAAGCCTGAATACCGATTTGGCTGCCATCTTTTCCGCTATCGAAGCCTCGGCCAATGGCTACCCCTCTGAAGGCGACATTAAAGGACTGTTTGCCGATTTCGATACCACCAGTAACCGACTCGGTAATACAGTTAAAGACAAAAACCTTTGCTTAGCGTCGGTATTAAAAGGCGTGGCAGACTTGGATTTTGGTCATGATTTTTATGAAAAGAGTGATCCAGCTCAGATTGACCTGTTCGGCGATGCCTACGAATTCCTCATCTCCAACTACGCCGCCAATGCCGGTAAATCCGGTGGTGAATTTTTCACCCCGCAGCACGTTTCAAAGCTGATTGCCCAGCTTGCCATGCACAAACAAACCAGTGTTAATAAAATTTATGATCCGGCTGCCGGTTCCGGTTCGCTGCTGCTGCAAGCCAAAAAACACTTTGATAATCACATCATTGAAGATGGCTTTTGGGGGCAAGAGATCAACCACACAACCTACAACCTTGCCCGTATGAACATGTTTTTGCACAACATTAACTACGACAAGTTCAATATGCAGCTGGGCAATACCTTAACAGACCCGCACTTTCTGGATGACAAACCCTTTGATGCCATTGTCTCCAACCCACCCTATTCGGTGAAGTGGATAGGCAGTGATGATCCAACCCTGATTAAC
>JAAGZL010000140.1 GCA_024206335.1 Gammaproteobacteria bacterium
CCCACTCTAAGCAAGATCACAGAGGACGCCCAAGCAGCGACCGCGACCGCTGAAAGTTTAACAGGGTCGATACTCGCACCGACGAAAGCGGAATTCTTGGCGAGGCACAAAGGTAAGTATCCGGGTAGTGGGTTTGTTCACTGGGGTAAATACAGGGCTGCCAATACACCTGTTAACCAAGGTATGTGGGAATCTACATCTAGTGAAAATACTATCTTCATCGGCAGGGGATCTAGTTCTATAGCGGGTATCTCCACAACTAACCAAGCACAAGTTGTTGTTAATGATGTGCTCATTGATTTATACGGGTTGAATAGAACAGACCCCGACTTTAACCCGATGTCTGTTTTACTTCCACCAGCCCCAGACGGACTAGATAAACGAGACGGGACAGGACGTTATGATAACTTAGCTGATGCGATTGCGGCGGGTGGTACATCGTTGTCTCAATCAGTGATCAACCGTCAAGACTTAGTTTTACTAGAGGTATGGCACGAAAAGATTAGTGATAAAGACGTCGTATATCCAAAAGGGTTAGTTCAGTATGGCCCAATCTCTTGGGAAGGGATAGGTCTAACAACAGGTAATGTGGTTCAGGGATACTCAGCGAAATTTGAAGGTGATACAGCGACAACGGGGCGGGGTGTACTCTGGTCAACACTCAGTGACGCAAACCAAGCTAAGTTCATCCAAGACCCACTCAATAACATCTACTCCGACAACGGTGAATTAATTCAGGTTCGTGCTCGCGCCCGTGTTATTCGTGGTTTAGAGGGGAGTTGGGATGGAACTACTCTTGATTCTTTTATAGCAGGTAATTCAGCGCTTAAGTTTTCAGGGTCAACGGACATAGTTAAAATACAGGGAAAAACAACGTTTAGTCCTGCTCTTGGGCCTGACGCTTCAGATATATTTTTAGACCATAGTAACACCAATACATCAACCCTTGCGCCGTCTTATGGTGCTGTACACGGAAGAACTACTGGGACTCAGTTTGCGCACGAAGGTAAAGCCTACGCAATCCCAATCTGCCTAGTCAGCCGCTTGAACCAAGGTGCCTATCATCCTTTAAATCCTAGTGGCTCTGGGCGATGGAACGCTACCAGTGGTTCTGGTGCAGGGACTTCAGGAAGACTTTGGTCTA
>JAAGZL010000141.1 GCA_024206335.1 Gammaproteobacteria bacterium
CAAGCCATAGCTATCAAGGCAACGAATAGGGACTTCAGCATTGCGCGGGAGTGAGTATTACTGAGGAGCCGGATGCGGTAGTACCGCACGTCCGGATCTGTATGGGGGCGCTTTGGGTAACCGGGCGTCCTACCATTACTGTTTCAAAAAAATGCTAAGCACTGAATGTTAAAATGCGAATAACTTATTCTTATGTTAATTGCCGATCAATGTTTGTGAGGCGTTAAATGTATATCTGGATGACAATGAGATTAATTTCGACTGAGATGCGTGTCTGATTGCTTGGCTCTGCTGAAGGCTCGAGCCGTTACATTCGTTGTAAGGAACTCTACCTCTCTTATGCCCTGAGTTGCCTACCGGTAAGTTTCAGGAATAGATCTTCCAGTGTGTGGGAACGAATCTGCAGATGGGTAAGTGGTATGTTATGTTGCATTAATAGTTGCAGGGTGGAGTTGACATTATCACTGAAGATCTCCACTCGGTCCTTGAGGTGGTGCATGGTAAGGCCAAGGCCTTCGTTGATGTCGTGGGGTATCTCTGCGGTGGGCAGGGAGAGTACCGAGTGGCTGAAGTGCTCATTCAATAACCCGTGAGGGGTGCCGCTGGCGATTATCAGCCCATGATCCATGATTGCGATCTCATCACACAGTTCGTGTGCCTCTTCCATGTAGTGGGTGGTAAGAATTACTGTTTTCTTACTGGCCTTGATGGTGTGTACCAGATCCCAGAAGTTACGCCGTGACTGTGGGTCCAGGCCGGTGGTTGGTTCGTCCAGAAACAGTACCTGGGGATCATTGATTAGGGAGATTGCCAGCAGCAGGCGCTGACGCTGACCACCAGATAGTTTTTTTGAATCCCGGTCCAGGAACTCACCCAGAGCACACTGCTCAATTACCTCAGCCTGAGGACGGCAGTTTACATACAGATTTTGGAACAGGTTCAGAATCTCTTGCACCGTAATATGTTCCTGCAGGGCGGTACTCTGGAACATTATCCCGGCCTCTTCCTTGAATCTGCTGCCCAGAGGCCCTCCCTGATAAAGGATTTCACCAGAGGTTGGGGTCAGGATCCCCTCCATCATCTCCACCGTTGTGGTCTTGCCGGCACCATTTGGTCCCAATAGTCCAAAACAGACTCCCTGTCGGATGGGCAGGCTTACGCCATTAACGGCCTTTACCTCGCCGTAGTGTTTCTTTAGGTCTCTGGTTTCAAGCAAGAGGGACATAAAATTATCCGGACATTAATCAGGCTGGGTATATTATCTTAAATAAGGGTGCTGGGTCAGACCTGTAATCTGTTGCTACCAGCCACCACCGCCACCGCCGCCGCCTCCACCACCGGAGGAGCCGCCACCGCCGCCACCAGAGGATGATCCGGGTGCCGAGGATGAAGATGAGATGGCGGAGCTCATGGCGCTGCCAACCGAGTTGGTGAAGCCGGTGAGATTATGCTGGTTCCAGCTGCGACCGTGATACCAGCCCGGATGGTAGTTGCTGTTGTCTGCCATGGCGCGGCTGAGAACGTCGCTGAAGCGCTCCGCCCACTGCTGTTCCACATCCAGGGCGATGGCGTATGGAAGGTATTGCTCAAACAGTTCTGGAGTTTTCTCCGGCGGGTGTTTGAAGTTGAGTTCATCCTTTTCCGCCACCGCCAGGTAGAGTTTGAAACCATCGATCCGGTCCATCAGCCTGCGCCCGGCCAGGGTAGGGGCCTTGAGCCATTGATAGAACAGGACGTTGATGGCCAGGACAGAGCCAAGGGCCAGGGTATAGATGATGGATACCTGAGTGATCAGTGCGATTATGCCGCCGATCTCTCCGGCGATGAAGGGGACGGAGAGCAGGGTAAGAAACACTGCCTGGTCTTTGCTGTTACCACGCCAGGCATTAATAACGTTGGTTAGCAGGGCGAACACCCCGATACTCCAGATGGATAGCCAGATCGACATGAATATGGCAGTGCCAACCTGATCGGCGCTGGGCAGCAGCATGATTACCACGGCCATGGTGGCGATACTCAGCAGGATGCCCGGCAGCAGGTAGATCTGGTTGGTGATGAAGTAGTTCTTCTCATAATCGCCCTTGAGGGAGCGTTTGTGCACCTTCAGGGCCTTGGCGATTTTTTTATGGTTCTCCTGCTTTAGCACAATGGTGTCACCACCATCACCAAACAGGGAGCTGGCTATGGCCCCTTCACCTATGGCCAGTTTTATGTTGCTGTTTTCGGTCTTGCTCAGGGTGAATTCACCACCACTACTCTCGCTGATCTCCAGGTAACCCTTGACCGCCATGTTGATGATGGCGGCAGAGAAGGCCTTGTTATCATGCCCCATTCTGGAGATGAAGCGCATGGAGGCGGGGGAGTAACCGGCGGTGGGTTTGTACAACGGGATGATCACGCCAGACTCGGGGTCGCGCCCCACCCGGTGCCATGTGAACAGATAGTAGAGCAGGAGCAGGGCGATGCCGCCTGCCCCCGCGGCTGTCGAGCGATTGTCTTGCAGAAACCAGCTCAATCTCTGTTCGTCCGATGGCTCGGTCACATAACCCTTGGGCCAGCTTGCCACTATGGTCAGCCCCTCATGCTGATTCAGCCCACTGGTGGTTGCATATTGGGCGGCACCCTCATCTGTTACCTGGGCGGTGTAGTCCTGCCCCTTCGATCCCTGAGGGCCGGTGTACCCCTCTACCCGGATGCTGTCCACTGGTATGGATGGTGGCAGGTTTACCCGGGCGCTGGCCTGGTTGATGGGGAACTCCCAGCCGTTACCGGTAGTGTTCCAGTAGAGTTCATCGAACTCCTTAAAGAAACCCAACTGTCGATCCGTGCGGTAGCTGAAGACGTAGCTGTACTCACCGTGTGGTAGAAAGTACTCCTTTCTGCCGGCGTAGATGCGAATACCGTTGCTGAGTGGCTTGGTATGATAAGACTCGTCTGCCCCGTCCCGTGTTACCCCCAGCAGTTTGAATTTTACCTGGTAACGGTTGTTCAGGTGGTCTTGGTATTTGGTGGGGAAGTCGCGGTAGATGCCGCGCTTGATCTTGTTGCCCTCGGCCCGTACCCGGATTCGTTCCTCCACCAGCATGGAGCCATCCAATTCTACGGTTATCTCGCTGTGGTAGCTGAGTATCCGCTCCTGGGCCTGGGTTATGGGGTTCAGGCAGAGTGCCAGGGCCAGGGTCAGAAAGAGTCGCAGTGTGATGGTCATGTGCCGATGTCCGGGGGCAGGGCCTCAGTGGCGCTCTCCAGCTCAAAGAACTCTGCATGCTGGAAACGAAATGTGCGGGCAATCAGCAGATCTGGAAATGAATCGATCCGCACATTCAGGTTTTGCACTGAGCCGTTGTAGTAACGGCGGGCAAACTGGATGTGATTCTCTACATCGGTAAGCTGGTGCAGCAGGTGCAGGTATTGGCTGTCGGCCTTCAGATCTGGATAGGCCTCGGCCACGGCGATCAGGCTCTTTATCTGGTCCGTGATCCCAGCCTCCAGATCTGCCTTTCCGCTGGGGTTGGGTTCGGCATCGGAGTCGGTGCGCAAGCGGGTCATGTCTTCCAGCACTGAACGTTCGTAGCCGGAATAGGCCTGCACTGCCTCCACTAGTTTTGGGATCAGGTCAGAGCGGCGTTTCAGCTGTACCCCGATATCACTCCATGCCGCCAACACCCGGTTCTTGTCACGCACCAGACGGTTATAGCTGTAGACCGCCCAGATCAGCGGCAGCAGCAGTGGTAGTATCCATGCAAGGTTGCCTATCATCTCTCTCCTGGATGGCGGTTGCCTGTTTAGGCTACATCAGCCCTTTTTCCTTGTAGTAGCGTATTGCGCCCGGATGCAGTGGGGCGGAGTTGCCCAGCAACATGTCGGCCTTCTTCAGGTGACCAAAGGCCGGGTGCAGTTTGCGGAAGCTGTCGAAGTTTTCGAATACCGCCTTCACCAGTTGGTATACCACCTCGTCACCTACATCGGTACTGGTGACCAGGGTGGCCTTAACGCCGAAGGTGGGTGTGTCTTGGTCTGATCCACGGTACATGCCGCCAGGAATAGTGGCAGGTGCGTAGTATGGAGTGGTGGAGATAAGCTTGTCGATGATCGGGCCGGTGACTGGAATCACCAGGGCGTCGCATGAGGTGGAGGCCTCTTTGATAGAGGCGTTAGGGTGTCCCACTGTGTAGGCGATGGCGTCGATCTTGTTATCACACATGGCGCGGGACTGTTCTGAGGCCTTGAGTTCAGATGCCAAGCTGAAGTCGGATTTGCCCCAGCCATTCTTCTGCATCAGCAGTTCCATGTTGCCACGTTGCCCAGAGCCTGGGTTGCCAATGTTTACCCGTTTGCCTTTGAGATCGGCAAAGCTGGCTATGCCGCTATCTTTACGCGCCATCAGAGTAAAGGGTTCACTGTGGATAGAGAACACTGCGCGTAGTTTTTTGTTGGCCCCTTGTTCCTTGAATTTTGAGCTGCCGTTATAGGCATGAAACTGCCAGTCTGACTGAACCACACCAAAGTCCAGTTCACCACTGCGGATCACATTCAGGTTGAAAATAGATCCGCCGGTGGATTCAACCGAGCAGCGGATTTTATGCTCCTTGCGGTTGCGATTCATCAGTCGGCAGATGGCGCCGCCGGTAGGGTAGTAGACACCGGTAAGACCGCCAGTGCCGATACTGGTAAAGGTTTGTTCACCACTCCATACCGGGATGGTCAGGAGTATGCCAATAAGGCCGGATAGAATTTTAATCTGTTTCATGTGATCGCCTCTAGTTGTTAATGTTAGCTTACTGCCTTATCTACACCCTCACGCACGGTACAAAACTGATAATAGATTATTCAGCTGGTACTGAGGTAATTGTGCCAATTTGCTGACCCATTTGCATCGCTGCCTCTGGCTTTAGTTCGGTGGTAAGTTCAACTGCATCCTTACCGAATAGCAGGATAACAGTTGAGCCCATGTTGAAGCGTCCCATCTCGGCGCCCTGTTGCAGCTTGATGGCGGCAGTGGACTTTTTACCATACTCCCAACCTGTTACCCGATGGGATTTTGGGGTTATGGTTCCGGCCCATACCGTGTCCATGCTGGAAACGAATATGGCACCAACCATGATAACTGCCATGGGACCAGCCTCGGTTTCAAACAGGTTTACCACCCGCTCATTGCGGCTGAACAGTCGCGGAATATTCCGGGTAGTGGATGGACTTACACTGAACAGGCGTCCAGGCACATGGATCATCTTTTTCAGGTTGCCGGTGGTTGGCATGTGGATACGGTGGTAGTCACGGGGTGAGAGGTAGATGGTGGCAAAGCTGCCGTCGGCAAATGCTGAGGTCCATTTTGGATCTCCACCCAGCAACTCGTGCAGGGAGAAGCTGTGGCCTTTGGCCTGAAATATCCGTCCATCCACAATCTGTCCGGCCTGGCTCACGGTGCCATCTACCGGGGATAACAGGCTCTGTTTTTCTTTGGCCAGAGGTCTGGCTTCAGGTTTCAGGGCACGGGTAAAAAAATCGTTAAAGCTACGGTAATTTGTAGGTTCTGAATCTGCAGCCAGATCCATGTCTACATTGTAGATATTGATTATATTTCGAATGATCAGGTCTTTAAATGGCCTCCATTCACTGCGGGTAACCCAGTACATAACCCTAGACAGCAGATGATGTGGTAATAGGTATTGAACTAGGGAGAATATTTTTTGGGGTAGGGTGTTGGTAATGTCCACTGTGGTCTCATGGTTATCTACGCTCATCGTCTGTTTTGGTCCTGTTGCTATAGGTTGTTTTTTCAGTGGTTAGGGTATTATTTTTTACTACTATAGCAACCGGTGACGGTTTAATCATGTGGTTCAGGGGGATGGGTTGCCAGGTTAGGTCTGCGGACGATGGGGACGGTACGTGGTGCTGGTCTGTCTGTTGAGGGTCAAATATGGGTGAGGCCGATAGGCCTCACCCACCAGATCGTTATTTGATCTTGGTTTCGCCGCTCTCGGTGGCGCCTTTGGAATCGACCCAGGTGACCTTTACGGTGTCACCCTTGTTGCCTTTAAACTTGAAGGAGACATATGGGTTAGCGGAGACACCGCCGCTCAGATCTCCCGAGAAACACACTTTGCCAGCTGATTCACAGGTTATAGTCTGAATGAAATGAGCCGGGATCAGTGCGCCGGTTGCCTTGTTTTTTCTGGAGCCACTCTCCATTGGGTGTTTCATTAGCGCTTTGACCAGAGTTTCGCCACCGACCATCTTGGCGCTGATCCTGATACTTGATTTTGCCATTATTCGTTACCTCATATTCATGTTGCCTGCGTCGAGCAGTGCGCAGGGAAATTCCTTGATTTCTGTGGGATATGTGCTGTTGTTTAGCCGCAACCACCGACGGTTACCTTGACTCCCTGTTTGGTGCTGTACAGTTTACCGCCAGCCTTCACAATGGCAATCACATCTCCGGATTCTCCCATTTTAATACGGGTGGATGCGTAGGGTATGGTGTTCTCACTCATCCTGAAATTTGCCACCAGTGGCAGAGGGTTGTTGACAGCAACCAGGGTGATGGTCTCTACGCCTGCTATGCTAGTTTCAACCTGGAGTGGCACTACGGCACCGTTCTCGGCAATCTCGGGTGCTTTTAGCTTTAAATCCGCGCTTGAAGCAAACTGGTCTGTGCCAAGCAGGGCTTTCATGGCTGCGGATGCATCCTTGTTTTGGAATGCCTCTTTGGGCCAGGCTGCAAGGGCCTCTTTTGGCATAAGCATGCCAGTACCAACCAACACTCCCATAGCACTCACAGCCAGTGACTGCTTTAGAAAGATCCTACGTTTCATATCCACATTCATTTATTACATCTCCTGTTACGTCATAATAATTTAAGGTGCAGGCCTTTGTTTGGCTGATCCTGCAACAGATCACCATACCATGTTAATGGTATTTCTGTTAACCAAGTCTGATCGAGCTTGTCGCCTCTTGATTATATTTATAACTCATTTCCGTTCCTGTAGGTATTCTGGCATATCCAGCTCAGACTGTTCGACTGCTTGAGCGTAACCAAGTTTGGCCAGTTTTTGTGCTTTTATCGCTAGTTCCATAGCTAATTCCAGATTTTCCTCCCAGATGGCTGCGCGGGCACGTAATAGCATCTTGCGGATGCCGCGCCACTCTCCTTCCACTGATGCGGCCTCTTTTCTTGCTGCATCTGCCATAATAATTGCCCTTTCTACCTCAATTGGCTTTAAGGTGGGTGTGTGTTTTTTTGCTTCAGCCAGAGAAGCTTGGCTGTAGAGCAGCAATAAAATCAGTAAGGTGTAATCAGATATTGATCCTATGTGCATAATCTATTCTCTGTCACAATTGTCTACCTGAATAGGTCTTTGCCTGGACATGCTATTTATCCATAACCCTATGGAAATTAAGCCGATGTGTGGTTCTCTGGTTTTGATAAGTATCCTCATCTTATTTACGTGATGATGGTCCATTTAGTGGCAGGCCATTACTCATATATGTCAGAAAATACTCCAGATTACGGTACTGCTTACTCTGGGCCTTAAATGGTTTGGCTCGTATCTGGCTCATGCAGCCGCGAATACGGCGGTGCAGGGTGCCAACATCAGTCCAGTCAGAACGGTACACCGGCCAGCCGGTGGTGTGTCCCATGGCTGGGCTAAGGATTTCGCTGCGTAGATACTTACCTACATTTTGCATGTGACAGGTGGCGCAGGCGTAGTTGAGTTGTCCGCGCCTGGTGTAGTAGAACTTCTTGCCTTGATTGTAGGCCTCCAGTGCCCTTGGATCATCCTTGGGTATGGTTACGTTGGTAATCTTTCCCCGTGACTTGAATGCGATATAGGAGAGGATGAGGGTGATATCCCCCTTATAATATTTAAAAGGTTTTTCACCATTGACCTTGCGACATTGGTTTACCGCCAGGGGTAGGGTTATTACCTTGCCTTGCTTTTCATCCCATTTCGGATATAAGTGGGCTATGGCTGGCTCAGGAAAGCAGTCCTTGTAGCCCTTGCCGTTGGTGAATTGGGTGTCCCACATATCTTCACCATCAGCAATGTATGGACCATAGGGTGGGAAATCCTCGATCGCCTCCCAATTCTTACGACTAGCCATATCTATGGCATAAACCCCATTTGGATATTCTGATAGGTGGATGCCAGGCAGACGTTGTTTGTAGTAATTTTGCAGGGTAATCCGGTCTTGCTCCGGTGTTGATTCGGTAATAGAGCCGGCACTGCCGATGCTGACTATGGCCGTGGTCATGGTCAAAAAAAGGACTATTGTGCAAAAAGTTCTTATCACCTCTGATGATACTCCACTGCTAAAGACTCCAGATAAAATCAACCAGTTGATCGATTTCACTACCGGAAAGGATCAGGTTTTTACCAAACAGGGGCATGGGTGTATCCGGGTTAATTGTTCTGGGGTCCCAGATTATCTTTTTGATCTTCTCTTTATCTGAAAAGCGGCTTTTTATGGCTATCAGTGGTGGGCCGATATTTCCTGGAGAGTCACCCCCCGGAATTACATGGCAGGCGAGACAGTTCCCCCTGCTTGAGGTGAAGGCGATCTTCCTTCCTGCATCAAGGCGAGTACCGGCGTTAGATGCCTGTGCTGCGACTGGAATTTCCAAAAGTGTGCAGATAACCAAAGCTAGGATGGTATGTGTGCCCGTCAATCTGCAGAAACTTCTCATTGCCATCTCCTCCAAGGGCGGTCACAAAAAAACTACGGTCGCCTTGGTATCGCTCTGCGGCGATTTTACACCTAAACTGCTGCTTATCATTATAGATTAATCGAGGTTAACATCTGCTTGTAGCACCTACATGGTATAAGGAGGCAACAAAGTAACCAAGAAGTAAAGTGTTCTGTGGGTGATATGTGGAAATTTTTCCTGTTTTTCAGAAAAAACGTCTATTTCTAATACTTTAGTGGTATTTCGATGTGGGGTTTTCTTGGGTGATGATGGAAATAACCCCGAGTAGCAGAGTGTGGCCACAGGGTGGATGCCATGGTTATTTGCTGAAACGACGGGGGGATTAGGCCGGACCACCAATATTGACCTTAATCCCGGGGCACTCTTGTTTCAGCCTCTTCTGCAGTTCTAGTTTCGCATCTGTATCACCATGCACCAAGCGGACCTCTTTGGGCTGGTGTTGCATACGGCGGACAAACCGTATCAGGTCACTCTGGTCGGCGTGGGCTGAATAACCACCCAGGGTGTGAATCCCTGCCCGTATCTCGATGCGTTGCCCATCCAGAATTACGTAACCCCGCCCGGGGCCGTAGTGTTGGATATCCCGTC
This sequence comes from Gammaproteobacteria bacterium, assembly GCA_024206335.1. GTDB lineage: Bacteria > Pseudomonadota > Gammaproteobacteria > Chromatiales > Chromatiaceae > JAAGZL01. The sequence goes on from JAAGZL010000141.1 coordinate 9,299, forward strand.
CTGGGGTGCCAGCGGCCTGGTAGCCCACAAACAGCACGTCGGTCTGCTCGTTGCTCAGCATTGCCTTCAGGTAGTTCACAATGCGGCCCCCGGTGCACATGCCGCTACCTGCTATCACCAGGGTGGGGCGACCGGTCTTGCCCAGATACTCCACCACCTGCTGATGGGTTTTGTGGTCTTCTATGGTTGTCAGCTGCTCAAAAGAGAGGGGGTGGCGGCCTGCTCTCAGCTTGCACCTGGCCTCTTGGTCCCAGTATGGCCTTAGTCTTTTATAGGCGTCGGTAAAACTGGCGGCTAGGGGGGAGTCCAGCACGATCTCCATATCCTGCCACTGCATATCGCCGGCTACCCTGGTTTCGCCATGACGGTGGATGATCTCCTCCAGCTCATATAGCAACTCCTGGGTACGGCCGATACTAAAGGCGGGTATCAGGATTACCCCTTTATTCTCAAATGCCCGTTCCACGATCTGCTTTAGTTTTGCCCGGCGGGTCTTGCGGCCTTCATGCTGCCGATTGCCATAGGTGCTTTCCAATACCAGCAGATCCGCCGACCAGGGAGATTTGGGGGTGGGTAGCAGCGGGGTGTAAGGTGCGCCCAGATCACCGGAGAAGATTACCTTGTGCGCCCTGTCGCCACCCTTGATTTGGCACTCAATGTAGGCCGAGCCAAGGATGTGTCCGGCCCGTTGCAGTCTTATATCCAGAGAGAGGCCACAGCCGGGCAGTTCCACCGGTTGCCAGCGGTTATAGGGCAGGGGGTTTAACCGTTTCTCTATCAGTTTAAGGAACTGCTCCACCAGACGCCGGTTTCGGGTAACCCCCATCTTCAGCGCATCCTCGAGCACCAGTGGAAGCAGAATGGCAGTGGCCTCGGAACAGTAGATGGGGCCGTCAAACCCGGAGGCGATCAGGTGCGGTATACGGCCAACGTGGTCTAGGTGGCAGTGGGTCACCAGCAGCGCCTTAACCCGATCAATCGGGAAATCTATTGCCAGATGCTCCTGTTCATCTGTGGCCTCACCCCCCTGAAACAGTCCGCAATCAACCAGAATCGAGTGTCCCTCATCCACCACCAGTTCGTGGCAGGAACCGGTTACGCCGCTGACGGCGCCATGATGTAATACGTCCATATTATATTGCTCGTCTGATCATATTGTCATCCTGGCACATGCCAGGGTTTGGTAGAATAAATCATTGGTTCTTGTTTCGTTAACAAGATTATAATGCGTGATATGACCTTAATTATCGGATTAAACAGTGTATCCGGCAACATTAAAGATATGGATCTGCGTACCCCTAATTGTCGGGCTATTCCCTTCTCCCTGTGGGGGGTAACGGGACAGCAGTGGAGTGGCATATATTCAGAATTAGCCTCGCCTGCCGATAACCAACCCCAAGGGCAGAATCAACAGTAGGCTGGTATAAGTACACCATTCCCGGCAAAGACCCCATTGGAAAGTAAATACGCCACAAACTGGGAACACAGTAGGTATAGAGATATGATAGGGCCACACCAATTTAGGGAAGAATATTGCCGTACATTTGCTACTTTACATGCTAACAAGGCAGGCAGAAGATCATAATGACAAAATTCCAACAACTACAACAACACCTGAGATCAAACCAATATACCTGGCTGGTCACCGGCGTTGCAGGTTTCATTGGCTCTAACCTGTTGGAAAACCTTCTGGTACTGAACCAAAAGGTAGTCGGCCTGAACAGCTTAAAGACTGGCTGCCAATGCAACATATACTAGACCTCCTAAGCTGGGCAAATAATGATCAAGGTGCATAGTAAAGGTTTTAGCTATTCAGGTATATTATTACTAGTACAATCTACTTCTTCTACTCTAGATGATTCAATCTTGATCCCAATGGATCGATGAGGCGAAAGTTACCCACTAGATCGGGGTGAGGAGAGGTTAATAAAGAATGTTTGAAATGGTGTGATTGATGCTGAAAAGTTGGAGAAATAGGTGCCGCTGGCCTGCGCAGCATAAATCATTATGTTTTATGTTGGTGATGGTTGTTTTGAATGTAAGCACTGCAGGATTTGTGTTTGCAGGTAGTTTGATAGTATCAAATGGTAAGTTTTTTATTGAGCCGATAATTTTTGGAGCTAAAGGTGATGGTATCACTGATGATACGAGAAGCATGCAACAGGCCTTTACGCATTGCTCAAAAAGAGGCCTTGTTTGCCGCATACCGTCAGGAAAAAGATATTTAGTGACATCTCCACTTTTTCTATGGGGTGATGCACAGTTACAGGGTGAAGATGGCACCGGTGCTATTGTGTTTGATGTATCTGACCATCCATATCTACTAAATATAGGGATCAGTGGAAAGAATAGGCTCGAAAAGCCTTTTTCTGGTGTGATCAACAAAATAAAATTTGTTGTTACACAGGGTAAAGGTGGCAGAATTGTCTATTTTTGGAGAACTGATGGTGCGAAAGTGACGAATAACATGTTTGATGTTGGTGACAATGCATATTCGGCAACATCATCAGGAAATGATAATAATTGGGTTAAAAATGGATTTAAAAATTGCATAAGAAGAAATATAACTATAGCAAATAATAAACTACATGCCATTAGTGGAAAAAAAGGAAGTGAGGGGATTGGGCTAGGTCATTTCGATGGGGCGATAATTGAAGGCAATGAGATAGTGGGTGTGGGTGATGATCCTATTGGGGTGCACTTTTCTAAAAATATTAAAATAAATAACAATGTACTGAAAAGCGTTGATGGAAGATTGTTTGTGGTGAACTCAAGTAATGTTGAAATTACCAGCAATTATCATGAACGAATACGTTCATTAAAGGATGGTTTGTTTTATAAGGGTATTTCTCTGCTATATATTGGCTTTGAAACGCTTGGTGCTAATAAATATTCAGCGCCAACAAACATCAGTGTGCATAATAACAAATTGTACTACCCACCGGAAAGCATAGATCATGGGGCTGCTATTTATCTATACGGCCCAAGAAATGTAACTATTGATTCAAATACCGTGCTAAATGATTCATCTTTGGTGACTGCTTCAGCGCTTCATTTGTTGCCTGCTCGATTTAAAAGTGGCTGGGAAGATCCTGCGGGTGTTGATTTAATGGGTGTAGCAAATGTGTGGGATGTGGTTGTATCAAATAATAACAGTATAGGTATGTATCCAAGAAAGATGATAATGACTGGTAATTGCTCGGAATATAAAGGCCGTATCCTGATAACAGAAAATGCTGCGCCCAATTATTTATTTTATTGCGATAATGTTGTTTCAAATAATAATCGCATTGTGGATAAATTGGGTGTCTTTTTTTATGGAAATAGCCTAAGTAGATGAAATCTCTTTTTAGTAATCTAAGTATAAGCTACGCATCTAGTTTTGTTGGCTTTGTGATTTTTCTTCTTATTGCGCGATTGCTTGGTGTTGAGCAGTTTTCATGGGTTGCTCTTGGATTGGCCGTTGGTAGCTTTATTAACCCGTTAACGAACCTTGGTAGTGCTCGTTCATTTGTTATAGATGCGGTCAACCTTGAAGGTATAGTTAAGGTTGATCGAATTGTTATTGATACATTGAGCTTGCGTTTGATAATAACGCTTCTGATTTGTTTGTTTTTATTATTAGGATGTTACATATACACGGATAACATGTCAGACTATTTTGCTTTGGTGTGCTTGTCTCTCTGGGCAGGTCTTGTAGGGCTTTATCCTGCCTCCTGGTTTGACTATGCTCAGAATACAAAATTGCAAAACAAAATAGTTTTTTTTGAGCGTGTTATCACTTTGCTTTTTGTTTTTGCACTATACATGGGTTATTTCGAGCAGTTTGTTCTTCTTGTTTTAAGTATTGGTCTTTTGATTATTAGAGTTTGCTTTGTTGCTTTTCAGGTTGGTGTTTGGTGGAAAATGTATGCTGATAGCCGTTTTATGTTAGCCTGTATTTTTCCGTTTACGAATGTCAACGGGGTGAATTATAGGTATACATTAGCTCTGATCTCAAACGCTGTTTTGATCTATGGTAATCAATTACTATTAGCGGGTTATGATTCGCCTGTTTTGTTATCCTCATATAGTATGGCCTTTCAGATAATAACCCCCATATTTTTATTCCATATTACAGTTGTTCGTATGACTAGTAAGGATATAGCTGTGGTCTGTCGTGAAAGTTTTGGAGTAATGTTGTCTTTTGGGAAACAGTCATTGTATTTGCTGCTAGGCGGAAGTTTATTATCGATGGGCGCATATTTGGTTATCGAATTACTTCCGATATATTTCCTTGATCCAACGTTTGGTGCTATGTCTGATTTTTCATATTTGCTTTGTATTTGGGTGGTGATTGCTGGTGTAAACGTAGCCACAACGCATTATCTGCTTGCACTACAACAAGAAAACTACTATTTATTGATTTCAGTGATTGGTGGCTTGCTAGCTTTCTTTCTGGGTAAGGAATTTATCCCCTATAATGGACCAATTGCTGTAGCACTTATTTTATTAGTAACGCACTCGGCATTAACTGTAGCTAATGCCTCTAGATTATTTTTTATCTCTAGGCGTGAAAGGTGCTAAGGTGCTCTGTATGGATTGGTATTGCTAACTAAATAATGTTCATTACGATATGATTTCGATGTAAAATGCCACATATCTCAACGCTTTTTCAACGAAGGCCATTCGCCGCCCTGTCGTTCTATGTATGCTGGTTTTTGTGGGTTTTGACTTCCATCTATTGGATCACCACTGCTGGCGCTGGAACCGATATTATATCACTATATGCACTGTATTTAATTCTTAATTCAATAATATTCTATTTACATAGGCGTGAGCTGCTGGCGCCTCCAAGCCTGTACTCGATGATATGTTTTGCTTCATTTGGTTTTAATATACCGCTAATTATCTCTGGATTTGTTGGCGATATACATATAAGTGAATCAGCGCTATATAAAGTAGTTATAATCGTATTGTTGTCACAAACTAGCTTTGTTATCGGTTGTTATTCTGGATTATATCGCATTTTTCCAATAACTTGGATTGTCCTTTATAGGGGAAGATCTAGAGATACCTCAATTCAACTGTTCGTTATTATATTGTTAATTGTAATTGGTGCTGGTTATTATCGTATTAACTTTCATTTGGGCGAAGCAGGCGTTCAACCTACAATCCAATATGCTGGAATTCATCAGTACCTATTATTCGATGGCGTATTACTGCTATGCCTATGGTATCTGGCTAAAAGTTTATGTAAAAATAGATTTTATATTATCCTGGCACTACTATTATTATTATCGATGGTGTTTGTACAAGCGCTTTTGGGTTGGCGTGGTGCAATTGTAGAAATTCTAATAATTACGGCAGTTGTTTTTTGGTACCAGCTTAAATCTAACAATAATAATAAAAGGAGGTCTTATTCTTTTTTATGGTTGCTTCTGCCGCTGATGTTTGTAAGCTCAATGATGCAATTAGGTAATACTATACGGACAGAAAGGCTTGGAGGTGAGCAAGAGTATGCGAAAACAAAAGAGGACTTAGTATTGAGGATATTTCGGCGCACCCAGGGTACGACAAGGTTGTCTGCTGTGCTTGAACATTTTGGATCACTAACCTTCACTAATGACTATTTAGTAAAACATTTGTATGACAAAAATATTTCAAACACTATTTACATCGATAGAAATGTGTATGGTATACTGCCGTATCAATCTCATAGTGTCGGGGCATCTGGCCCAGGTGGGGCTTATACATCTATTGGTATGATTGGGGTTTTTGCATGTTACTTGTTGCTTGGGGCGATTTATCAATCATGTTATTCAAACATAATTGAAGGCTCTAAAAAAGAAACGAATGCTCTGTCCATTGTATTATACGCATACATGGCAGTGTTAATGCAAAGTATGATGTCTGAAAACTTTAGCATGAATGATGTAAATAATATTATTGCTGTTTGCTTTAGCGTGTATCTGATTAAAATAGGGACACAAAAGAGATAGATTGTTTTTCTCAAAACTTAAGCGGGTAAGCTAGAGTCTAATTCGGTCCGGTAATCAATGAAAATACTCTATGTAGTTAATCAGGTGCCGTATCCTCCTGATAATGGCGTAAGAATCGTTTCGCACCATGCAATGCGTTTAATGTATGAGGCGGGACATACTCTAGCTCTAGCGGTACTTACAGATGAAGATGATGTAACTAATCAACGTTTTAATAATGCAGCAAAGATGTGTGAAACAGGAATGACATGGTTTATGCCGTTGCCACGTAGAAACCAGTGGCTGGTTCAATTATTTGCGGCCTTGAAAAATAAATTATTTTTTGTTGAGCGCTATGATGCAAAATTATTCCGGAAAAAATTGAAGAGGCTCATTAGTGACTTTGAGCCAGATGTTATTCATTTTGATATTATTACAATGCTTCAGTACCGGAATTTGGCGCCTGTTGGTGTTAAAACTATTGCCTCAATCAATGATAGTTATGCGCTTACTTTGAAAGACTTAATCACTGATGGGAATTATGCTGGACTTATTAGGTTTTACCGAATTTGGCAATATCGAATGGCCAAACAGTATGAGGCTAATATCTACCCCCTATTTGATGCTATACATGTTATGACTGAGGTGGATGCCTTATATCTAAAGGCATTGAATCCTGATACCAATACTATTGCTATTACTAATGGTGTGGATGAATCATTGTTTGATATAGCTAAACATAATATCGGCAAAAATGATGCAGTATTTGTGGGTAATTTGGTTGGTAATAATCTAAATCGTCTTGTTAAATTCCTTCAGGATGGTTGGCGAATTGTTCACAAAGCACACCCTGATACTAAGCTGCATATTGTAGGTAAGTTATGCACCCAAACCAGACCAGTTTTGGATCAATTTGATGGTAAGTATGGGGTATCTTTTGTTGGCTATGTTAGTTCACTGATTGATGCTTATTGCGACAGTGGTATTGCCATTGTTCCGGTTAACAAGAATAGTGGAATTATAAATAAGGCTATTGAGGCCATGGCGGCAGGGCATGCTGTTGTTGGTTTTGATAAAACGTTTTCGGGAATAGTTGGTGCGCATAATGAGGAGCATTTTGTTGCATGTAATGATTATGTTGCTATGGGAAATGCTATTAATGCTTTAATTGAAGAGCGGGGGCGGTTGGAGTTTATCCAAAAGTCTGCACATGCTTATGCAAAAGAGTATTTTTCGTGGTCAACACGTGTATGTCAATATGAAGCGCTGTATCATATTGAAAGAAAGGCATAACTATTTTAGCGTATTTATGTCGTATATTAAGTGGCTAGAAATTGAATGTAATTATAGTGGTAAATTACCTTTATACTATTTAATCTGAAAATGATTAATAGATATTGCTCTGTCGTTTCCTGTCATGGAAAACGATGTGAAGGCTGGTAGACCCTGGCTACCGCGAGGTAGCATGTGTGTCTTACGGCAGGGAGGCATAGCAGGTATCTGAACACGGCATCCGATTTTCAGGAGCTAGTAACGAGCTTGCGATGTCGGCCCTCCGAGCCTGCAACCAAAAATATTTGCGCATTAATAGATTGTCGAAGATTGAGTGTGTATTTGAGACTTGAGAAGTAGTAAAGCTTATCACAAGCATCAAAACAGAAGGTCAGGTTATTAATTACTTGTCAACATATCCTTGTCTTGTTTATTGCAGAGAATACTAATGGATAACAGATCAAAAATTGCAATTTGGTGTGATGCCTTTCAACGGCTGGTAATGGTTAATACTGCGTCACGTATATTTCCATTATATATTGTTACTGAATATCCAAAATCAGGCGGCACATGGATTGCGCAGGTATTGTCTGAGTGCTTAGAATTACCATTTCCCCGCAATATTCGCCCAAACTGGCAGAGTGCGATATTGCATGGTCATATTAAATACTCACCAACTATGTCTAATGTGGTTGTTGTATATCGTGACGGAAGAGATTGCATGGTCTCCTTATACTTTCATTCACTATTTCAAAATGAAAAAAACTCTCCCTATTTGGTAAAAAAAACTCGCCGTGATATGGGTTTTGATGAATTGCTTGATGTAAATAACAATTTGCCCAAGTTTATTGAGTATATTTTTGAAAAGGGAAAGAACCATTTAAATCCATATAAATTCACATGGGCAGAATTTGTGCGCAACTGGTCTAATCGAAATTGTGTGGTAATTCGATATGAGTCAATGATAGGCGATGGAGTTGCTGAGATCCAGCGAGCACTCCTGGAACTAAGAAGAGATGATGTTCCGCATTCACGTATTGAAGCAGTGGTGGAAAAGTTTGCTTTTGCTAACCAAGCTAAGCGCAAACCGGGAGAGGAAAATAGATCGAGCTTTTTGCGAAGAGGAGAGCCTGGTGATTGGAAAAATAAATTTAATCAAGCTTCAGCTAAAGTATTTGATTATTACGCAGGCAAAGAGCTTATTGAGCTGGGTTATGAGCATGATAACAGCTGGGTTGCAAAAATGGTTGATGGGTTTGTTATGGAGGATACTGGAGAACAGGCAAATAAGTAGATCGCCTATAGCATGACATAACGAGTATGACATCTGTTTACTCCAGGGTTGTTGGTTCTAGGTAGCCCCGTTATTGTTTGTGGCTTAGAAATAGCTTATGTTATTTGTGGGATGCAGGTTATACTTTGATTCTTTAATATCGCTGGAGTTATGCTTAGATGCCAGTCTCTATAATATCTAATTCATCGACAATAGTTGTAGGTGGTGGTGTGCAAGCAAGTGTTAATTTTATCATTAATGCTTTGCAGGATAACGAGAATGTAAAATGGCACTTCATCGTATCCAAGGTGATAGACGAGCATCTAAAAAGTGTGGGTATTAATATTACAGATGCTTGTGGGTACGTGCTTGACAAGTCGCCAGCACATAATATAGGTGCGAGAAGAGAGATTGAATTATTAGTAAAAAAAATCGCTCCAAATGTATTATTTACATTTTTTGGGCCAGCTTACATTAAGACAGAAGTACCTCATTTGTGTGGCGTTGCGGACGGATGGGTTACTCACTCATCAAGACTAGCGTTTTCATCTTTGGGTAACTACTATGCAAAGGCTAAAATGCTTCTGCTGTGCTTATATAAGGGTTATTGCTATAAGGCAGCGGATAGGTGGGTTGTTGAAGCAAACTGTGCAAAGCAAGGTCTGACAAAGAGGTTAAAATTACCTATATCAAAGATAGATGTGGTTCCGAATACATATGGAAAGTATTATAAACGACCTACTAATAACAAAAAAAGTACTATTGGTGATGTTGTTAATGTCTTGACGCTTTCTTCATATTATCCTCACAAGAATATAGAGATAATTCCTCTGGTGGCAAAATTGCTAGGTGAAATGCAGCCTAAAATCCGTATGGTATTTAACATTACCCTGGATAAAGGGTCACCAGGTGCAAAGGCAATAGAAAAGCTTAGTAAAGACATGGGTGTGTCAGAAAACGTTGTTAATATCGGCCCTGTTTCACTAATTGATGGGCCGTCTGTATATGAGCAAAGTGATATAGTATTTCTACCTTCACTATTAGAAACATCTTCAGCAAACTATCCTGAGGCAATGATAATGGGTAAGCCTTTGGTAACATGCGACCTTGATTTTGCTCATGATATTTGCGCAGATGCCGCAGTCTATTATAGGCCCAAAGATCCATTAGATGCAGCAAAGAAAATTAACGAATTAATTGAGGTTGATGAGTATCGGCAAAGTATAATTGACAATGGAGTAATACGTGTTAGTAGTTTTCCAGACTCTAATTCACGTTACACAATGTACAAGGATATTTTATCGGAAATGGCTGGATTATATGAGCATTAGATATGAACCAGCTAACTCACAACTTGAGCTCTTTGTCATCCATGTTCCTTTGAATATATAACCAATAATTACCTACTTGAATTAAGTGATGATATATGTGTGGTATTGCGGGGTATCAAGGAAACAAACCTAATAATTTGATTGTTGCCATGGCAGATGCAATCGGCCATCGTGGGCCAGACAATCAATCAACTATATTGTTAGATAATTGCCGTACTTCATTAGCACATGCCCGTCTTTCAATTATTGACTTATCTGAATTAAGTAACCAGCCTTTATGGGATGTAGCACATACGTATTGTATTGTTTTTAATGGCGAGATTTACAATTATCTTGAATTACGAGATCACCTTATAAGTAAGGGCTACTCATTTAGTAGCAGCGGTGATGCCGAAGTGTTACTTAATTTGTTCATAGACCAGGGAAAAAAAGCACTAAATCATATAAATGGCATATTTTCTTTTGCTATTTGGTGTGATGAAGATAAGTCGCTATTTATTGCTAGGGATCAGTTAGGTGTAAAGCCGCTCTATTACGCGATACCTGAAACTGGTTTTATATTTTCCAGTGAACTAAAATCATTATTGCATGATACTAGTATCTCCCGCGAATTAGATCGTACGGCTATCTCACATTATTTGCGTTACTTATGGTGTCCATCGCCTATGACACCGCTTAAGTCAGTGAGAAAGCTTGAGCCTGGGCATTTCCTGGAAGTTTTAAACGGTAAAATTATAAGAAAAGAGCAATATTATACATTACCACAACATGAAAGTATTCAATGTAGTTTAAATCAGTGTAAGTCAGTATTGTTAGACACTTTGACGCAGTCAGTTGAGCGGCAGCTTATTGCCGATGTTAAAGTAGGTGCGTTCCTTTCAGGTGGGCTTGACTCTAGCTCGATTGTCGCAATTGCAGCTAAGCGACTGGGCGCTAAGAATCTGCCTTGTTATACCATTGAATTTGATGGTGCTGCCGAAGAAGGTATGCAGGAAGATCTACCTTATGCCAAGCGTGTCGCACAACACATTGGCGTCCCACTTGAAATAGTTAAAGTTTCGCCAGATATTGTAAATGATCTACCTAAATTGATATATCAGTTAGATGAACCTCAGGCAGACGTTGCACCACTCAATGCTTGGTATATTTCAAAACTTGCGAGTGAGCAAGGGGTTAAAGTACTGCTTTCTGGTGCTGGTGGGGACGACCTACTTACTGGATACCGCCGTCACTATGCCCTGTTGAATGAGAAGTACTGGTCTTGGATGCCTAAGAGTGTTCGTGCCGGGATGAAGTATGGTAGCGGACTACTCCCAAAACAAATCCATTTGTTGCGTAGAATCGCTAAAGCATTTGAGTATTGTGATCTTGATATGAACAAACGGTTACCAACCTATTTTCATTGGCTTAACTCATCTAAAGTGAATGATCTATTCAAGGTGCCATTAGTAAATATCACTGACCCACTGATTGAACATGTAGATGCATTACCAGATAGCATGTCCGCATTGCAGAAAATGTTGCAGCTAGATACCAAGTACTTCCTTGTGGATCATAACTTGAATTACACAGACAAGGTTAGTATGGCAGAGGGTATTGAGGTAAGAGTCCCCTTGGTAGACATGGCGATGGTTGACGTGGCCGCGAGTATTCCAGACATGTATAAACAGCATGGCAGACATGGCAAATGGATTTTTAAGAAGGCTATGGAGGGGCTATTGCCGAATGACATCATTTATCGCCCAAAAACTGGTTTTGGTGCACCTGTTCGACCATGGATTAGAAATGACCTGCAGCCAATGGTTGACACGATACTATCGGAGGCTTCGATTAAAGAAAGAGGGCTTTTTGATCACGCTAAAGTTCGTGAGTTAATTGAGTCTGATAGGGTCGGATGCATCGATGCTGCTTATACTGTACTTTCACTTATGTCCATAGAACTATGGTGTCGTCAATTCGTTGACCCAGCTGTACCAACTCCTATGACTCAATGGTAATCGAGAAATGAAACAAATCCTACAAAACCTAAAAACTGGCGAGACAGTAGTCGAAGATATCCCATGCCCCAGTGCCACTAGTGGTGCATTATTAGTCCAAACGACTCACACCCTGGTTTCAGCCGGTACTGAACGCATGCTGGTCAATTTCGGTAAAGCGAATCTGATAGATAAGGCGCGGCAGCAGCCCGACAAGGTCAAGATGGTGTTGGATAAGGTTAAGACTGATGGTCTTGCGCCGACTCTGCAGGCGGTACGTTCTAAACTGGATCAGCCTTTGCCCATGGGTTACTGCAATGTTGGTCGAACCCTAGAGATCGGCAAGGGTGTCGATGGTTTTAAGTTGGGTGATCGGGTGATCTCTAACGGCAAGCATGCAGAGGTTGTATCTGTTCCTAAAAACCTTTGCGCCAAGATACCAGACAATGTTTCTGATGAAGAGGCGGCGTTTACGGTCATTGCCTCTATTGCGCTACAGGGGATTCGCCTGGGCAAGCCTACCTTGGGTGAGTGCTTTGTTGTAACTGGGCTTGGCTTGATAGGTCTTGTGGCGGTACAGCTGTTGCGTGCAAATGGTTGCCGGGTTCTGGGTATTGATTACGACAGTAGCAAGATCGCCCTGGCACAGCAGTTTGGTGCAGAAACCGTTGACCTGTCTAAGGGCGAGGATCCGCTTGCAGTTGCCCAGCGATTTTCCCGTGGCAAGGGTGTTGATGGTGTGATCATAACGGCATCTACCAAGAGTAATGAACCGGTTCATCAGGCGGCGGAGATGTGTCGCAAACGTGGCCGTATTATTCTGGTGGGAGTGGTTGGTCTTGAGCTATCACGGGCAGATTTCTATGAGAAGGAGCTAAGCTTTCAGGTTTCATGCTCATATGGCCCGGGTCGTTATGACTCAGAGTATGAAGAGAAGGGGAATGACTATCCGCTGCCTTTTGTCCGTTGGACAGAGCAACGTAATTTTGAGGCGGTGCTTGACCTGCTGGCCGCCGGTCAGCTAGATGTGAAACCGCTGATCTCTCACAGGCTGCCATTTCTGGAGGCCAAAGAAGCCTATGATGTGGTTTCCAATGGTGCCCCCTTGGGTATTCTACTGGAGTTTGCTGATCAGGATGAGGCAGAGCTACGGCAATCCAAGGTACAGATTACCCATAAGCCAACCACTGCCTCCAAGGCGAAGATCGGATTTATTGGCGCTGGTAATTATGCCACGCATGTACTGATACCGGCATTTGCCAAGACCTCTGCTGAGCTTATGTCTGTTTCTTCCAACACCGGTATTAGTGGAGTTCACGTTGCTAAGAAGTTTGAGATATCTGAGGCAACTACTGATACCGCCGGGTTGATCTCAGATGATTCCAATAACACGCTGGTTATCACTACACGTCATGACAGCCATGCGGGATTTGTTCAAGATGCCTTGGAAGTTGGCAAGAACGTATTTGTAGAGAAGCCGCTGGCAATCACCCGTGACCAGCTACAGGGGATTAGTGAGAGCTACGAGCAGTCTCAAGCAAACGAGACAGGTGCGCGAATCATGGTTGGTTTCAATCGCCGCTTTGCACCACAGGTCGTCAAGATGAAACAGCTGCTGGAATCAACACCCGAAGCGAAGGCATTTGTGATGACCGTTAATGCGGGCGGTATTCCCGCAGACCACTGGACTCAGGACAGGTCTATCGGCGGCGGGCGAATCATTGGTGAAGGGTGTCACTTTGTTGATCTGCTGCGTTTTCTTGCTGGTGCACCCATAATCTCTGTACAGGCCATGAAGATGGGGAGTGTGCCCGGGATGGCTGTTAGCGATGACAAGGTTTCGATCAACCTGTTATTTGCAGATGGATCTTTCGGTACGGTTCATTACCTGGCAAATGGCCACAAATCTTTTCCCAAGGAAAGGCTTGAGGTGTTTTGTGGCGGTGCTATCTTGCAGTTGGATAACTTTCGTAAGTTACAGGGGTACAACTGGCCTGATTTCAAAAAGATGAATCTGCTGCAACAGGACAAGGGGAATAGCGCTTGTGCTGCGGCCTTTGTTGATGCAATCGAAAATGGTGAGCCATCACCGATTCCGTTTGAGGAGATAGTCGAGGTAACAAATGCCTGTTTCGACGTTGTCGATCAGTTGCACGAGTAATATGAAGCCATCTGTCAAAGGCATTCTGTGTTTGTTTCATACATTGCGGCATTTGAAGCCATTTCAGCTGGTTTTTTTTGCAGTTAGGCGCGGACTTCCCCCCAGAGCAGTTAAACTAACAGCTTCAGCCAGAATGCGTGCGGGGCAATATCTGCAACCACTGTTACCCGTTAGAACATTTGAGGAATCTGAGGACTCCTTTAGTTGCCTCAACCAATCTGTTGAGTTTGAGGGCGAGTGTATTAACTGGAACCCATCTCAACAGTCACGTCTCTGGTGTTATCACCTGCATTATTTTGATCAACTTCGGGATATCTACCGTTCTCCAGAGAATAAACAGTTTTTAGTAGAAGAGTGGATCAAACAGAATCCTCAAGGCAGTCAGCCAGCATGGGAGCCATATACCGTAAGTTTGCGTATTGTTAACTGGGTGGCATTCATGTTGAGTGATGTGGCGCCCAGACGATTGCCGCTCCAATGGTTTGACAGTCTGTATGAGCAGACGCTTTGGCTGGAAAAGAATGATGAGCGACATATTTTGGCAAATCATTATTTTGAAAATATAAAGGCTTGGCTGTTTGCTGGCATTTTTTTTCAGGGGAATGATGCGGAACGTTGGCTTGCTAAAGGTAAGCGTCTCTTGCTGAAACAATTGTCAGAGCAGTTTCTTGATGATGGTGGACATTACGAACGCTCGCCTCACTACCATGCATTGATGATGGAAAACCTGCTGGACCTGCTCAACCTGAGTAAGAGTAACTCAGGTGCACTTGGTTCTGCTGTTGAAAGCGCATTGGAAAAAGCAGTCAGCAATGGGCTTTCTTTTTTGCATAGGATTACCTGCCCGGATGGAACTATTCCTTTGTTTAATGATGCTGTTCAGGCAGCCTCGCCATCGATTGATGAGTTGTACGTATATGCAGCAAAATTTATTGATATTGAGATACCTGAATATTCAAGTGGAATTGAGCTGATAGAAGAACCAGATACCGGCCTCTATGGCTATCGAAATGATGAGGATATGTTGCTGATTGATTGCGGCGATATCGGCCCAGATTATCAGCCTGGTCATACACACTGTGATTTCCTAAGTTTTGAGCTTATTTTAGAAGATGAGCCGGTAATCGTGGATGCTGGTGTCTATGAATATCAGTCAGGAGATATGCGTGACTATGTTCGCAGCACAGCAGCACATAACACATTGACCATAGATGGTTTGGAGCAGTCGGAGATATGGGGTGAGTTCCGGGTTGCAAGACGGGCACAGAAACACCAGGCGAAGATAAATGTAACCAAACAGGGGGGCGTAGAGTTTCGCGGTTGCTACAAGGGCTTTCCAGAGATTCCTGGTGGCATTATACATCAACGTAAATTAGTGGTTGATAAAAACAGTTATGTGGTACAAGACAAGGTTGATGGAAAAGGAATCCATCGCATAGACTCTTATCTACACCTTCACCCTGATATTGAGGTACAACATGATGGACATGGGTGTTGGCAGTTGATTAGAGATGATGAATTTGTTGCCAGAATAATCGTGGAAAACAATACTGCTAACCGTGTGTCCACTAGAGTTGATTCAGGATGGTATTGTCCAGAGTTTGGCCTGAAGCACAAAAATGCTGTATTGGTTATGACGTTAGAGTCAACTCTTCCGGTAAAGATGGGTTATAGAATTGAGAAAGCTACTTGATGAGGATCTTATTTCTTTCACACTACTTTTCACCTGAGGTCAATGCGCCTGCCACCCGCACCTATGAGCACTGCAAGGAGTGGGTGAGGCAGGGGCATAAGGTGACAGTAATAAGCTGTGTGCCGCACCACCCCATGGGAGAGGCCTATCCTGGCTATAAAAACCGTTTTTATCAGGTGGAGGATAAGGATGGCATCCGGGAGATCAAGGTCTGGACCTACATAACGGCCAATGAAGGGTTTGTTAAGCGTACCTGGAACTATGTGTTCTATATGCTGATGTCGATCCTGATTGCTCCGTTTGTAGGTAAAGCAGATGTTGTTATATCTACCTCTCCTCAATTCTTTAACGGTTTGGCAGGTTATTTTGTCAGTAGGATTAAACGTAGCCCATGGGTACTGGAGATTCGTGACCTATGGCCAGAATCTATTCTGACCGTTGGTGCGATCACCAATAAATACATTATAAGATTCCTTGAATATCTGGAGATGTTTGCCTACCGCAAGGCCGATAGGATTGTGCCGGTAACAGATGCGTTCAAGGCCTACATGATTGGGAAGGGGATAGACGAGCATAAGATTCAGGTAATCACAAACGGTGTGAATCTAGATCTCTACCAGCCGGGTGAAACGAATCAGAGACTGGCTGAAGAACTGGGGGTAGCAGGTAAGTTTGTGGCGGCATATGTGGGCACACATGGAATGGCGCATCATCTTGAGACTATCCTTGAAGCTGCGAAACTGTGTGATAACCCGGATATCGCTTTTGTCATGGTCGGCGAGGGGGCTGAGCGGAAAAAGCTGTTGACCATGAAGCAGGAGATGGGCCTGGATAATGTAACCATGGTAAATCAGTTGCCAAAGGAGAGAATGCCAGCCCTCTGGTCAATTACAGATGCAAGTCTGGTGTTATTGAAAAAATCTGATCTCTTTAAATCTGTCATCCCGTCCAAAATATTTGAAAGCATGGCGATGCAGTGCCCCATTGTTTTGGGGGTTGAAGGTGAGGTTAAGGGGATTATTGAACAGGCAAGCTCAGGTGTTTGCATAGAACCAGAATCTGCCACGGAACTGGTGCAGGCGGTTAAGCGGTTACAAAGTGAACCGGATATTGCGGCAACAATGGGTGAGAGTGGGCGGCAATATGTTGCTGAACACTATAACCGCAGTGTGCTGGCAAACTCATTTGAGAAGATGATGAAAACTCTATGTGGCAATGATTAAATATGAACTTGAACCGCATCTTACAAACTACCTGAGAGCCGAGAGGAGCTACTCTTTTGGTTCCGATGCCCTGGTGTTTAAGTTGAAGGTAATGGGGGAATGTTTGCGCTTGTTTCACAAAGCGAGAAAGTACCAAGGGTGACGCTCAAATGCCCCCCCTCGAATGGTGAGGTGTTGGTGGGGCAGTTTGAATCTGCGGTTCCTGATTACTACATGAATAAACGCCACTGGATTACCATTTAGTGCCCGTAAATAATGACGGCTTTTTGGGAATGTTTCTGTTTTTTTGTTGCTCGCTGAATAATGTTTTGAAATTGGCCTCGGTTACTTACTTAAGATACGGAATCAGGATTATGTTTCACAAACAGCGCCGTGCAGCGTTGAGCCTGCTCTTGTTATATCCCACATAGCGATTTAATGTGCGAGATATTTTACGTCTCACCTGAGTGACGGATGGATCTGTATTGGGAGTTGCGATCGCTCTACCATGCTGGAGTATGGTCAATGGTATGAGCCAGTGGATATCGATTACCAGGATTATGCCATTAGTCTGAAGTTGATCATGCAGTTATTTGCCGCTGAATGATGGTTGCCGCAATAAATGTGAACCTTCTGTGATAGTTGCGTGATGCTGAATTGAACTCTTTCGTCCATTCTTAACACTAAATACTTGATTAGGCATTGGAGGAGAGAGATGAAAAAATTTGTGATATTAGTGGTATTACTCCTGGTTCCCCTACTAGTGATCCTATCCACCTCAACTGCTGAGGATAAGGGTAAGCCGCAGATCTCACTTGAGGGGCTGGAGGTAGCTACCTTTGCCGGTGGCTGTTTCTGGTGTGTGGAATCCGATTTTGAAAAGCTGCATGGCGTGGTTGAGACTGTCTCCGGTTATACCGGTGGGGATGTGGAAAGTCCCACCTACCGACAGGTTGCCAACGGTGGCACTGGGCACTTAGAGGCGGTGCAGGTGTATTATGACCCCAAGCTGACATCATACACCCAGTTGTTGGATCACCTCTGGCGTCATATTGATCCCACAGACAATGGTGGGCAATTCTCAGATCGCGGTCCTGAGTATCGTCCGGGGATCTTTTACCATACTGAACAACAGCGGCAGGAGGCGGAAAAGTCCAAGGCTGCTTTGGAGGAGTCTGGACATTTTACAAAACCGATTTTAACTGAGATCTTTAAATTCAAGAAATTCTGGGTGGCTGAAGAGGATCATCAGGACTATTACAAAAAGAATCCGTTCCGTTATAAGTACTACCGCTTTGGTTCCGGTCGCGATACCTTTCTGGAAGAGGCTTGGGGAGATAGTGACGGCAATAAGGAATCTTCTCATAAGGTGGATATGAAGATGAGCCAAAGTAAGAAAAGGTACAGCGTTCCTAGTGACCAGGAGTTGCGTGAGACCCTGACCCCACTCCAGTACGAAGTGACCCAGGAGGATGGTACAGAACGGGCCTTTAGCAACGAGTATTGGGATGAGAAGCGTGAGGGTATCTATGTGGATGTGGTGACCGGTGAACCTCTGTTCTCTTCCCGGGATAAGTATGACTCCAAGACTGGGTGGCCAAGCTTTACCAAACCCATAAGTTCTAAGTATGTTTCTACCAACACCGATTTCAAGCTGATCTATCCGCGCACCGAGGTGCGCAGTGTGTATGGTGACTCCCACTTGGGGCATGTGTTTAATGATGGCCCCGAGCCAACTGGCAAACGCTACTGTGTAAACTCTGCGGCACTGCGCTTTGTCCCGAGGGAAGAGCTGGCAAAGCAGGGATACGCTGAGCTGGAGCAGTGGTTCCAGCAATAGATCCCAGCAACCCTCTATCGGGCTATTTCACGTAGATTGACACCTCGGGTGCGGCATATGCCGTATTCTGGGGTGTGTTTGTTTTTCAAATTGATATATATCAATGCGTAGCGATTTGATTACAACATACATTTCACCGCTTTATATGGTTACAGGCTTTAGTTCTGCTATATGTTGCGAAAATCTGACTCCTTTCTGTTCTATCTTCTTGCCTGTCTGTTTTTGTTTGGTTTGACGGTGTTCGACTCTCTGCGTGTCCAGGGCCTGTCTACTGCCCATCTGCAACAGCGTGCCCAGATGGTCAAGGAGTTGGCTCTTACTGATCTGGCCCTGTTTACCGAGGCAAGATACACCCGTCATCTCAGTCAGTCTGATCTGCACTCTGCGTTTCAGGACCACCCCATGGCACTGGAACATTTTCCAAGTGGCTCTCTCTATCTTCCCCTGCAGGAGTCGGCCCGATGATGGGATTTATTCGCAGACAGAAGTATCTGATGGATTTCACCCTGGCATCCCTGCTGCGCCGTAAGGGCAAGAATCTGGGGCTGTTGTTGGTGTATAGCATGATCGTGTTTCTGCTGGCGTCGGTGATGCTATTCACCAGTTCGTTGCGCAGGGAGGCGGGGATTATCCTGCAGAACTCCCCGGAGATTATTCTGCAGCGGATGCAGGCTGGACGCCATGCGCTGGTTCCAGAGGAGTATCTGGCCAAGATCGGGCGGGTGCGGGGGGTAACCAGCAAGCAGGGGCGGCTCTGGGGCTACTTCTACGATCCGACGGTCAAGGCCAACTACACCATGATGGTGGATCCGGAGAGAGAGCTCAACACCACCGAGGTGATTATCGGGGCCGGTATTGCCCGAACCAAGCAGGCGGGAATAGGGGACTACATCAGCTTTCGTTCCTACGATGGCAACACCTATTCCTTCCAGGTGAAGGATGTGCTGGATCAGGAATCGGAACTGGTAAGTGCCGATCTGGTGTTGATGTCGGAACAGGTCTATCGCACTACCTTTGGAGTACCCAAGGGTTATTTTACCGATCTGGTTCTGACGGTCAGGAACTCCCGTGAGGTACGTAAGATTGCAGAGAAACTC
>JAAGZL010000018.1 GCA_024206335.1 Gammaproteobacteria bacterium
CTTTCTAGCATTAGCCGCTTGTTGTTTAGTGATCGTGCCTGCATCTTCACCAATTCTGATCGCTTCATTTATACGAGCATAATATTCAACAGTAGTTTCTTCTTCTAATC
This sequence comes from Gammaproteobacteria bacterium, assembly GCA_024206335.1. Classification (GTDB taxonomy): domain Bacteria; phylum Pseudomonadota; class Gammaproteobacteria; order Chromatiales; family Chromatiaceae; genus JAAGZL01. The sequence goes on from JAAGZL010000018.1 coordinate 111, forward strand.
TGTATCTATCAGCAAGAGCCTCAATAATTCCCTGAGTTTCCTCTTGTAGCCTTAATGCTTCCACGTTCTCTGCTGGTTCTGTACCTGTGCTTTCTTCATCTTTTTTAACTAATGAATCAGCGACCGCTAGTCTTGTTTCTTCCGCTGCTTTCTCGACACCTTCTTTGACTCTTGCTACCCATTGATCAATAGACTCTGACGGCAATTGATGTAGTGCTAATTTATCAAATGCAGTCCTTGCTATTGCGGTTGCTTCAACTTGAGCAGCGGCAAAATCCATGATTGCATCAGGTACTTTTAATTTAATTCCGTCTACTAGTTCATTAACACCTACTAAAGCATCTTTCGCAATATCACTAAATGGTGCGGCAAGTTTTAATATTTCTTGTATTGGATAAGCGATACCACCTACAAGAGCATTACCTAAATCAGAAGCACCTTTAATTAATCCGACAAAAGCTAATGATAGTGCAGCAGCCATCGCATTAGCAGCCATC
>JAAGZL010000142.1 GCA_024206335.1 Gammaproteobacteria bacterium
AAGGCTTTCTACAATTCCTGCCAATTCTGACTCGTTAACATTTTCGTAACTGGTTTCTTTAGTATCAACGGTGTCCTCAAAGAAATACTTAACAATGCCAGTCATTTGTATTTCAGCATCTTTAAGCCATCCCATTATAGTTGAATAAGATGCAGGTTGGTTCATAATTAAATGATTAACATAGACGTTCTTTTCTTCTACCTCTTTTAATTCTGCCTCGCTTTCAGTGTTAGACTCGAACATGATAGGTTGTCTAGTGCCTAAGAACACCCTTGCAAGGCTTGGCATATCGCTTTCAACAACATCTTGAACAGATGAATCTACAACAGAACTTTGGTCTTGTACTTCATCGCCATAAGGTTCTTGTAAGTAGTCTTTGAGTAGTCTTGCGTTTGTTTTTGAAAACTCACCGTTGTAAATTGATGCCTCTTGTTCGGCATTTGATACAAGTGTGAGTAGTGTAGCGTCTGACATTTGTGACATTGAATTATACCTAATATTGAATTAGTGTTATATTATAACATAACAATTACTATAATTTAAGCAATAGACATTTTTTGATATGTTAGCTCCTCGAACTCATCCTCAATCGGCGGTTCAAAGTTTGCCATCATTATACAATCACCTTCATTGGGTG
>JAAGZL010000143.1 GCA_024206335.1 Gammaproteobacteria bacterium
ACCATCAGCCAATAACAGCCCCGCAGACAGTTGATCGCGTGATAATAATAAAGGTTCTGGCTGCTCGCTGTGCAGGGCATTTTTTTGCGCAACGATGCTGCGGTACTCATCACCAGACATAACACGCCAATACTTAGGGTCAAGGTCACCGATGGCCGACCCTATGTCTTTAATATAACCACCAGTCTGCGTATCATATTCACCCCATATAACGTTACCCGAGGCATCGGTGACCACTTCACGGGTATAGACATAGCCTGTAACCAAACTGGCAAGGCTGACGCTATTGAGTGCTAATAAAAAAAGCGTGAGGATGAGTTTTTTTAAATATTGATTTAGCATGATTATTGACTCAATACGTCGTTGGCACGTTCGATCGCTTCCGCTTCATTAGCCGGCGGTATATAGGTGTATGTTTGTAATATTAAGGTCAGGCTTTGAAGGTCAAGATCACCGGCTTTATAGGCCGCAAGGTCTGCAATTTGCTCAAAGGTTACGCGGGCATAGGCGATCAAGTTAAGGTTGTTGAACTGTGTTGTTGCAACACTACGTATACGGTGCCCTGCAAGAGTTTCTGCAACGCCGACAGGCACCAAGTGGGTGTTGTCTTCACTGTTTCCTAGCAGCACAAGCAATTCGCCTTCATCGGGGGCATAGTCATAACTCCCTTGGTATTTAGGTAAGGCAAATTCAACTTGTAGATCACCAATGACCGATACACCACTCGGCTGAACGGCATAGGCCCAGAGCGGTGAGTAGTCAATTTTAAAGGCGGGAGTATTAAGGCTACTATATGGTAGAAATTGCAGATGGATAGCACCTTCAGCATCACCGCTATTAAACTGGTAGCTTGCATTGCTTGCGTCAAGTTGTATCTCATTAGCATTGATAACATTAAGCTCGCCACTGCTGATATAGCTAAACGGTACCTCTGAATTAAGGAGCGACAGGTTGATGTTATTAACGATATTTTTATTGCCTTGCTGGACATTGATAAAGCCATTATAAGAACCAAAGCGATGATCTTTTAAACCTGCATTGACGATGACACTATAATTGCCTGATGGAATATTTTGTGCTGCCGAGTCACCATAGCCAAAGGCGTAGGCACCTTTTTTATCACTGCTTACAATTCTATTAAGCTCAGGGATAGAGACCTCAACACCGGCAATGGCCTGTGATAGGTTGTCGACCACAGTACCTTCGATAAAGGTGGGGCGAGGTCTTACCTTGAAGTGTCTTCTAACCATTTCGTTGCCATCATAATTAACGATAAGGTAGATGTCTGCGTCGTAGGCTAGATCTCGTTGTGGGTAGAATACCACGGTTTTTTCATTGGATAATAATGAATATATACCGGGTACCGACTCATAATCACGATTAACTATCTCTAACTGGTATCCCTTTGCATGTATAGAATCGACCCCGGCTGCATCAGCATCGACATAGGTAAACCCATGTACGGTTTCAAATAATTCGACTGAGAGCAGTGAGAGGTCAATAGATTTATTAAAGAAGAGGCTGACAAAACCATTGGGTTCGGCATTGGTTGCTTCATCTTCAGGGCTAAGCTTAGTAATACTCAGTTCTAAGTCTTGTGCTGATAGTAATTGTAGTTTTTGTGTTGCATAGCTGAGCACTTCGTCATTACTGTTATAGACCGATATTCGTAGAGAGATTTCGCCTTCACTCTCAGGCAAGGTGATTTGACCACTGACAATGTCGGTATCTAGCGTTAATGGCGCTGAGTTGCCGTCTAGAATCTCGACTCTGACATCACCAATACCCGTCACATCACTCAGCCTTGCGCTGACCTCTATGGTTTGTTCGCTATCACTGAGGATGACTTCTGTATTTTCTGTAGGTGTTAACCAGTCTATTTGAATATCACTGTTGGCAGTAATCAGGTATTCCGCTGTTGTTTCGTGTGCTCCTGAATCGACGGCCTTAAGTTTTAGGCTGCTGACTGTACCTAGTGGTATCGAAAGATTAGCACTAAAGCGGTAAGTGTTTTCTATCTCGGTTGGCGCTAGTGTGAGTACCTGATCATTGAGGGTGATTTGTACTAAGTTGCTATCAGTAACAGTTCCGCTTAACAGATAAGGGTTTTCTAAAACGGTATTTTCAACAGGATAAGCATCGAGCGTGTCGACGTGTATAACTGGCGCTATGGTATCTAGGTGATAAGTTGCAGTAAAGGTGCTCGTTTGCGCTAAGTTATCTGTGGCTACAATGATGACATCAAGCTGGGGTTGTCCATTAAAGCTGAGTGTTGTTTGTATCTGATTAGAAGCACTGATTGTTTCAGGCTGGCCATTGATGCTAACAGTATCGATACCCGCCTCTGAGAGAATGCTTGCACTCAAGATAAAGCTATCTGTATTTAATGTTACCTCAGGCTGTGGGGTAAGGATTGAGATGGTGGGTGCTGAGACTTCTTTTGTCTCTGGTTGATAATGTACAATCAATGTTTTTTGTAGCACTTGTGATAACACAATGGTGCTGCCAACCAGGGTGTTGCTTCCCTCACTTAAACCGATGGTTGCTGTGAAATCATATATTGTGGGTGTTTCATTTTGTGTGACCTGTGCAACGACATTATTGATACTGACTTCCGGTGTCTCAATAATGACTTCACTACTGACTTGGCCTGTAACAACAATAATGCCCTCACTAAAGAGTTTGTTATTATCTGGTGAGGTAAATACCAGACTGACCAAGGCTGCAGATTCTGTTCTTGTAATACTTGTTTGGACCTCAGCTTCTTCTTGCCTGTTACCCTCTACATGGGCGGTTATAGTATTAGTTCCCACCTTTAGTGAGACACGAGACTGCCAAGTATTACCATCAACAGTGGCAGCAAAAGTTGTGCCTGCGTAATGCTCTGATGTTAGGTAAATGCTGTCGATGGTGTCGCCATACACGGTACCTTGCAACTGTACAAACTGATCATCGGATGTGGCCGGGTTTGTGGCTGAGAAGATAACCCGTAAATCTGATCCTGGTATATCATTGAAGTCATCTGGGTTGCTGCCATAGAGGATTTCTTCTTCATTTGAAAAACCATCACCGTCACGGTCTGTGTCGCTGTTATCACCTATGCCATCTGCGTCTAAGTCTGAAGATTCTAGTGGGTCATTAGGAAAAGCATCTATATCATTAGCAACTCCATCACCATCGAGATCATCATCGATGCTGTCTGGTATACCATCACTGTCAAAGTCTTCCGGGACACTGCTGGCATCAGCCGGATCTGTACCTAGCTGTGTTTCGTAGTCGTTGTTAATGCCATCGCCATCCTTATCAGGGTCGCTGTTATCACCTATGCCATCTGCGTCTAAGTCTGCCCATTCATTTGGGTCATCTGGGAATAAGTCGTCCACATCGGCAACACCATCGTTGTCTCGGTCTTCTTGAATGAGGAAGTCATGCGTTTGTGTTGTGATATTGCTGGCAATGTCTGTAATGCTTGCAGAAACTTGGACAGCTCCACGCGGTAGATTGCTATCGGGAATACAGCTAACATTTCCTTCAGTTAGCGTACAAACCCCGGGGAAGTCTGAGCCATTAATTGTTACTGCTAAACTGGCCTCATCAAGATAGGTATTGTCACTGACAGTAAACTCAATGGTCGGTTGTAAGCTTGGCAATTCTGTTTCTTGAAGTGGTGCTATAAAGTTAATTACAGGTGCTGTTGTATCAAGATTAACCAGGTGTTCTGTGGAAACGGTGTTATCTGCATTATCTGAACTTTGAGCGATAACACTTTGATTTTCACCTTCATTGCTAATAGTGACTGGTTCATTACAATTTGCCACTCCACTTAGTTCGTCCTGACAATCAAAGTTTAGTGTTACGGGTGATTTATGCCAGCCAGCCTCATTAGGCTGTTGAGATAGTAATGAAATAATGTCAGGCGGTGTTAAGTCTATGTTGACAATGTGAGATATTTCAGTGCTGTTATCGGCATTATCAGTTGTCTGCCCTGTAACTGTTTGGCCATGCCCTTCTCCTGTTAGTATTTCAGCAGGGCTACAGCTAGCTATTCCACTTAGAGTATCTTCACAGATATAAGATACTGTTACTGCTGTGTTGTTCCAATTGTTAGCATTCGGCAATGGCAATGCAGATGATTGCAGATTGGGTACGGTCTGATCTATGTTTAAAGTAACGCTTGCTGTTGCTTGATTGCCTGCGATATCAATTGCTGTAGCTGAGATAACCTGCCCTTCTCCTTCAACATTAACAAGATTCTTTTCTGGGCAAAAAGCGATACCACTTCCGCTATCGGTACAAAGATAACTCACCTCTACCTGCGTTTTATGCCAAGCAGAGGAATTTGCGACAGGGATAATTGAAGGAGTAATAATGGGAATATCATTATCAATGCTTTCGATTGTGACCCTAAAGGCCAGGCTCGCACTGTTATTATCTTCGTCAGTTGCTGTCAGGGTGACTTCATAGACGTTATTGCTATCATCGTCAGCCGGGCTCTCATAGTCTTGAGCTACCATGCTCACCACGCCAGTACCGGGATCGACACTGAAGTCACTCGCGTCACTTCCGCTAAGGGTATAGGTGATGTTACCTATGGGGGTATCGCCACTGAGTGTTGGGGAGGAGCTACTAAAGGCTGCATTCTCCGCCACCGTGGTATCGGTAATACCGGTG
>JAAGZL010000144.1 GCA_024206335.1 Gammaproteobacteria bacterium
CACCAGCTGTAACAGAGCGTGGTCGCCTAAAAAACGCCGAAATAAAATTTCCACCTAAACAAATCGCTCACCATTGACTGCAGAAAACGCCATCAGGACAGCTGGCTTCTTGAGATGGGGGGCTTTATGCTTCCTATACCTAAGGCCGAACAGGGTGATCAGAGTAAGAAATACAAAATTAGTTGAAAAAAGGCGCTTACTAGCAGGGTTTGTGCGTGAGTCAATCATTATCGTCATCCCTTTGATTCAGGTGGTTTTTTCTTCTGCGCCGCAGTATACAAAAAATATCTGCACAGGGTAAATGATGGTTTGCTTAATCTTGGGTAATTTTTTGGCTAAATATGGTTAATGATTGGTGAGGATCAGCTATATCCAAAACGAAACAGGAATGCTTTACTCTAACCCCGATGAGTGTGATGATTATCACCTTAATCGTATTTTCCTGGACAGGGATCCGCTCATGAATTTAAGTGCTAATCCACTCTATTATGACTATAAAGTCAAACCCGGCGACAGTTTGTCGTTAATCATGCACAAGATGTATGGTCAGGTACCAGGCGGTACCGGTTACCGGAAATCACTGGATTTTTTGTTGAGCATCAATCCGCAAATCAAAAACCCGAATTTAATTCATGCCGGACAGGTTATTCATCTGGGTGTAGTGCCACAATCAGTAAGCACAGTTAAACCTTCTTTGCGTAGCCTCGGTATGTCGCCAGCTTCACAATTAGACGGCCCGTCTATGACCGAAAGAGTTACCCGGCAGGATGAAGACTTTTTCTGGGCACTGGCCTGGCTCGAGCATCATTCACCAGGACTCGTCATACCCGGGAGCGTTGCCACTGGCGCGACCAGCAATATGCTTAGCCCCGGCAACACGGGCCTGATCAATGATGTCAGCGATCTTTATGCAGACTATAAGCAAGGCGTACTTACCAGAGGACAATATGATTACCGTCGTGCAACCAAACTCGACCAGCTTAGAAAAAACCTGGGACCAGCAGAAAAAGTCCTTTTCGGAGGTAAAACCTCTCGTGAATCGATTCGAATTGCCAAAGGTGGCGGCATACCGGCAACTTCTCACATTCAGAAGAATTTTGATCGACTTAACCGCCTGGCGAAGATGGGTAAATACGGTGGCATCATTTTGGCAGGCGTTGGCGTAACGGCCTCCTGTATGCAGATTGCGCATACGCAGGATCAGCATGAGAAGAATGAGATATTTGTGGAGACTTTGGCAAGTACCTTTATTGGGGGAATTTCCGGAGCCATCGTAGGTGTGTTTCTTGTATCCAACCCGATTGGCTGGGGTACTGCAATCATATTGGCTGCCAGCACCACAGCGGTTAGTTATGCTTCGGGAAAAGTGGCGCGAACTGTGTATGATAAGCATGGAAATCGCATTGACTTGGTGTCGGCTACTGGAATAGACAGAATTTGTAGATGAATATTCAACAAATCTTCGGCGAGTATATTTTTTCACTAATGATCGCGATATTTATCTTCCTGCCTATTGTATTTGCTGCAATTCTGGTGATGCACTTCTTAATGCCAAGAGAGGTTTTGAAACGATATTTCAAGCCACCATATTTTAGAGAGTTTGAATGCCTGTTTTTCTCTGGAGTCCCCTATGCACCAATTCGGACTGTGATGTTCATGCGCACTATAGCCAACCCTCAAAGTGGATTAAAGAGAGGCATTACCAGAGCTGACCGTCTTGTTCCAACCTGGTATCGCATATGCTCAAAGATTGTCATTATTGCAATTTATGTTGGAGCTGCCGCATCATTGTTTTTTCTCATTGGAGGAGGAGTGGTCTTTTTCTCAGATTAGCACTATTGGGAAGCATATAGTTAGTTAGTCATCCATAAATTATAATCATGTTTAGCATAATCATAATTAGTGCCTGAACGAAAATCCATAAACCCTTAAAATAAAAAGGAAAAGCCACCAAAAAGGTTATTGGGGACGCTACCCTTTTCCATCTACCCTTGGCCTGCTGCATGCCGGCGTGATGGCTTA
>JAAGZL010000145.1 GCA_024206335.1 Gammaproteobacteria bacterium
CAGCTGTAACAGAGCGTGGTCGCCTAAAAAACACCGAAATAAAATTTCCACCTAAACAAATCGCTCACCATTGACTGCAGAAAACGCCATCAGGACAGCTGGCTTCTTGAGATGGGGTGCTTTATGCTTCCTATACCTTAGCGTATCGAGGGTTCGAATCCCTCTCTCTCCGCCATTTAAATAAAGAAACTCATTTAAAATCAATTAGATGAGTTTTCTATTTTCTAGTTAGTCCCCCAATTAGCCCCCGATGAAGATGCAAAAGTCCATGCAGAGGGCTCTTTTCATCGTGATTGTATATTTTAGGTGAAATCTATCCAGGTGGAGACGGCGACTACCAAAAACCTCATCCAAGTATCTGAAACTATTGGTTTTATCCATTTTATGTAACTCTAGTTGCCCCCAATGTTGCCCCCGATTCTTCAGCCAGCATTTCATGTATAGCGTAAAGCGATCTATTGGACGGGAGGATAAGTCTTCTAAATACAATTCTGTTTAATTCTGGTTGTTTTCATTAAATCGGGATAACGTTCTTTTAAGGACATTTCCGCTCTATCGTTATCTGAAACTATTACAACAGCGCAAGAAATGTCTCTATCAAGAAGAACCTCATAGGTACTTAAACGAATTGCACCCGTGCCTGTTGGGTCCCCAATGTGCTCGTAGGGCCTTGCGCCCAATCGCTTATCCTTTCCCCAGTAGAGTGGATATAAGTTGCCAGTAATAGGATGAAACTCCGAAGGATCGCGCATGCGTGATAAACCCTTTGATATGGCTTCGTAAACCAACGCCTCTTTCACCACATGATCTAGTTCACATGCAAATCCGTAAACAGAACCTGGAAACAACTGTAGTGATTCCTCACCGATTACAAAATTGCCGCTTGTTGGAACTTCATTGATGCCTGCTGCCGAAACAACGGATTTCATTGCTGCTAAGAGTGTGCGATCGCTACTCATAAAAACTAACGCTTTGCATCAGCGACCTAGCGTAGTCAGGCCGGACTGCATACATTTGTTATGCGTACTTTTCATCTAACCTCAATTCTATTTAGTGGATAGCCAATAATGCTGCCATCATCAAGCCTTTCTATTTTCAAGGAGAAAACGAAAGACGTTTTAGTGTTTGCAATTTCTCTCGGGACTACATTTTTATCTTTTGCTTCAACAAAGTACCCAAATGTGCGGTAGCCACCATTTAATGCTTTCTCAAACTTTTCATCGTGATCGTTTCTGGCCGCAGAAAAAGAACCTGTCTCGTTGTTAACACCCCAGTGCGGCTCCTGAATAACATAGTAATCTCTCTCTCTCTTACCGAATTTATTGCGATAATCAGTCCATACACTGAAATAGATAGTTTTCTCATCTTCATTGACGGCGCACCAACTCCAAACAATATTTTTTTGCTTGGCACCAAAATAGCCCATTAGCTGAGAACGATTTTCCGGTTTAGCCATTTTTACTCCTGGTACGCACAACGACCGAATTGGGACGCTAAACTCTACTCCGTAGTGGATACTTTGTCCGGGTTCGTGCGCCTGTTAAGCATCTTGTCAAATATTACTATCATTGTTCAGGATACAGTTGGCGCATGCACGAAAGAAAGCTATTTTGTAAAACCGGTGAATCACCAAGATCTTCAATATATCTATTTGCACTATCAATGATATCTGCTTTTAGAGTTTTGAGATGAATATGAACTCTGTGGCTATATTGGCAGGGCCAAGGGGGATCACTTACCAATTTTTTATTTTCTGGGACTATTCGAATTGGAGGGCGCTTCGAATTTGCAAGAACCTTCCACGTCATGCGTCGTCCTAATCCCTGTCCTTGATTCCTATCAACCCAGATACCACTAGATATTCCTCTATGTGCAACTGGATGTCTAAATACTCCGAACAAAACACGAATTACGTCTTCGTTGTAATCTGCTTGCGGGAGATACACCTCCGCCCACGATACCACTTGTTGCCAACCTATATTATTCATGTTGCCATGATAAAGTGCAGTCAGATACTCAATTGTCCCACAGCATGCTCCTAAGGCTGGAAAGTATGCATGTGTAACGGTTTTAGTATCCTTCAAGGTGGTTGGCGTGAGACAGATACTAATGTCCTTCTCAAACCCAGATAATCGCCCAAGCACAAATCTCTTTGCAAACGCAGGTAAGTTATCTATTGCACCTCGGTGTGGTGGTCTACTGCTCATCGTGCTGTGTCTCAATTTTGAATCGACGTTTAGCGTCTCGGATCAGTGAACAAATTCTGCTGGGGCCGACTGCGTGCGTTTGTTAGACTTTATCTCCACTTTGGGAATATCAACTTACCGCGCCGGGCTCTTGGAAACCCATAGCTGGGAGCGAAATCACTATACCAAAGCACTTGTTTTCGGCAATGTCCAATAAAATCCGGATCACTCCAAAGTTCCCGCATATCCCGTTTTTTTAGTCTCATACCTGCGTTTTCCTTATGAACATCAGTAAACACTCGGCCTGTATAAGGGTTTAATTTTGGCCACTTCCTCGTCTTTTTTTGAAAATGTCCATGCGGGACTGATGGGTAGCAATCTTCATCGCCAATTGTAAACATCCATTGATTCATCATCAGCAGTTCTAACCAAGGAGAATCATCATTTCCGGGGTTACTGCTCTTGCTCGGTCTTTCTTCTATTTCGTGGCTGTCATCTCGATAATCATCTTCGGAATGAGATTCCTCATTATCTTCATTTGATATTCTCGGGTCAGAGATGTGATTACCAGAGTCCTCCAACCAATCAGCAACCTCACATCGCTCTATATACTCAGGGTATCCTATCAATCCCGTCATAAAGCTTATGTCTGAAAGTAGTTTTATGTATTGCGACATGTATCTCTCTAGTTAGTCGACTTAAAATTGGATTATAAGGTATATGACCCAGTAACATATTATCGTGAAACTTTTAAGCGTCCTCTATTAGCGAAAGGCAGCCGTCTAGCATGCGCTTCTCAGCGTCTGCTTTGGCGAGAACCCTGGTAAGCCAATTTCTACAGGTCTGACCATTTGCATAGGATACGTGTCAGAATTTCAGTTAATTGATCTCATACAGGTACTCATCAGTGCATAAAAAAGAAGCGATAATTACCCGGGAAGAATTGTTCATAAAGGTCTGGTTAACACCCATTTCAAAATTGGCCCTGGAATTCGGGCTATCTGATGTTGGACTCGCCAAAATATGTAAGCGCATGGAAGTGCCTCGTCCGAAAAGGGGCTACTGGCAGAAAATTGAAGCTGGTAAGACTCATCAAAGATCCGAACTACCACCACTGAGTTCTAAGGGTGTGGGGAAAGTGGCCATTTATCCAACCCGAAAAATGCCTAAACCCTCAAGTGGCGAAATTGAAATAGAGCATATTTCTTGTCCGGATAATCTTGTAAACCCTCATCCGTTAACCAGTAAAACGCTCCATGCACTGAAAAATGGAAAGATTGGGGATAGGAATATTCTGATCCCTAGAAACAAGATTTATCTCGATATTAGAGTAACAAAGGATTGTGTCGAGCGAGCATGTTTAATAATGGATACTCTGGTAAAAGCACTCGTATATCACAATTTTACAATAAAAATTAAGAAGGGCGATCCCGCCAGGACACTAGTGGTTGTGCAGGGTGAAGAGATTGAGATCGGTATCGATGAAAAGATTAAATCAGTAGATCATGTCTTAACACCGAAAGAAAAAACCGAGTATGGCGGTTATATTGGATGGACTCCGCGTTTCGATCATGTGCCCACGGGAAATCTTACTTTAAAAATAAGAAATGCCATTTATCTCGGCATAAGGCAATCCTGGAGTGATGGTAAAATTCAGATTATAGAGAATTGTCTTGGTACGTTTATTACCGGATTACATCACGCGGCTTATGTGATTAAGGAACATCGTCAGGAATGTGAGCAACGGGAGAAGGAGCGGGCGGAGAGAAATCGTCAGTGGCACGAAAATCAACGTTTAGTGAATATTGAAAAACAAAAAATTGAGAAACTCTCAAGCGATATAGAGAGCTGGCAAACAGCTGAAAATATCAGGCGGTACATTGAAGAGGTAAAACGAGCTAGCATTGAGACAGACGGACTGGAGATTTGGGTCGAATGGGCGCTCGGTTATGCTGCGAAGATTGATCCCATTAAACATTCTGAAAATCTCGCGTTTAAGGAAGAAGAGAATTGAAGGTTTCGTTGAGTAACAAGGATTTCTTATATCTTGTAAATCTATAAATTAAATAGTAAGAGTATAGATGGAAACGGTTACATACCTACTGCTTCGACAGTGGGACATGCAGCGAAGTAAAAATGCTCTATAGGACATACCTAAACTTAATTTGATAGGTATATTCATTTAATACATGATTTATAAGGTTCTGTTATGAGAATTCTCGAAGCTGGCTCGCGCCTTGCCGACGATTACGAGATTGTTGGAGTGCTAGGGAAAGGTGGTATGGGTATAGTGTACTTGGCCGAGGACTTTCAGCGTGGAAAACGTTGCGCGTTAAAAACGTTTTTGACTGAATCGCTAATGGACAAGGATGCACGGGAAAACTTCCGTGCCGAAGCGCTACTCTGGGTTAATCTGGACCGACACGTCAACATACTAACTGCCAGAGCAGTACGTGAGTACAGCAGTCAATTATACGTTGCAATGGATTACATTGCCCCTGGCAAGTCGGGTGGAGTCACACTATTAGATTACTTGTCGATGGCAAACCCATATTGGGACGAGCCTGAAGTTCTTCGACTAGCCATCCAATTTTGTTACGGTATGCAACACGCCCAGCAAAATGGCCTGCGTGTGCATCGGGACATCAAACCGGCCAATATTCTAATCGGTCCGAAAAATACTCTCAAAATTGCCGATTTTGGGATCGCCCTTCCATCAAGGTTTGCAAACAAAGCAGATGCAAAAAATTCAGATCTAGAGGCAGGTAAGTTTCGAGTATTTTCAGGTATGGAAACACCTATTGCAGGGACCCCAGGTTATATGCCCCCTGAAATATTTCGGGGAGCGGAACCTGACATTCGTAGCGATATCTACGGATTCGGATTAGTCTTAGCGCAACTCGCTTGCCATAGCCATGAACCACCTTTCTTTAGGCAGGCGCTAGAAGGCGCGAACTTCCTCGAGTCTATGTTAAAGGTCCAGAAGCAGGCTAACCTGAGGCTCCCCTTAAATTGCTATAGAAGTGCAATCGAAAAGTGCCTCGAATTCAAACCGGAGAATCGTTTTTCCGATTTTTTCGAGCTGGGTGACGAACTTCGCTCTATTCTCCGGAATAATTATAGTCGTGATCTTCTGATCCGAGGCGCTCGTGAAGATGACCCCGAACATCTCTCCAATAGGGCTTCCAGCCTCAAGTATCTTGGAAAAGTCGATGAGGCGATTGTTTTATTCGAACGTGTTCTTACTGAGAATCCAGATCACTTCTCAGCAATTAGTAATCTTGGCTCATTACTCGCTCAGCAGGATAGATTTGATGATGCACTTCCATACTTGGAGAAGGCTTCCCGAATGGAACCAGATAACGCAACTGTATTGGCAAATTACGGAAATGTACTTAATGAACTTGATCGAAATGAGGAGGCTATGGAGTGTTATAGAGAAGCCATCAAAGTTCACCCGGACCACTTTGGCGCATGGCATGGTCGGAGCAATGTCGAGTATAACCTTGGAAGGTTAGATGATGCTGCCCTAAGTAATGAACGATCACTTCGCATCTATCCATCTTCCAGCTTGGCTTGGCAAACTAAAGCCATCATCGAACGATCTTCCGGTAAGCATATGGACGCTCTGAAGTCTTGGCGCCAGCTTAGAAGGTTGGACGACTCTTCTATTCGACCAATTGCAGAGGCTGTAATTGAATTAGTTTACCTAAATCAATTCATTGAAGCAGACAAAACATTCACCGAGATGGTTCTTCCTAATATTAATAATAGTCATGAGCGGCCCGGCGTCATCAATCTTTATTATAACGAGGCTCTCAATGCTTCTAAGCGGGATGATCATGAGTACGCTTTGAATATGTATGGGCGGGTTCTGGCTATTGAGCCAGGAGACGATGAAGCGAGGTACAACAGGGGAGTTGTGCTATTTGCGTTGAGTCGTTTTCAAGAGGCGCTCGACGACTTGACGACTGTGGTGCATGAAAACTGTGGAGATAAATCGAAGCTCAATAATCTTGGTATTGCTTATTTGGCGACAGCGCAACTAGAAGAAGCATCGCGAATATTCAAAATTGTTCTTGAACTGGACGGGAACTACGCACTTGCTCTTTTCATGCTCGCACAGGTTGAAAATAAAAATGGTAACTATAAAGCTGCAGCGATTGCATGCAGACGCTATCTTTCACTACCTGGTCTTGAGACTGATTCAATTGAGACAATGACTACACTTCTTGCTGAGATTCAATCGGCAGTATAGGTGGCTGCACTAGATGGAATTATAATTTTCGAAATTCCGGGGCAATATTCTGAGTAAATAGGATGCTTTAATCAATCTCAATTATTCTAGATTCCTATTTGCTACCTTTTGTCTTAAAGAACTTCATAAGGAATTTAAATTGGCGGTGCAAAGTTTACTCTACCTATTACTCATAGTAATCGAGATCGAGCTTATACTTTATCACCGAATCAATAATATCAATGAAACTCACTGAGCCTCCTGCGTTAGAAATGTTTTGGTAAGATTTAGTGCGTTCTTGTCGTATCTTTTTAATTATTTCAAGAATATCTGTGTTCTGCCCATATAGGATTGAGATCCATTGTTGTAATAGGCTAATTCTAATATCGAGATCATACTTTTTGTCTAATCCATATTTACGCCATAAACAATAGAGTGTTTTCTCTGCGGGCTGGCGAATAGTTTTTGTCATTAGGCCAAGCATCACAATTGATGACTTTTTGTGTTGGTTGGCCAGTTTTATACATTGATAGGCTTTTTTATTCATGACCAGGAAAACCAGTAAAGATCACCATTTGTGAGAAGTTAATCATATCAATATCATCAGTTTCTTAAATGGAACAATTACTCCGCTAATTTATTCCAGCATCATGGAACCAATACGTCTAACCTAAATAAACAAGTTGTTAAATTTAAAGCATATTCTGCCCGTAGTTCCAGTTCGAAAGACGGGGAGGGGATTTACCTAATCGGCGTACGCAACTTTAGGAATATTTTTACCTGTCACCGTGCATTAACAATGGAGTATTTGGCTATCCGATCGAGAAGGCCGGTATTGCAGGTGAGTTGCGGTGTTAAACAGTAAATATAGGTGGAAACAGAAATAATGAAATATCTTGAACCAGTCCAACGAGCAGAACCTTTTGGTAATCTCAATAATCGGAAACTGGATGGGCCACAACACATTTTGATTGAATTCGGATCGATTCAAGACTTCCAGACAAGCTATGTCTGAATCCCCTCTATTGAACATATTTAAGGGAAGCTAGTGGGATCGTTACTGGGTTGGATTGACTTTTCACCGGAGCATCGCGATAAGGTCACACGTGTAATCGGTTTACTCTCAGAACCTGGTACCGTGGATGAACTTGGTATTGGAGTTATTCGTAACGCCTTCAGTAATCGCCTTTTCCCAGGCCTCTCTACAGTTCAGACCCGTGCAAAGTATCTCATCATCATCCCCAGGATACTACGTGATTACGATGCGCTATCAGAACGTGAGAAGAGGAAGTATTCCAGCTTGGCAATATACTTGCAGCAGAGCGAGGACGATTGCAACAAGTTACTGGTGAGTAAGCATCACGGAGAGAGCGAGCTTGGGATATTCGGAGCCGAAAACGTAGCGCAAAACAAACTACTGCAACGGATGCCTTCGTCGGTGTACTGGAATGGCTTACGTACTTTTGGCTTGATTACTACTCCATTATCGCTGACTGAGTTCCTGACGAATTACCAACGGCGCTCCAAAACAGATGCATATATTCACGATAGTTCCGAGACAACACGTGGCGACGATGAAGATGCGGGTGACATTTTGTTACAACCGATCAAGATCCCTGACGCCAATAATGGATGGAAAGATGAATTACGCATACATCTGACCAGTATCGAAGCCGAGTACCTGCAATCTGCAGTGATCCAAAATGCTCGTGGTAGCCTGCTCGCTTATCTCCTTGGCGACGACAGTCGGATGGAGGAGTTGTTGCGACTTTCAGGGAATGAATTTGATAGCCTATTGACGCTCGACTGCATCAAGGAGCTCAAACATATTGATGAAGAGCTATACCAGACCGTCCAGGCTGCGTCCGACTTCTGGCGTGTGACGTACGGAGCCCATATCCGCTACAACCAGCTCCTACAAGAACGCAATAGCGGTACTCCAGGCTCCTTCGATTCATTGTGGACTGATTGGTGTGACTCTATCGTTCATGATCATCAGCTCTGGAACCGGTGGAACACCGATTGGATATGGAGACTAGTAAGCGACAACGGCTCGGTATTGAAGCCACAGGTTAGAACTTTTGTCGAAGGCTGGAGTCATGCAATCGAACACGGCGAATCTAAACGCCTCGATGAGATTGTCATTATGCAGGAGAATCTTAACAAAGGCGGTCGGGCACGCCTGCGGTCCGGCGGTGAGCGAGTAAAGGAGGGCGAATGGGTCGGGATTAGCGGTCTTACTTACCGAGTCCCAACCGCCTGGCAGATCGTCAAGGATATTTTGGATGGTCTCGATTCTAAGGAAACCTCCTGATGCTGGACTACAAGAATGACAGACTTGATTACGGCATGCAGCTCGTTCCGCCCGAGGGCTATGCTCTCGATCGGGCTGTGGCTACAACCTTTTCGCTTGATCTCGATACGCTGTTATCGATTCCAGTTGCTTTGCACTTTTCTCAAACACTCGATGGTAAGTTAACTGGTGAACGCTTTCAGGTACTTGAGGCGATTAAGCGAGCGTCTAAAACTGTACAGATTTACTGCCAATCGGGACGGATTAAAATCCCAAGAGGCCAGAATGCACTCTATGCCTACATCGAGCCGATGGTGCACGAAATCTTACCAGGTGGTCCCTTTGAGTCTTTCCATCCCAAGGTCTGGGTATTGCGTTATGTCGCGAAAGACCTTCCTGTGGTGTATAGAGTCTTAGTGATGTCCCGCAACTTGACCTTTGACCGGAGCTGGGATTTGGCAGCGAGTTTCGAGGGTCGAGTAGTCAACAAAAGAGCCAAACAAGCTAACGATGACTTATTAAAACTACTCGAATATTTGAATTCTGTTGCTCCCATGGATGGTTATGCAACTTTGCAGGCAGAACTGAGTAAGGTCATATTCGATACGCCTGATGGTTTTGAGGGTAATCCTCACTTTGTATTGTCTGGACTCGACGGGCTAGAGCATCCTGTACGGGCAGCCAGGGCTAAAAGAACGCTGATCATTTCACCTTTTTTGCACAAAAAGACACTAACGCGGTTGCGAAAGATGACCAAAGATGAATGTTGGCTGTTTGGGCGGCACGAGGAGTTACGAAATATCCCAGCCGATAATCTGAGCCACTACGACGAGGTTTATCAGATTTCCCGCCTGGTCGTGGACGGGGAGCAGATCACTGGCACCGGTGCAATCAACTCCAGCGCGGAAATTGACGAAGAGGATTCAAACGAAATTGAGGAACAGAACTTACACGCTAAGTTGTTCGTATTGGAAGATGATAACAATGGTGTCACCTGGCATTTGGGTTCCGCCAATGCAACTGAAGCAGGAATGAGTCGTAACACTGAGCTTGGTGTCGAGTTACGAGGTGACATCGCTAATGTAGGGATTGATCAACTATTGTTGCAACTGCTGGGAGACAATCCCGATAAGCCACTACGAGTCTTCGAAAGGTATGAATCAGGCGAAGTGGTTGACGCAGAAATAGAAACTGAAGCCGAAACCGTACTTCGACAACTCGAGCACGAACTACTCCTCAAATTGGGCAAGGCGAAAGCGAGAATCACTGCAACTGCTGAGAAAGATAAATACGACCTGACGATTAACGCGTCACGGCCGCAACTGCCGAAGGGTTGCAGTATAGGGCTGCGTCCTTTCAACACCCAGGTAGAATGGGCTCTCCTTGATAATGGCAATGATGTGCTTAGTTTTGGAAATATCCCGGAACATGAGCTCAGTGCATTCATCGAAGTTCAGATTCGGACTGATACAGGTGTCCACCGGCAGTTTCTGAGAAAAATAGACGTTGATGGTATGCCGGATACACGCATTGCGATGATCTTTCGAAGGATAGTCGAAAATCAGAGCTCCTTTCTTCGTTATATTCAGTTCCTACTCCAGGACGATATCAATAAGACCGACCTGCTGGGCGAGATCAATCGCTGTGAGTCGACAGGTGACAGCCATAGTTTTGATTTGTGGGCGCAGGACTCGGAGTTGTATGAGCGCCTGTTAGTGGCTGCTTCACGTGACCCAAGAAGGCTGCGAGACATTGATGCGCTGTTACAACAGATAAAGCTTGATTCGGATGCAAACCAAGTAATTCCAGAAACTTTTCAAGAGTTTTGGCACACTTTTTCCGGCTTTATCCCTGAGCAGGATCAGACTCAGTGAAGAAAGCCAAGGCCCGACAAGATATTGCGAAAGCTTTGGAAGGTCTGAAGCCGTTTCAGGAAGCAACCGTGGATGCCGCTACAGAACGCCTGCTGCTCTCGGATCAGCGGCATCTGTTGGTAGCCGACGAGACAGGACTTGGCAAGACCATCGTTGCAAAGGGATTGATTGCCCGAATGCTGGGGTGCCATTTGGATGGGGGCAAACGCAAACCACTCAAAGTGACCTATATCTGCTCCAATCAGGCGATTGCAGGCGAGAATATCGAAAAACTCAACTTCCTATCCAGTGAACTGGTTACGTTACGCAAAGGCAACCGTATAGCCTACATGGCAAGGGCAGATGAGGAGCAGGTCGGGCAAAATACTGTGCTTGAAATTAGTACATTGACGCCCGCGACTTCGTTTCAAACATCGCAATCACAAGGATCCCAGTGGGAACGAATTCTTATTTTCACCGCACTGTTGGATGGAGAACCGGCCTTTCGTAGATACGGAAAGAGTGTCGCCACGATACTACGGGGAGCAGTTCAAAGAAGTGAGTGGGAGGAAGACATACGGCAAGGCTATAGAGAAGAAAACAGCTGGCAGAGACTTCGCAATGGCTTTGGTGATCAGTACATAAAATTCCTGCGTAAAACTAATGCTAAGGGGTTCCTGACATCGTACGAAATAAAGCATTTGTTGGTAGATGTCGAAGGGGAATCGTTACTCGACCTGATTTGGTTCTGGGTTCGATATGTTCAACCTGCCCGCCCAAAGCCTACGCATTGGTATTGTAATCAACTCATCAAGGTTCTTCGCCGTGCTATGACGCAAGTCTGTCTCAAAACCGTGAAGGCGGATTTGTACATCCTCGATGAGTTCCAACGTTTTGAACGGTTAATTCGAATCCATGAATCAGCCAAGCAGGATCAAGAGGCAGAGGAAACATCGATTGCTCGGGATGTTTTTGGGAATACTAAGTGTAAGGTTCTGATGCTATCCGCCACGCCGTTCAAAGCTTACAGTGGGCATGACGATCAGGACGGGTCTGATGCCCACTATCGTGAACTGCTGACCGTGCTACGTTTTTTGCTTGATGATGATCACGACAAGCTAAAGACATTCGAATTCCATCGAAGGGCCTTGTATCGCCAACTTTCCAATCTGAAACCAAAGAATTCTCAGCATATAGATCCGGTACACAAAAATGCAGTGGAAGAGATTTTACGCCCCGTGATTTGTCGCACGGAGAGAGTACAGAACTCTCTGGATTTCAACTCAATGGTTCAGGACAGTTGGAAAGAAAAGCCGCTGCAAATAAGTCAAGGAGATGTACGGAGCTACATTGCAACAGATCAGACGATCCGACAGTTATCAAAAATTGCGGGTGACAAGGAAATGCGTGGAATTCAGCCGATCGAGTACTGTAAGTCTGCTCCACATGTACTCTCTTTTCTTCACGGTTATAAGGTACGCAGGATCCTGGATGACAGCCGATTTCGACGGAACAGGAGTTTACGAAAGGCAGTGAAGGCACAAAGTTGCGCCTGGCTCGACATGAGCAAACTCGCAGATTATAGGTGGGCACCGAGAGACGAGCCCGAAGAGTTACGCTCAAGCAGGTTGCTCCGCTTGTTGGATGAAGCCATGCCAAAGGAGGCAAATCAATTACTCTGGGTTCCTCCGAGTTTGTCTTACTATCCACTAGAAGGAGTATTTACATCAGCAACTGGCTTTTCTAAGACGCTTGTTTTTTCGTCCTGGCTGATGGTGCCGAGGATGATTTCGACATTAATTTCCTATGAAGTAGAGAGGATGACTATTGGCGACCCGCGGTCGGTAGACAAGGAGCAGGAGGAACGTCACTTCTTCGCTGCCGAGGACAGGCGCCATCCTCGTCCTTTACTGACCTTCGCAGTCAAGGGACATGATGATGGGGGAGATGATCTGTTATCAAGGATGACGAATTTTTGTCTCCTTTATCCATCTCGCACTCTAGCGGAAATTGCTGATCCGGAGCGAGATTACGGGACAGTTGAGACACTGAGCGACTACCGACAAGAAATTAGCCGAAAAATAGATCAGCGCCTCCAAGAAATTAATCATAGCCAGTTCGAGGGCAGTGGTACAAGCAGCGAACGCTGGTATTGGATGGCTCCTCTATTATTGGATCGTGGCTTGCATTACGAGGAGACGAAACAGTGGTTGAATGACTCTGTGCTTCGTAGCGATAACAGCTTTTTCCGGGCGGATACGGATGGGAGTAGTGGACGGGCTCGGTACTTCAATCGACTTGTCGAGAATTTTGAAAAACCTGAAGACGCTGGGCTCGGGCCTATCCCGTTGGATCTTGTTGAAGTGCTGACGGACATGGCAATTGCGTCCCCGGCATCTGTTTCCTATAGGGCATTGCGATCTGTGCAATCAAACCCCCTGACACTTCGATCCTGGGCGATGACCGTTGCCGATGGATTTGTCACCCTCTTCAACAAGCCAGAGTCGATTGCCGCCATCCGGATTGCAAACCACGATAACCTCAACTCAAGAAAATTTTGGCGGCAGGTTCTCAACTACTGTACCGAAGGTTGCCTGCAAGCGGTTTTAGATGAATATATCCATATATTGAGGGAACAGTTTATGGACAACAAGAAGTTGATGTTCCACGTACGCGATAGTATTTCGCTTGTAACGTCATCATATAGAGTTGATGACATAAACTGGTATCTTGGTAAATCTGCCAAGACCCGGGAAATGAGAACTCATGTGGCAGTCCAGTTGGGTAACCAACGATTGGAAACCCCTGAAGGCGAAAAACGCGTTGCAAGTCTACGACAAAACTTCAATTCTCCGTTTCGCCCCTTTGTGATGGCCACTACTTCGATTGGCCAGGAAGGCCTTGATTTCCACGCTTACTGTCGGCGTATTGTTCATTGGAACCTGCCTTCTAATCCTATTGACCTTGAACAGCGCGAGGGTCGTATCAATCGCTATAAGTGCCTCGCTATACGCCAGGAGATAGCTGCTCGTTATGGAGATTCGATTGCTTCGGAAATAGACAATGACGACATCTGGGAGAGACTGTTCCAAGAGGCTCATAAGAGAGAGCCTGAAGCCCAAAAGGGTTCTGGGCTTGTTCCTTACTGGGCTGTTCAAAGTGAGAAATTTCCAATCGAACGAGTAGTTCCCTTATACCCGTTCAGTAAAGATGGAGCTCGTTTGCTACACATCCTGAGAACGCTTGCCATTTACCGCCTAGTGTTCGGACAACCACGGCAGTCTGAACTGATCGAATACCTTCAGGAGAACTTCAACGATGAGGAAATTACGACTATTCGGGATAAGCTGATGATAGACTTGTCGCCGTACAACTATCGAAGGTAGCCCGGTTATATGTCTAAAAATCACTACGTAGCCGCCTTTTCTAATGCAAACACTGAATCAACGTTGAGATCTCAATCTGTGCCTCAGTCGGCGTCCTGCTGAGAATAGGAGATCGCTTGCCTGCTCCCACAAAACAACTCACCAAGGTTCCGTTCGCTCAAAAACCAAAGCTGACGGAAC